>JAFPXN010000116.1 GCA_017412505.1 Bacillota bacterium | reverse complement strand
GACCCGCTGGATCACAAAAATCATGGATTCCTCCGTTTACTTGATCTCGTAGGGATTGGGCAGCCCGTTCAGCGCCAGGTAGCTGGCTTCGATCGCCGTCTTCAGCTGTTCGTTGGCGGACAGATACGTACAGAACGCCATGTGCTGCAGCAGCGTCACTTCGGGCAGAGCTTCCAGCGCCTGTATCATCTCGGGCACGGGGTTATTGCGCTGATCCGTGTAATAGTAGCCGGATTCGTTCTCCATGACGTCCAGCACCGCGCCGCCCAGTTTCTTCGCCCGCAGGGCTTCGATCAGCGCCCAGGTGTCGATCAGGTCGCCGCGGGCAGTATTGACGATATAGGCGGTGGGCTTCATGAGCGCCAGCTTTTCCGCGTCGATCAGATGATGGTTCTCCGGGCTCGCGAACGCGTGGAGCGTAACGATATCGGACTGCGCCAGCAGTTCCTCCATGGAGACGTATTCGCAGAATTCCTTCAGTCCGTCATTCTGATAGATATCGTAGCAGAGGATCCTGCACTCGAAGCCGCGCAGGCGCTTCGCCACGCACTGGCCGATCTTGCCCGTGCCGATGATGCCGACCGTCAGTTCGGACAGGTCGTGGCCCCGGCAGTCGTTGATGCGGAAATCCTTCTCGCGGTAGTGGCGCAGGATGGTCTCCGCCCTTCTGGCCGCCATCAGGATGCACATCACCGCGTAGCTGGCCACGCTCTGGGGCGGATAGACCGCGTGATGGATGCCGATGCCGTGGCGCTTTGCGGATTCTTTGTCGAAGTGGTCGAAACCGACGGACTGCGTGATGACGTGTCTGACGCCGGCGTCCTGCAGCGCGTCGAATTCCGGATCGCTGGTGGGATGGGGAATAGAGATGACCGCGTCGAAGCCCTGTCCCTTCAGATCCTTATACGCCTGCAGCGTGGGCTGATCTTCCGTCGCGTCGTATTCCAGCCCGTATCCCTTGAAAAGTTTGTCCAGGAACTCCTCCTGTGCCGCCTGTTTGCAGTAGAGTTTAACTTTCATGCTGTCTCCTTTATCTGTTCAACGTTATATATAAAACAATCTCGTATAGACCATGCCCAGCGCTTCGCGGATGAAATAGCGGATCTTGTACGCCTGCAGGCTCGTCGGCGCCGGATAGGTGCCGAACTCGTAGTCCAGCAGGTGCCGCCCCACGTAAGCGGCCCGGCAGAGGTGATATTCGCTGGAAACGATCACCAGTTTCTGCTCGCGCCAGTCCGTTCCGCTGTCCTGCGCGACGAGCTCTGCCGAAAAACGCAGGTTCTCCCGGGTGTCGGACGCCTTCTCCTCAGCGATGACCCGCTGTGGGGCGATCCCCTTCTCCCGCAGCCAGTCCCGCATGCATCTGCCTTCGCTCATCACCTCGTCCGGTCCCTGCCCGCCGGTCACGACGGCCTTGCAGTCCGGATGATCCTCCAGATAGGCGAGCGCCGCCCGCAGCCGGTCGTCCAGCGCCCGGGACGGACCCCAGGGGTCCACCTTCGCGCCCAGCACGATGATGTAATCCGCATCGTCGTAGTTTTGCCCTTTGCTGGCGCGGATCACCAGGGATTCGGAGATGCAGAACGTGACTGCGCCGACCAGGATGACCGCCGCGAGAATGCCGAGCACGATCCTGATGCCCCGCTTCATCCCGCGATCCTGGAATAGACCAGGTTCATGCCGGTGGGCTCCGCACTGCGGTCACCGTCCGGCCACTCGTACCACGTGACGTACATGGCGTCGTTGTCCGGATCCGGGCGCAGCTGCATCTGCCACATGCCGTCGTCCGACTCGTAGACGATGACCCAGTCGTCGGCTGCCTCTCCCTGGGCGAGGCTGTCGCTGGTCATATTCATTTCCGTGATGAGATACGGTCCTCTCGGGTCGTGTTCGTTGTTGTAATTCATGTAGAGCTGTCCGCTGTCGAGGATGTTCAGCTCGCCCGTGGAAAGACCCGCGCCCACGTACGTGATGCCGTCGTCGTTCCATGCGCTCTGCAGGTACCAGGTGCCGTAAATATCGCGGAAACTCGGGAAGTAAGGCGCTTCCTCGCCTTCGCGGTAGATCTTTGCACCGCCGGCGCCTGCCGCATAGAAGTCGTAATACGGATCCGTTGCCAGTTCCGCGAACTTCGCGTCGTCCGGCTCGACGGAGAAGCCGTTCCAGGAATACGTCAGGCCGGTCGTCAGCGCCTCTTCATCTGCCTCCGTATCGTCGCCCAGCGTCCACCAGGCGACCTTGCAGACCTCTTCGTTATAGCCCGGGAACTGCTCGGACGCCGCGTTCCTGTAGCCTTCGCCGTCCAACGGTTCGTTGGCGTCCCCGCCGGTATAGTAATAGATATGATACTCGCTCAGCGTATCGCCGTTCGTATCCTCATCGATCATCATGCACCAGGCGATGTCGCCCGCTTCCACACCGTTTTCGCCGAGGAAGAGAGAATCCTGTACGTGATAAGCCTGGTAATCCGCCGCCTGGACGGGTCCCATATAGATATTGTCGTTCGCGACCAGATAGCGGCCTTCCTGCCCGACGTACATGCGGAAAGCGTCCTGGTCGGCGAGATCCGGATGGGAGTGATCTTCTCCGAACGGAAACGCCAGTTTTTCCAGCGTCTCGCCGTCTTCGCTGATCTCATAGAACGTATCCACGTTCGACCAGTCGTCGCCCGGTTCGTCGCAGATCAGCTCCAGCCGGCCGTTTCCGTTCAAGTCCGTGACCGCGTAGAACGCCGGATACAGGCTGTCTTTGGCCAGCCAGACGTCCTTGTTCGCGACCAGCAAAGCGAGCTGGTCTTCCACGGAAGCCGGCTCCCGCGTGGGTTCCGGTCCGCCTCCGCTTTCGGAAGAGGTGCAGGCGCCCAGGGAGAACAGAAACGCCGCTGTCAGGAAAATGCTTAAGATCTTCTTCATATCAACCCACCCCGTTCGTAAATACCATTTTTTCGATCACCGGATCTGCGCCGGGAT
>JAFPXN010000011.1 GCA_017412505.1 Bacillota bacterium | reverse complement strand
GGAACCGTCCCCAGCGACACCCAGCGACATGCAGCACTATCTCGCTCGCTTCGGGTACACCGCCTGGGAGATGGTCAGCGAGACCACCCACAGGATGGCCGCCGCGACCGTCAGAACAGCCGGGCTCAGATTCGCCGCCGGGTGGAAACTGTCCGAGATGCCGAACACCGCCACGGCAGCGAACAGCGCGCCGAACAGAATGTAATACAGGATGCGTCCCCTCTCCACGCCGTATTTCAGCAGCACGGGCATCAGCAGGATCGCCGGCAGCATACTCAGGAACAGGAACACCGATGCCATGGCGGGCACGGAGGACAGGTCTCCGCCGCGGTGCATCATACAGTTGACCGCGTAGGAAACCGTCGCCAGCACGAAGACCGCGATCGAGAAGATCAAGCCAAACAGATACTTCGACCGGACGATCGTCTTTGCCGACAGCGGCAGCGTGTCCGCGTAGTCCATCCAGCGCTCCTTTTCGTCGTAGCTCAGGATGCTGATGGGCACGATGCCGCCCATCATGCAGGAGTACGCGTGGTAGAACGAAGCCTTCTCGTTGAGCGCCCCTACGACCAGAAAGATCAGCACGACCACCCAGGTGATGCGGAAATACGTTTTCATCATGTACATATCTTTACGGATCAAACCCTTCATCGTTACGCCCCCTTCACCATCACTACGAACAGATCTTCCAGATTGACCGGGCTGAGTTCCCAGCCCTCGGGCACCGCGTCTCTGCGCACGACCGCGCTCACGCCGTACACGCTGTTCGAACTGCCGACCACGGCAGCCGGATCGATCGCCTCGAAGTCTTCCTTTCTGCAATGCAGCACGCCGTATTCCTCCATGAGCGCGTCCTTTTCCTCGCACAGCATCAGCTTGCCGTCGTGCAGGAACGCGATGTAGTCGCAGACCTTTTCCAGGTCGCTGACGATGTGCGAAGAGATCAGCACGGAGTGGTTCTCCTCGCGGGTAAAGTCCATCAGCATGCCCATGAATCTGTCCCGGATCACCGGATCCAGGCCGTTTGTCGGCTCGTCCAGGATCAGCAGCTTCGCCCCGTGCGACAGCGCGACGGCGATGCCCAGCTTCATGCGGTTGCCCTGGCTCAGCTCCTTGTATTTCTTCGTCAGGGACAGGTCCAGTTCGTCCGCGATCCTGCGGAACGCCGCGTCGTCCCAATGGGCGAAGATCCCTTCCATGATGCGCGAGACCTGTTCGCCGGTCAGGCAGGAAGAAAGGCCCGGTTCGCCCATCACGATGCCGATATCTTCTTTGAGCGAAGCGATGTCCCCTTCGGCCCTCTGCCCGAAGATTTCCACCTCTCCGCCGTCCTTCGGAATAACGTTCAGCGCGGCTTTGATCGTCGTCGTCTTGCCGGCACCATTCTCTCCGATCAGCCCCAGGATGCAGCCTTCCGGCAGCGTCAGACTTACGTTCTCCAGCGCGAAGCCGTCGTAGCGTTTTGTCAGTCCTCTTATCTCGAATGCGTTCATTTAACTCTCCTTGGTCAGCTCCAGCATCTCCGCCAGGTCCGCCTGCGTCAGCCCGCAAAGGCCCGCCAGCTGGTGGATCTGCCGCATATGCTCTTCGATCTTCTTCAGATTCTCCTCGCGCATCAGCTGCGGATCGCGAGGCGCCACGTAGCTGCCCTTGCCGGGCATGGTATAGATAAACCCCTCTTGTTCCAGTTCCTCGTAGGCCCGCTTCGTCGTGATGACGCTGATGCGGAGGTCCTTGGCCAGGCTGCGGATGGAAGGCAGCGCCTCGTCTTCCGCCAGTGACCCGTCCAGGATCTGCCTTTTGATCTGCGCCACGATCTGATCGTAGATCGGCGCGCCGCTTTTGTTGTCGATTAAGATGTACACGTGTATATAGCTCCTTTACTGTTCATATACAGTATATACAATATGTACAGGTTGTCAATCCCCTTTTCAAAACTTTTTTTGCAGAAGAAAAACCGCCCTGTATCAGGGCGGCTTGTTATCCTTCTGCCTTCCGCAGCAGGATCAGCATCTTGTCGGTGTCATCCTCAGGCTTTCGCTCCTCCGTCAGGCGGAACCCGTGACGCTGATAGAACGCAATGGCCCTCTTGTTGAGTTCGAGCGCCCACAGATGATCCGCGCCGCATTGTTCCACTGCGAATTGCAGCAACTGCTCTCCTATCCCCTTGCTGTGCAGAATGGGTTCGACGTACAGCTTCTGGATCTCCGTACCGTCCATGTACAGGAAACCTTTTGCGACACCGTCGTCATAGACCCAGATGCTGTCCAGCAAATCTTCGAAGCGCCTGACGACCGCCGGCACCTGAAGCTCACCGAAATAATAATCGTCGTTCAGAAAGAACGGATAGAAATACAGCCTGAAATTTGCGACCATGATCTCCGCGATGCGGGTAAGGTCCTTCGGTTCCGCTTTTCTGATCTTGTCCATAATTAGCGCCACTCCGCGGCCCACTTCGCCAGCTCCGCCTCTTCGACGCTCGCAGAGAAACGCTTGCCTTCCGCGACCTTCGCGGTCACGCCCGACGCGGAAAAATATGCGACTAATGCTTTGCTCATGGTGTTGCCCTCCTTGCGTTATTTGTTATTTATTATACCATTAAACGGTTTTTCCTGGCATCGATTCCGTGCCGCGGTTGACCCTGCCGCCAACGATCCAGGGATTCGGCCTGCGCGGCGCCGCAAGGACGTGCCGTTTTCCGGGCTCGGACTTCGATGTTAAACAACCTATGACTTCTTCTCGAAACGCTTAACAACCACTTTGGACACAAGTTAAGCTTTGAAGGGAAACAGCCATTGTGCTTAACAAATTGTTCCGAATTGCACAACTTCCATGCGCATATTTGGCGAAATCAGCGTCAAATCCATATTTTTGAGTTAAGCAAATTCACAGGAACCGCTCAATCGCTTAACATTCGACCAGATCACGCCAGCCACGCGCTAGCCACCCACCACTCACCAACAATAACCGCACGTAAAAAGCCTGCCTCCCCGGCAGGCTTTCGCTATTCCGTTTCCTCTTTCAACTCGTTTTGTCTCATCAAAAGAGACTGGCAGGAGGATTCACTTCAGTTACTCAAAAGATAAGTCTACTTCACCGGCGAAATCCTCATTAACTACATAGTATGCCTTGGTATCCTCTGGTTTGAGGTAAATCTTAATCTCTTCCGCGGGGTCACTGCCTTTCTTCACTGCATCATAATTATCTTTGATGGCTTCTCTTACCTGGTCGATACACACCTCTTTGCCATTATATTGTAAAAAAATTGTTTCCTTGCACTGTTGAGTTGCGGTTTCTTTTTTTGCTGTCATGATGAATACCTCCTTAATAATTTACAAGAATGATTTACATGAT
>JAFPXN010000115.1 GCA_017412505.1 Bacillota bacterium | reverse complement strand
TGCCGCTTTATCAAGCGCTGTGATTACGCCTGTGACAAATGCAAGGCCATTCCGGCGCTGGAAGAGGTCTCTCCGGGCCACTTCGTGGCATGCTCTTGCCTGGATTCTATTTAAAAGGGGGTCAGAAAATGTTCTTTAAAAAGCTTGGTTTTCCTATCATCAATAACTTTGCGGGGGATATCCGTGAATTCACGCCGGGTCTTTTCAAAATCTTAAGCGGATTCGACGTTGAACCCGTTTTGGAAAATGGATATGGGTCCAGGCTGGGATTTACGCATCAGGATTATCTCGATGTTTTCCCCGCGATCCGCTTTGCGGACAGGGAAGAGGTCTTCCATCAGGATATGCTGATCGTATTGAAGAATCCGGATCTCGAAGATCTGGAAATGCTGAACGATGGATCCGGATTGTTCTCCATGATCCATTACGATACGCGGCCTGGCTGCGTAGAGCTCATACATCGCAAACACATCAAGGCGTTCTCGATGGATTCCATGGTGGACGATCAGGGCATCCGCACCTTCGTCGATTACTTCGGAACCGCGTTCGCCGGATGCGAAACGGCGTTCGACGTTTTGAAACAGACGAGAGAGGATTTCGCTTCGAAGGACAGAAACCCGTACGTGGCGACGATCATCGGTGCCGGCGGCGTTGCGCAGGGATGCGTACGCTCCCTGGAAGTCCTGAGCGACAAAGAACTCTTCGCCAATAAACTGCCCGGCATCATTACGCAGGTCATTACGAGAAGCATCACCACGGATGAGGAGAATCTGAAAAAAGTCCTGAACGGCACGGATATCCTGATCGATGCATCGAAGCGTCCGGATCCGAGCAAGTATATTCTGACCAACAAACAGCTGGGTTATCTTCCCGAGAACGCGATCATTCTCGATATCTCTGCAGACCACTATGACACCAGCGTGACGCCGATCCTGGTGAAGGCGTTCGAAGGCATCATCAAGGGGACCTACGACAAACGCGTTATCTACACGGATGACCCGGAGTACGCCGAGGTTCCTGCGGGAGTCGACACGACCAACAGAAGGATCACGGTGAGCTGCGACGCATGGCCCAGCATCCATCCTCACAAATCCATCGTGTATTACGAAGGAATCATGCGCAACTATATGGATCTGCTTCTTGGCAGAGATACAGATACGCTTGACGTCAATAGCAACAACTTTTTCGAAAGAAGCCTCTACCGCGGCTCGATAAAGCATTTCGACGAAAAAACAGCTGCGGAAAACAAATAACAGAGAGCTTTTACAGGAGGTAAATTCAATTATGGTATTCGGTATCTTAAAAGACATCAAAGAAGGCGAATTCAGAGTCATCTGCACGCCTGCGGAAGTGGAATCCATCGTAGCGGCGGGTCATAAGGTCCTGGCGCAGCACGACTGCGGCAAGGGAGCAGGCTTCCCGGACGAGAAATATGCGGCTGCCGGCGCGGAGATCGTGGATTCCATGGAAGAGATGTACAAGCGCAGCGATTTCATCGCCAAGGTGAAGGAATTCGAACCCTGCGAATTCGATCTCATCCGCGAAGACCAGATCGTTCTGGGCTGCATCCATCCGGCAGGACATCCCGAAGAAGTGGACGCGCTGCTGAAGAGCAAGTGCATCGCTTTCACCGCGGAAGACTGCCACAGATACGGTTCTCCGAACTGCGAAGCGGCCGGTAAGCAGGGCGCTCTGTTCGGTCTGGAATCCATGCTGACCATCAACGGCGGCAAGGGCAAGTGGGTCGGCGGATTTGCCGGCGCACCCAGAATGAACGTACTGATCCTGGGCTGCGGCGCCGTGGGCAAAGGCTCTCTGGAAGTGCTGTACGCGCTGGGCGCAAACTGCACGGTCATGGATATCAACGTGGGCATTCTGAGAAATATCGGCTTCGAATACAATAACCGCATTTCCACCATGTACTGCAATAAGGAGAACATCGCGAGAGTTCTGCCTCAGATGGATATGGTCATCAACGCGGTCAAATGGCCGAAACAGAGAAAAGACTTCCTGATCGATAAGGAAATGCTGAAGCTGATGGAACCGGGTTCCGTCCTCGTCGACATCTCCAACGACGATCCGGGCGCGATTGAATCTTCTCATGAAACGCATCACGACAATCCGAGATACGTCGTCAACGGAGTCGTTCATTTCTGCGTTTCCAATATTCCCGGCGCGGTCGCGCACTCCACGTCTGTCTCCTATGCGGGCGAGATGCTGCCGTTCATCATGAGCATCCTGAACAAGGGCGTCGTCGAGACCTGCGTGGCAGACGGCTTCTACAGAAGATCCCTCACGATGTACAAGGGCCTGCTGACCCACGAAGAGACCTCTGGCATCCAGGGCAGACCCTGGATCCGTCCGGAAGACGTTCTGGGCATCGCAGACAGAAAGCTAGATCCGGCTCCGCCCGCAACGACCACCAGATCCGACAATTTCATTAAACTGTAAAGCAATTTGTCTTCGGCAGCCTGCCCCCTACACCTCCTTTCTTCGGGCAGGCTGCCTTTTTTGCAGGAATCATGCCATGGACAACAAAGAGAAAGCACAGGTTCTGCTTACTACCGCGAAAGCCTATCTGGCCAGGGGCGCCTGGGTGCAGTACGACCAGCTGAGCATGGATCGGTTCGTGCGCTGCAGCCCGAGGCGGTCCGCTTTTGCCGCGCCGGAAGCGGGGACGGAGGATCTGCCGCTGTTTTTGGACTGTTCCTCTTTCGTCTGGAATTGCTACTACCAGACGTTCGGGTACATGCTCGAGGCGGATCTGACGTGGCATATGATCGACGTGCTTCCGAACCGCGTGTTCTATTACGAACCGACGCACCGGGAAACGCCGGAAGAACAGAAATCGATCTGCGATCAGGTGAAGGCGCTGCTGGAACCGGGCGATATCGTCACGTTTGAACGGACGGCGCACAGCGGCCATACGATGCTGTACGCGGGGGAAGGGCAGTTCATCCACAGCACGCAGAAGCACGGCTTCAACGGTTATAAATACGACGAAAGCCGCAATATCCTCGATCCGGAAGGCACGATCGGCATGGATACCTGCGACCGCTGGTTCACGCCGTGGGACGGCAGCGACTGGACAAAGCTGTACTTGCTGCGTGATAACGTAAAAAGGTTTTCTGTACACCGTCCGCTGTCTGTCGCCGGCGAACCCACAGAACAGGCGCTGATCCGCTGCGGCAAGGCAAAAGACCTGGTCTGCAGCGTCACGGCGGACTATAAACCGGGTCAGACGGTGCCGAACGGCAAACCCGTCGTCTACACGGTCGCTGTCCGCAACGACGGAGCGGACGATCAGGCCGTCGAGATCGAATACACCGCGAAGAGCGGCATCGTCGAGGAAAAGCAGGGGTTTCGCGTGGTCAGCGTGCCGGCAGGGGAAACGGAAAAGATCACGTTTACCGTGACGGCTGACGCGGAGAGCGCCTATATCGAAGAGCCGCAGGTATTCGTGAACGGTCTGCGCATCTGGACGCCCCGGGTGATGGTCGGCGCCGCGCTCCCCGCGGAATGCGCCGCGAAGCTCGCCAAGGCGGCGCAAGATCTCGCAGGAGGAAAGGAAGACGTTCTGGCGGCGCTGCGTCCCGTCTGGGAAAGCTGCGGCTACAGCGTTCCGGAATCGACGCCCTACGCGCTGCACAGCCTGTTCTTCCTGCACGATACGGAACTTGTGGACGTGGTGTCCCGCAGGCCGCAGAGACCCGCGAAGGATCTGTGCGTCTATAAGCTCTACGGCGGCATCGGCGTCGTGACGCCGCAGAACGCTTCCGGAGCCGACATCCGCACGACGCATATCACGAAAGAGTATCTGCAGCCCGGCGACCTCATCCTGTGCGCGGACGACGCGCTGTTTACGAGAGCGTACGCGGTGCTGTGGACCGGCGAGAAACTGTCCGGCTGCTTCGAATACGGGGCTGTCGCTTCCGAGCGGAGCGGAAAAGAGGCCGAGCGCTGGATCGACACGCTGTTCGGCCGCTTTGTTTTCGCCGTGATGCGTCCGTCCCTGGGCGGCAGAAAGGAACGGTAGTCATGCGCTATCCCGTATTGGAAGCCGATCTGCCGGCGATCCAAAACAACGCGCAGGTCATCTGCGGTATCTATGAGAAACTCGGCATATCCGTCGCGGGCGTCGTCAAGGGCGCCGGCGGAGATCCGGCCGTCGCGAAAGCCTATCTGGACGGAGGCTGCAGACAGCTGGCGTCCTCGCGGATCGGTCAGCTGGCCGCGCTGCGAAAGAGTTTTCCGGGCGTCCCAATGCTGCTGCTGCGCATCCCGCAGCTGTGCGAGGCGGATGACGTCGTTGCCCATGCGGATTACAGTCTGAATTCCGAACTGCGTACGCTGCAGGCGCTGGACGATGCGGCCGCGGCGTCGGGCAGGACGCATAAAGCCGTCCTGATGCTGGACGTGGGCGACCGGCGGGAAGGATACGCTACGATCGAAGATCTGGCAGCTGCCGCGAAAACAGTAAAAGATACGATGCCGCACCTGAAGGTGGCGGGCGTGGGCACGAATTACGGCTGCGTGTCCGGCGTCTTGCCGGACGAAGAAAATCTGGATCTCCTGTGCGAAGGCGCGAAAGCTGTGGAAGACGTGCTGGGCGAGCCGCTCGAGATCGTGTCCGGAGGCAGTTCCTCGTCTCTCATCCGCTGGAGCAAAGGGCTTCCGATGCCTGCAAAAGTCAATCATCTGCGCGTCGGCGGCTATATCCTGAATCCCATCAACATGCGCATAAACCGGGGCGTGGTCATCCCGGAGATGAACGAGGAAACGTTCTGCCTGAAGGCGCAGGTGGTCGAAGTGAAGGAAAAGAGCGGCGTCGTGGGCACCGGACGCAACTGGAAAGGCGAGACCATACAGTTCGCGGACGGCGGCAGGCGGCGGCGCGCCATCGCTGCCGTCGGGTCGCAAGACGTCGGCGACGCGTTCAATCTCCTGCCGAAGGACGAAGCGGTCTCCGTCATCGCCGGCAGCAGCGACCACGCGGTGCTGGACGTGACGGACTGCGCGAAAGAGGTAAACGTCGGCGACGTTCTGGAATTCCGTCTGCGCTACGGCGGACTGCTGCAGATCTTCTCGACGAAAAGTACAGAGATCCTATACAAGTAAGGTGATACCATGCATTACGAAACAGACTACAGACTGGAAAACTTTATTCTCGACACCAGATGGGAAAACGTTCCCGAAGAGGTGAAGATGCGCATGAAGGGCTGCCTTCTGGATCTGACGGGCGCTTTGATCGTCGGATCCCGCAGCGGACAGTTCGAGGCCGGGCTGAAGCTGGCGGAGAGAGTGTTCCCGGCAGGGGATATCCCCGTCGTGGGCTCGGATAAGACGTTCGGCGTCCTGGGAGCGGCGGCCGCGATGGGTCATTCCTCCAACGCCTACGATATCGACGACGGCCACAACATGACCCGCGCCCATCCCGGCACGTCCGTGATCGGCGGCATCCTGGCGGCTTCGTGCGAGAAAGGGCTGAAGCGCGACAAATTCCTCGAGACGCTGCTGGTCTCCTACGAAACGACGATCCGCAGCGGGGCGGCCATTATGGATTATTACCAATGGGCGCATTCCAGCGGCACGTTCGGCGCCGTCGGTACGGCGGCCGGCGTGGGACGGATCTACGGCTTTACGAAGGAACAGCTGAACAACGCGCTTTCCGTGGCGGAGTTCAACGCGCCCATCGTTCCCGGCATCCGCAGCGTGGAATATCCGTCCATGAACAAGGACGGCGTGCCGTTCGGCGTCATGGTGGGCATGCTGGCGGTGATCGAGACGCAGTGCGGGTTCACCGGCAACAAGAACCTTCTGGAATCCGACGAGCATAAGCATTACCTCGACGATCTGAATAAAAAATGGCAGGTCATGGATCTGTATTTCAAGCCTTACACCTGCTGCCGCTGGGCACACCCGGCCATCGACGCGGTCGTGGATGTGATGCGCTCGAACGGTCTGACCTGTGACGATATCGAAGACGTGACGATCGAGACGTTCCTGAAGGCGACGATGCTGTCCAAGATCGTGCCCAAGGACGCGGACGAGGCGCAGTACAACATCGCCTATCCGGTAGCGGCTGCCGTCGTGTACGGCGATTTCGGACTTGCCCAGTGCAACGATAAGTATCTGGGCGACCCGAAGGTCCTGGATATGATGGGGAAACTGCACTTCGTGATGGATCCCGAACTGGATAAGAAATTCCCGGCGCAACGCATCTGCCGCGCGGTCATCCGGACGAAAGACGGAAGGGTCTTTCGTTCGGCGGAGTACGAACCCAGAGGCGAGGCGAAGGAGAACATCCAGTGGCCGTGGCTCGAGGACAAGTTCCGCAGGATCACCGGGCCGGTCTTCACGAAGGAAGGCCAGGATAAAGTGATCGAAATGATCCTCGGCGGGGAAGACGTCGATATGACGGCTTTTGTCAAAGAGATCAATAAGCCGGAGTACTGGAAAGAATTATAGGATCACAGTGAGGAGAACAGCCCGGGCAGCGACCTGCTCCGGGCTGTTTGTGTTATAATGCCCTTATGAAATACAAAGAGATCAAGATCTATCCGAAAAAAGAAGAACTGGACGGCCTGGTCGACGCGCTCACCGCGGCCGGCCGCAGCGACCTGGTCATCAACGACCCGGGCGAACTGGAAGGCATCATGCGGGCGCGGGAAGAGCACGTCTGGGATTACGTGGATCCCGAAGTGATCGAGGACCTGCAGGGTAATCCCTACGTCTGTTTTTATCTGCAGGAAGGGGAGGACGACCCCGCCGCCATGGAGATCGCCAGGGCGTACGACTTTACGCTGACCCACGTGGACGACGAAGACTGGCTGCACAAGTGGGAAGAATACTTTATGCCCACGAAGATCACGGACCGCTTCGTGGTCAAACCCGCCTGGAGAGAATACGGGGCGAAGGAAGGGGAAAACGTCATCACGATCGACCCCGGCCTCGCGTTCGGCACAGGCACCCACGCGACGACGTTCCTGACGCTGCGACTGATGGAGAAGTACCTGCAGCCCGGCGAGACCGTGTTGGACGTGGGCTCCGGCAGCGGCATCCTGTCCGTCGGCGCGGTGATGCTGGGCGCGTCCCGCGTCTGGGCGGTGGACCTGTTCGACGACGCCGTGCAGAGCACGAAGAAAAACGCAGCCTTGAACGGCTGCGAAGAAAAAATCGACGCTTTTCAGGGCGACCTGACGAAAGGCCTGGACGTCAAAGCGGATCTGGTGTGCGCGAATCTGATGGCGGACCTGGTCAAAATGCTTTCCAAAGACGTGGCAAAGCACCTGAAAGGCCGCGGCTTCTATCTGTCCAGCGGGATACTGGACGAGAAAGAAGAAGAGGTCTCAGGTGCCATACGCGACGCCGGATTCGAGATCGTCGAAACGATCCACGCAGACGGCTGGTGCGCGATCTGCGCCCGCTATTTGCGCTGTTTGGAATCGTAGCTTTCGATCGTGGCATGCACGCCCGCTTCGATGCGGACCTGGCCGATGCGGTCGAAGTGAGGCTCCTTGCCGTGCTTGGCGAGGGCGGTGCCGTCTTTCCACATTTCCAGCAGCAGGATCTCGTTGGGATCCTCGTAATTCAGGAAGTAGTCGTAACAGATGTTGCCTTCCTCGGCGCGGCAGGCCTGGGGCAGGCCCTCGTCGAACAGCTGCTGCAGGAAAGCGTCCCGCTGTCCTTCCGGTGTTCTGTATTTCACGCGTACGATGATCATTTGATACCTCCGTTCTTTACAGAGAACATTTGTTCTGTTATAATCGGTTTGCTGTTACATTCATTATACAACGGTTTTCCCGGCGGCGGAAGAAAACTTCAAGGAGGACGTTATGAGATACGCAACATTTATGGATTCCCCCATCGGCAAGCTGCAGCTGGCGGAAGAGGACGGCAAGCTCACCCATCTGCTGTTCGTGTGGCACAACACGCTGGCAGACCTGGGTCTTCAGGCGGAAGAGAAGGAAACGCCGCTGCTGAAAAAAGCGAAGAAACAGCTGAACGAATATTTCGAAGGGAAACGAAAAGTCTTCGATCTTCCCCTGGCGCCTTCCGGCACCCCGTTCCAGCAGAAGTGCTGGGAAGGGCTGCGCAGCATTCCCTACGGCGAGACGCGCACGTATAAAGAGATCGCCGCGTATGCCGGAAATCCCAAGGCGGTCCGCGCGGCGGGCGGCGCCAATCACAACAACCCCATCAGCATCATCGTTCCCTGCCACAGGGTCGTCGGCAGCACCGGCTCGCTGACGGGTTTTGGCGGCGGACTGGAAGCCAAGGCGTTTCTGCTGAACCTGGAGCAGAAAGGCACAGGCGGAGATAAGGTATGGCAGGCAAAATAAACCCTTTACAAGATAAGACCGTATCGTTTTTTACGCTGGGCTGCAAAGTCAACCAGTACGAGTCCCAGGCCTGCGCGGAGAGCTTCCGCAGGGCGGGCTGCCGCATCCTGGACGGCGAGGGAGCCGCAGACGTCTGCGTCGTGAATACCTGTTCCGTCACCAGACTGGCGGACCGGAAATCCCGGCAGTATATGCGCCGGGTCAAGAAGCAGAATCCGAAGGCTCTGGTGATCATCATGGGCTGCTATCCCCAGACAAATCCGCAGGAAGTTTCGCGGATCGAAGAGGCGGATATCATCCTGGGCACGACGGAGAAACTGCGGGCGGTCTCCCTGGCGGAGGAGTGGTTCCTGCTGCCAGAAGATCAGCGGAAGAAGGTTATCCTCGTCACGGATCCGGTCGTACGCCAAACAGAGTACGAGCAGCACGAAGGCATCACCGGCATGGAGACGAAGACCCGTGCGCTGATCAAGATCCAGGAAGGCTGCAACCGGTTCTGTTCGTATTGCGTCATTCCCCACGCCCGGGGACAGGTGCGCAGCCGCAGCGCGGCCGCGATCAGAAAAGAGGCCGAAAAACTGGTTTCCGCCGGGTATAAGGAAATTACCCTGACCGGCATCAATACGGCACTCTACGGGGCGGAAAACGGCTTTACAGACGATCTGAATACGGGGCTCGAGGGCGTGGAGATCATCGTGAAGGCCTTGAACGACATCCCGGGGGATTTCCTCATCCGGCTGGGCTCCATGGAACCCACCGTCATCGACGCGGACTATATCGCACACCTGTTCCGCTACGAAAAGCTGGCGCACCACGTGCATCTGTCCATCCAGAGCGGGTCGGACCGCGTCATCGCGCGCATGAACCGCCATTACACGGCGGAAGACTATCTGCGCATCGTGAAAGTCTGCCGGGATTTCGATCCGCTGTACGGCGTCACGACGGACATCATCTGCGGCTTTCCGGGCGAGACGGAAGAGGATTTCGCTGCCAGCCTGGACGTCGTGCGCAGGGCGCAGTACCTGCACGTGCACGGTTTTCCCTACAGCAGGCGTATGTACACGCCGGCGGCGGACATGCCGGACCAGGTGCCGCCCCAGGTGAAAAAACAGCGCAACAAGGAACTGATCGCAGCGGCAGAAGAGGTCTCCCGGCAGTTCCGCGCATCCATGACCGGCTCCGCGCAGCGCGTGCTGGCGGAAGAGACGGAACAGACGGAGGAAGGCCTGCTCTGGAAGGGTCACTGCAGCAACTACTGCACTGTCTATTTCCGCGATCCGTCCATGTCCGATCCGTCCCGCCCCGTTTCCCTCGAAAATCAATGGATAAACGTAAAAATCGAGCGTGTTTTCCGTGACGGAGTACTTGGTTCTGTGATATAATTTATTTTACTTTTGGAAACGTCGTTTTGAGGGGTGGCGTCCAAAGAGGCTCATGACGGAGCGCAGCGACGGCATGAGGATGCGTTGGACGACAGGACCCCGAAAAACGGCCTTATAGAAACAATAATCCGGAAAGGAGAGAAGACCATGTCCGATTGCTTATTCTGCAAGATCGTAGACGGAGAGATCCCTTCGAATAAAGTCTACGAAGACGACGAGATCCTGGCCTTCCACGATGTGGCGCCCCAGGCACCCGTTCATTTCCTGATCGTGCCCAAAAAGCACATGGATTCTTTAGACGATACCAAGGACGAGGATGCGGCGCTGCTGGCTCACATCATGCTCAAGATCAAGGATATCGCCAGGGATCTGGGTCTGGAAAACGGCTACCGGGTCGTCATCAACACAGGCGAGGACGGCATGCAGTCCGTCAAGCACCTGCACGTGCACGTGCTCGGCAAGAGAAGGCTGCTGTGGCCACCCGGCTGATCGATACCCAGACAATCCGTTATTTTTGAGGAGAACAAATTATGGCAGAAGAGATCAAAGTCAACAAGTTTGACGACGAAGAATACAGACAGACGTATTGGCATTCCTGCTCCCACGTCATGGCGCAGGCGGTCAAGAGACTGTGGCCGGAAGTAAAGCTGGCCATCGGTCCTTCCATCAAGGAGGGCTGGTATTACGACATGCTGGCTCCGTTCGCTTTCACGCCGGAGCACATGGAGAAGATCGAAGCGGAAATGAAGAAGATCTGCAAGGAGAATCTGAAGATCGAACGCTTCGAACTGCCCAGAGACGAAGCCATCAAACTGATGGAGGAAAAGGAAGAACCGTTCAAGGTCGAACTCATCAACGACCTGCCGGAGGGCGAGCCCATCTCGTTCTATAAGCAGGGCGAATTCACCGACCTGTGCGCGGGTCCCCATCTGGACTTCACGGGCCGCATCAAGGGCAACGCGCTCAAGCTGCTCACCTGCAACGCCGCGTACTGGAGAGGCGATTCCAGCCGCGAGAACCTGCAGCGCATCTACGGCATCGCGTTCCCGAAGAAGGAAGAGCTGGACGCGTATCTCGAACGCATCGAAGAAGCGAAGAGACGCGACCACAGAAAGCTGGGCAAGGAACTGGGACTGTTCATGTTCCGCGACGAAGCCCCCGGCTTCCCGTTCTATCTTCCCAAGGGCATGACCCTGCGCAACACGCTCATCGAATACTGGAGAGACGTGCACAGAAAGTGGGGCTATACGGAAGTCATGACCCCGCAGATCATGAAGCGCACGCTGTGGGAGACGTCCGGCCACTGGGATCACTATAAAGAGAACATGTACACGACGGTCATCGACGACGAAGATTTCGCCATCAAGCCGATGAACTGCCCCGGCGCCATCCTGGTCTACGAGAACGAACCGCACAGCTACAAGGATCTGCCGCTGCGCTACACCGAACTGGGCATCGTGCACAGGCACGAACTGTCCGGCGCGCTGCACGGCATGTTCCGCGTCCGCTGCTTCACCCAGGACGACGCGCACCTGCTGCTGGCCAAGGAGCAGATCCGCGAGGAAGTGTCCCGCATCGCCAAACTGATCGACGAGATCTACAACGTGTTCGGACTGCCCTATAAGATCGTGCTGTCCACCATGCCGGAAGACCATATCGGTACCCGGGAAGACTGGGAGAAGGCGGAAGCCAACCTGGCGGACGCCATCACGTCCATGGGCAAGACCTACGAGATCAACCCGGGCGACGGCGCGTTCTACGGGCCGAAACTGGACTTCCACGTCACCGACAGCCTGGGCAGAACGTGGCAGTGCGGCACCATCCAGCTGGACTACCAGCTGCCCGGCCGCTTTGGCATCGACTACGTCGACAGCAATTCCGAAAAGCAGACACCCGTCATGATCCACCGCGTGGTCTTCGGTTCCATCGAGCGCTTTATCGGCGTCATCACCGAACACTTTGCCGGCGCATTCCCGACCTGGCTGGCGCCGGTGCAGGTCAAGATCCTGCCGGTCACCGACAGAGCGATCCCCTATGCGGAAAGCGTTTCGCAGATGCTGGAATCCTCCGGGTTCCGCACCGAGATCGACAGACGCAACGAGAAGCTCGGCAGAAAGATCGTGGACGGCCGCGCGGAGAAGATCCCGTATCTGCTGGTCGTCGGCGACAAGGACGTGCAGAACAACACCGTCGCGCCGAGAAGCAGAAGCGAAGGCGATCTGGGCACGATGAACATCACCGAGTTCACGGAACTGCTGCGCAAGAAAGTCGCCAGCAAAGCCCTGAAATAATTGCTTGCATTTGACGGAGAACGTGGTAAACTATCTCTGTTACGAATTTGAAAGGATAAGGAGGTGAACAAAGTTATGGCACAGGTAATCGTAAGAGAAGGCGAAAATCTGGAAAGCGCTCTTAAGAGATTCAAGCGTTCTTGCGCCAGAGACGGCGTCATGTCCGAGCTCCGTAAGAGAGAACACTATGAAAAGCCCAGCGTAAAGCGGAAGAAGAAGTCCGAAGCAGCGCGCAAGAAGGCGAATAAGAGATACTAATCCGATCAAAAGCCGAAACGAAAGCCGAAGCCCCAAAAGCTTCGGCTTTGTGTTTTCAAAAAGAGCATCTTTATGGTATGATATAGGATGATAAATTATAGGGAGGACCGTATTTGAGCGAGATCAGGATCAAACAGGATTCGGATCTGGGACCGAGGGAAGTCTTCGGCACCCTGGACGCGAACCTGAAGGCGATAGAAAAGGATTGCGGCGTGGAAGTGGCCGTCCGCGGCGATGAGATCATCATCAACGGGGAAGACGCCGAACGCGCGGCATCCGTCATCGGAGAGATGTTCACCGTGGCCGGCGCCGGCCAGAGTCTGGACGAACAGAAGGTCAATTACATACTGGATCTGTCGAAGGAAGGCATTTCCTACGCGCAGAGCGCTTTATCGAAGGATGTCGTCTGCTTTACGCACAAGGGCAAGCCTCTGAAGGCGAAGACCCTGGGCCAGAAGCAGTACGTGGACGCCGTGCGAAAGAACGACATCGTGTTCGGCATCGGCCCCGCAGGCACCGGCAAGAGCTACCTGGCGGTGGCCATGGCGATCAACGCCCTGAAGAATAAGGAAGTCGAGAAGATCATCCTGGCGCGTCCCGCGGTGGAAGCGGGCGAACGTCTCGGTTTTCTGCCCGGCGACCTGCAGGAGAAGGTGGACCCCTATCTGCGCCCCTTATACGACGCGCTGTACGATATCTTAGGCAGGGACGCCGCGCTGCGTCTGAAGGAGAAGGAGACCATCGAAGTCGTGCCGCTCGCCTACATGCGCGGCCGCACGCTGGACAACAGCTTCATCATCCTGGACGAGGCGCAGAACGCCACGAAGGAGCAGATGAAGATGTTCCTCACCCGCATGGGGTTCGGCAGCAAGGTGATCGTCACCGGCGACGTCACCCAGATCGATCTGCCCAGGGGCAAGCGCTCCGGCCTCGTGGACGCCATGCACATCCTGAATCACGTGGAAGGCATCGCGTTCTGCCGGCTGACGGACAGCGACGTCGTGCGCCATCCGCTGGTAAGGCGCATCGTCAACGCGTACGACCGCTACCTGCAGAAGCATCCGGAATGGGCGCAGGATGAATAGGAGAAGCATGTTTATCTATTTCGACGACGAAGAAAAAGCAGCGAAGAAAACGGCGGATACCATGTACGCCGCGGCCGCCCTGTGCGCGAGGGAAGAGGATCTGGACGACGAACGCCTGTCCATGTCCGTATCCTTTGTTTCGGCGGACGAGATCAGGGATCTGAACCGGGAATACCGGGGGAAGGACGCGGTGACGGACGTGCTGTCGTTCCCGCAGTTCGACCCCTACGAATATATGCAGGACTGGGACGAGGTCTCCCTGGGGGACGTCGTCATCTGCGAGGAACGCGCGCATCAGCAGGCGGAGGAATTCGGACACAGCTACGAAAGGGAACTCATCTATCTGTTCGTCCATTCCTGCTTCCATCTGCTGGGCTACGACCATGAGACAGAAGAGGAAAAGCGGGTCATGCGGGAAAAAGAAGAAAAGATCATGACGCAGCTGGACCTCAGGAGGGTATGAGCATGACAGACAAAGAACTGTTCCGCATGGCTGTGGAAGCTTCGGAGAACGCCTACGCGCCGTTTTCGAACTTTCACGTCGGCGCTGCACTTTTGACAGAGGACGGCAAGGTCTTTACCGGGGTCAACATCGAGAACTCCTCCTACGGCGCCACGATCTGCGCGGAGCGCACGGCCATGGTCAAGGCGATCTCCGAAGGTGCGCGGGACTTTCAGTCCATCGCGATCGCCGGCAACGGAGGCACGAGCTGGCCCTGCGGCATCTGCCGGCAGTTTATGTACGAGTTCTGTCCGGACATCCGCGTCATCAGCGGGGAAAACGAGGACGAACTGAAGGTATACACCTTAAAGGAATTGCTTCCGGAGGGATTTAAACTATGAAGAGCGGATTTATCGGCATCATCGGCAGACCGAACGTGGGCAAATCCACGCTGCTGAACTCCATTCTGGGAGAAAAGATCGCCATCACGACAGAAAAACCGCAGACGACCAGAAATACCATCCGCGGGATCTACACCCGCATGGAAGGCGAGGGCGAAGACAGGGAACCGGCCTGCCAGATGGTCTTCATCGATACGCCGGGCATCCACAAACCCAAAAACAAGCTGGGAACGTTCATGACGGACTCCGCTGTGAATACGCTGAAGGAAGTTGACGTAATCCTTTTCCTTGTCGACTCCGAATTCGAGGGCGAAGGCAGCGGCGACGCGTATATCCTGGACCTACTGCAATCCAACCAGACGCCGAAACTGCTGGTCATCAACAAGATCGACAAGATCGATCCGGATACGTTCCGCAAAACGTACGAGTATTACGAGAGCCTGGATCTGTTCGACGCCATCATCGGCACGAACGCGAAGACCGGCCAGAACGTGGACGAACTGCTCGCCACGCTGGAAGACCTGCTGGCGGAAGGCCCCATGTTCTTCCCGGAAGAGATGATCACGGACAACCCGGAGCGTTTCCTGGTCTCTGAGATCATCCGCGAGAAGGCGCTGCTCTACCTGAACGACGAAGTGCCCCACGGCGTGGCGGTGGAGATCGAAAAATTCGACGAGCAGCCCGGTATCTCGAATATCTCCGCGGTCATCTACTGCGAGAAGGATTCGCACAAAGGCATCATCATCGGCCGGGACGGCAAGAAACTCAAGGGTATCGGCAAATCCGCCCGTCTTGAGATCGAAGCGCTGCTGGGCACGAAGGTCTATCTGGAGCTGTTCGTCAAGGTGAAGAAGAACTGGCGTCAGAGCGACGTCATGCTGGGCAACTTCGGTTACGTCGCGTCCTGGAAGACCGACCTGCACCGCTGATCCATGGTCACGGATACCGAAGGCCTGGTGCTGCGGCAGATCAAGGCCGCGAACGGCAGGCGCATGATCGTCATCCTGACGAAACGCTACGGAAAGATCAGCGCGGGCACGTCCCTCAGCGAGGGCGGCAAGAACAAGACCGCGCTGGCGCTGCGCCCGTTCACCTACGGCCGCTACGAACTGTTCAAGGCCAGGGAATCGTTCAGCATCAACGGGGCGGAAACGCTGCAGAGCTATTACGCGATCGGCGAGAACGTGGAGAAGTACATGGCAGCTTCCTACGCGCTGGAACTGACGGACCGCATGACGGAAGAAGAACAGCCCCAGCCGGCGCTGCTGGCGCTGCTGAAGGACTTCCTGGAACTGCTGGACAGCAGAAAGAGCGCGTTCGGCACGCTTTTGATCGGTTTTCAGATGAAGGCTCTGCAGATCGCCGGATGCGCGCCCCAGCTGGACCGCTGCATGCGCTGCGGAAAAGAGGAGGATCTGACGGCGCTCAGCGTTGCGGACGGAGGCGTCCTCTGCGGAGACTGCGCGGGTCAGACAGAGACAGACCCGCTGGTGTTCGCGCTCAGCCAGGACCAGCTGTCGGCGCTGCGGTACATGGCGGGAAGGCATATCACCGCGCTGAAAGGCATAGGATTGAACGAGGATGCGGAGAAGAGGCTCCGCAGACTGTTTAAGGCATATATCGCTTATCACCTGGGGATCGAAGATCTGAAAAGTGAAAGCTTGGTACTGTAGATCGGCTGCAAGCCGGAAAGGGGAAATTATGGAAATCACACTGGAAAAGATCGAACTTGTGAAGGACAGGACCGGCGTCGGATATAAAGAAGCGAAGGAAGCGCTGGAAAAGACGGACGGCAGCGTCGTGGACGCGATCATCCTGATCGAAGATACGATCGACGAATCTACAAAAGAAGGGGAAAAGAAGAACGTCGAGATCCTGAATACGGTCAAGGAAGCGGTCCGCAAGGGCAACGTCAGCAAGATCGTCATCAAGAAGGGCGACGAGATCGTCATGAACCTGCCCGTCAACATCGGCATCATCGGAACCGTGCTGTTCCCCTGGGCCGCCATCGGCGGATGCATCGCTGCGCTGGGAACGAAGTGCAGCATCGAACTGGTGAAGGAAGACGGCGCCGTCGTGAACGTATCCGAAAAGGCTGCGAAGACCTTCGAAACGGTCAAGGATAAGGGAAGCGTCATCTATGACGAAGTGAAGGACAAGGGCGGCGATCTGTTCGAGACTGCAAAGGATAAGGGCAGCGACCTGTTCGAGGCGGCGAAGGATAAGAGCGGCGATCTGTTCGAAGCGGCCAGGGACAAGGGCGGTTCGATCTACGAATCCGCCAGGGACAAGGGCGGCGACCTCTACGAGGCGGCCAAGGATAAGCTGACGAGAGACAAGGCTGTCGATCCGGACGAAACATTCGCTAAGAATAATGATTTCGACCTGTCCGATCTGGACCTGGACGAAATGGAAGAAGATAAGTAAAAACACAGTAGGAGAAAAGCATGAACAAAGAACTGACGATGGACCAGATCGTAGCGCTCTGCAAGAACCGCGGATTCCTGTATCCGGGCTCCGAGATCTACGGCGGACTGGCCAATTCCTGGGACTACGGTCCTCTGGGCGTGGAATTCAAGAACAACATAAAAAAGGCATGGTGGAAGAAATTTGTCCAGGAGAGCCCCTATAACGTGGGCCTGGACGCCGCGATCCTCATGAACCCGCAGACCTGGGTGGCTTCCGGCCATCTGGCGAGCTTCTCCGATCCTCTGATGGACTGCAAAGCCTGCCGCGCCAGATTCCGCGCGGATAAGCTGATCGAAGATTTTGCCGCGGAAAACGGCATCGATCTGGGCGGTTCCGTGGACGGCTGGTCCAATCAGGAGATGGAGACCTTCATCGCAGAACACAAGATCGCCTGTCCCGAATGCGGCAAGACCGATTTTACCCCGATCCGTCAGTTCAACCTGATGTTCAAGACGTTCCAGGGGGTCACGGAAGACTCCAAGGCGGAACTGTACCTGCGTCCGGAGACGGCCCAGGGCATCTTCGTCAACTTTAAGAACGTGCAGCGCACGAGCCGCAAGAAGGTGCCGTTCGGCATCGCGCAGATCGGCAAATCCTTCCGCAACGAGATCACGCCGGGCAACTTCATTTTCCGCATCCGCGAGTTCGAGCAGATGGAACTGGAGTTCTTCTGCCAGCCGGGCACGGACCTGGAGTGGTTCGCGTACTGGAAAGAGTACTGCAGAAAGTTCCTGGAAGATCTGGGCATGAACATGGAGAAACTGCGCCTGCGTGACCACTCCAAGGAGGAACTGTCCTTCTACAGCCGCGCGACGACGGACTTCGAATACCTGTTCCCGTTTGGCTGGGGCGAGCTGTGGGGCATCGCAGACCGCACCGATTACGACCTGGGACGCCACCAGGAAGTCTCCGGCCAGAATCTGGAGTACATCGATCCGGTCACGAACGAACGTTACCTGCCTTACGTCATCGAGCCTTCGCTGGGCGCGGACCGCGTAGCGCTGGCGTTCCTGTGCGACGCGTACGACGAGGAAGACCTCAGCAAGGACGGCAAGGCCGACAGCCGCACCGTCATGCATCTGCACCCGTTCCTCGCGCCGTTTAAGGCTGCCGTTCTGCCGCTGTCCAAGAAGCTGTCCGAACAGGCCATGGCGATCTATCAGGATCTGGCGAAGTACTTCTCTGTGGACTACGACCAGTCCGGCAGCATTGGCAAGCTGTACCGCCGTCAGGACGAGATCGGTACGCCGTACTGCATCACGGTGGACTTCGATACCGCGACGGACGGCTGCGTCACCGTGCGCGACCGCGATACGATGGAACAGGTCCGCATGCCGATCGGCGAACTGTGGAGCTATATCGAGAAGTCGATGGAATTCTAACGAAAGCAAAGCGGGTATTGAGAGACCAGTACCCGTTTTATTGTATGAAAAGAGCCTGAAGGAAACACAATGAGCAAAATTCTGATCCTCAATACCGGCGGCACCATCGGCATGACCCGGACAGACAAAGGCTATATGCCCGACCGCGCGTATTTCCGCAAAGCGCTGCTGAGCATGGATTCGCTGCGCGCCCCCGGCATGCCGTCCTGGGATCTTGTCGAGACGGAAGAACTGCTGGATTCCTCCAACATGACCGTCCGCGACTGGAACGAGATCGCGGGGCTGCTGGCCAAGTATTACGACGCGTTCGACGGATTCGTCGTGCTGCACGGCACGGATACCATGGCGTATACCGCGTCGGCGCTTTCGTTCATGCTGGAAGGTCTGGACAAGCCCGTCATCCTGACAGGCAGCCAGATC
Source organism: Bacillota bacterium (assembly GCA_017412505.1). Classification (GTDB taxonomy): domain Bacteria; phylum Bacillota; class Clostridia; order Peptostreptococcales; family Anaerovoracaceae; genus RUG11894. The sequence goes on along the minus strand of JAFPXN010000115.1, from coordinate 24,181 downwards.
CCCCTGTGCGAACTGCGTTCCGACGGCCTGGACAACCTGATCTCCTCCATGCTGGTCGCGGCGGAGGGGGTTGCCAGGGAAGTATGCATCTATTTCGGCGGCAAGTTGCTGCGGGGCAACCGTTCCACGAAGTATTCCGCGGACGGCCTGATCGCGTTCACGTCGCCGAATTATCCGCCTCTGGCGGAAGCCGGCATCACCATCAACTATAATAAAAAGGCGCTGCTGGATGGCCCGAAGGAACCGTTCCGCCTGCAGCTGCTGGAAGAAGTGCCAATCGGCGTGCTGAAGGTGTTCCCCGGCATCCAGTTCGGTCTGTTCGAATCCATCATGACGGAGAGCCTAAAGGGCATCGTCATCGAGACGTTCGGCGCCGGCAACATCCCGGCGGGCGGGGACGCGCTGCTGCCCATCATCCGCAGGGCGTTCGAGCACGGCAGCATCCTGACCGTCTGTTCCCAGTGCCCACAGGGAACCGTTTCCCTCGGTACCTATGAAACGAGCAGCGGCCTGACGGCGGCAGGCGCCGTTTCCGGCAAGGACCTGACCACCGAGGCCGCTGTTGCGAAACTGTATTATCTGTTTTCCAAAGGCTTCTCCAAAGAGGAGATCAAACGCCTGATGGAACAGGATCTGCGGGGCGAGATGCGCTCCTGAGGACGGGTCATTCGACCTGGTTCACAAGCCCTACGAACAGGGGCAGACCGTCGATGCCAGTCACAACGAACAGGAAGGGTCTGTCCAGACGGAACTCCATGTGTTCGTCGGGAGGCATCGCGGATTTCGTGTACATCATCACCGTAAAGGCTGCGGCTTCGCAGCCTTTTTCGTCTATTTTGACCCGGGCGTCGTGGGTGGCGGAGCTGACGTAGACGCCGCTTTCGTCCGTCAGATTCGAGAAATCCGCGCCTCCGGCAAACATGCGCGTGACCCCTAAAGAGAGGAGCGTTTCCTTCAGGTCCTGGGACGCGGTGACGTCGAATCTCGGCACGGCCAGGTCGATCATCAGGCTTTTGCTGTTTCTTTCTCCATAGTCTTTTCTCAGGAATGCGAGCGCGTCTCCGTCGTTCAGCAATTCTTCCGGCGCAACGCCTTCGTCCGGAAGGATCAGCCACATGCTGCCGGCTTCCGTAAAGGGCAGATTCACGGCGCCGAAGCGGTCTTCCCAATAATAGGCGCCTTCGATCCTGCGGTGCATGAAATCCGTCTCCGCGTCCTTCTTCGTGCCGTGGAACGTCTCGGGATACGTGTTGCTCTCCCGGAATTCGTCGCTCCATTTCGCGGAAAAGTAGACGGTCGTGGCGAGAGCCATCACGTCGTCCGGGCGGAAGTCCTCCAGCTGGTCCACGTTGTCTTTCAGCAGGCCGCCGGTCATCTCGTTCAGCCAGTCCTTGAACGCCTTCGAAAAAGCGGGGTCTGTCATCGCGCCGCGGAAACTGGCGGCGAAATAGTCCTTCGCCAGCGTCTGCAGCGTCTTTTCCTTAAAGGCATAGTCCTGATTCATCCAAAGCGATGCGCCGAGGCGCAGCGTATTCGCGCCGTCGTCCGTGTAGTTGGCTGTCCATAAAGCGGTCGCGATCTCCCGGAGCTGTTCGACGGAGGAGACCCCCAGCAGGTCCAGAAGTTCCTGCCTCGTATCTCCGCCGGCGGTTTCCGCCGCCATCGCCAGCGCGAACCAGACGTTCACCGGCGAACAGACCGCGTTTTCGCTGCCTTTCTGCGGCTTCATCAGCGCGGGAAGGGCGGTCTGCAGATAGCGGTCCAGCTTGCCATCATAAGATGCGGCGGCATCCCATTGCTTCTGTTTCTGCGCGCTCCACTCGTCCCAGGCGGACGGATCGTAATCCGAACCGTCTCCCGGCTCCGGATAAGCCGCCATTTCCGGGAAATCCGGAGCTGCCATCGCGTAAACGCTGTCGAATACATCTATATTGCCAGAACCGGGCGCAGACCCCGGAGTACAGCCCGTTCCGCTGGCAGCGAGCACCAGGCTGAGGATCCAGGCGATCAGTTGTTCTTTCATCAGTAAAAATCCCCCTTTATTCTAAAAGACAGAAAACGGCGGCCCCCCGTTGCTTTTATTATACGGAAGCGCGGCGGTTTTTGCAAAATGATAGTTGACATATTTTGGCAGTCGTGTAAAATAATATTACATAAAATGGAAAACGAGGTAAAAATATGAATTCCTTTCAACTTTCGATCGTGCTCAGCGACGAAGCCCTGGCAGCCGCTCTGGCGCGGGCTGTCGCGAAGGAATATCCCTACGTGCAGGTGACGGTAGGCGAGACAGACAGCGCGGACTTTACGATACGGGACGAATTCCTGGGTACGCCGGCGCCTGTCCGGGAGATCATGGACAGGGTGTTGGCTCTCAGCGGCAAGGACTTTGCCTTTGTTCCGAAGGAGGATAGCTGTCCTTTCACGGCATTTACGGCCGGAGGAGGCGGCCGGGGCGTCACTGCCTGCGCAGGTCTGTACGCGTCTTTTCAGGCATCCCGGAAGAAACGAGTACTGCTGCTCAGTCTGGACCCTTACGCGCCGCCCACCGATCCCCAGGCCGGGATGGCGCTGTTGAAAAAGGTCACCACAGGCACAAAAGCCCCTATGAAAGCCGCCTGTGTGGAAATAGAAGAGGGATTGTTCGTACCTGCGCAGAGCGGCTGCCGCAACCTGCTGCATCAGCTGGACGCGGGGGATGCCGCTGCGTTTTTCCGCGGCATCGAAGATTCCGGGGAATGGGACGAGGTCGTACTGGACGTACCGCGTGCCTATTGGTATTGGGAAGAATTGATGGATATGTGCGAAACGCGTATCGTCGTTGTTTCCGCGGATCCGCTGTGTGGTCAAATGGACGAGGCGGCTTTTCTGCAGCTGCAGAAAAGCGCGGAACGAGCCATGGACTGCCCGCCGCGCACGGTCCGCTTTGCGCCTGCGCAGGACACGTCCGCCCGGGTGGGTCAGCTGGACCTTTACGGTCAGCTGGGATGTGAGGTGAGCGCTCTTGCGCAGCAATTGGCAGCAAGGTAACGCGAAGATCAGCGTCTACGATCTGGCGCAGCAGGTGAGAGACCGCATGTCCGGCAGCAGCGCGAATCTGACGGACGGACAGGTCGAAGAGGAATGTGAAAGAGTCGTCCTGGCTTCCTGCGAGGGGATCGCGTCCTACCGGCGGCTGGCGGAACTGGTGCGTTTTGTGTTCTGCGCGCTGCGCTGCGAGCTGGAGATCCTGCAGGATATGGCGGACGATCCGGACGTCACGGAGATCATGGTGAACGGTCCGGACAGCATCTTTCTCGAAAGGGGCGGAAAGACGGTCCGGGCGGATCTCTCTTTCGAAACGGAGGAAAGGCTGACCCGGGTCATCCAGCGGCTGGCGGCGCGGGTCGGCAGAGAGATGAACGAGCTGCATCCCATCGTAGACGCCAGGCTCTCCGATGGGTCGCGCGTCAACGCGGTACACGGCAGCATCGCCATCGGGGGACCGGCGCTGACGATACGCAAATTCAACCGCAGCCGCATGACGATGGACGATCTGATCGCGCAGGGGGACATCAGCCGGGAAGCGGCAGAGCTGCTGCAGGTCCTGACGGCGGCAGGCTACAACATCTTTATCTCAGGTGGTACGAGTTCCGGCAAGACCACGTTTTTGAACATCCTGTCGGATGCCATCCCGCGAACGGAACGCGTCGTTGTCATCGAGGATTCGGCGGAACTGCAGATCCGCGGTATTCCGAACCTGGTGCGCATGGAGGCGCGCAGCGCCAACGCCCAGGGCAGGGGCGCCATCGCGATCCGGGACCTCATCCGCACCAGCCTGCGCCAAAGACCGGACCGGGTCATCGTCGGAGAGGTGCGCGGCGAAGAGGTCGTGGATATGCTGGCCGCTATGAGCACGGGGCATGACGGTTCGCTTTCCACAGGTCATGCGAATTCCGTGCAGGGCATGATCGGCCGCCTCGAGACGCTGCATATCACGTCTTCGGGATTCCCCGCGGCGTCGGTCAGGGCGCAGATCGCGGAGGCGATCGATCTTTACGTGCACCTGACAAGGACGCCGGACGGACACCGGAGAGTTGTGGAGATCTGCGAATCCGCAGGCATGCGGGACGGGGAGATCGCGCTGAATCCGCTGTTCGTCTACGACCCGCGGCAGGGACTCGTCTCCACGGGAAACGCGCTGCAGTCGAGGGGGAAACTGCAGCTTCGCGGGATGGAAGGGAGGATACCATGACGGATTACAGCCGCTACAAGGCCGGAAAACAGGAAAGAGCCCGCTATTACGTCAGCGTCTGTCCTTTGTTCGCGCTGCTGGGCATCCTGTTCTACCGCAGCATCCTGATGGCTGCGGCATGCGCCTGTCTGTCGGTTCCCTGCGAGCGTTTCTATACGTCTTGGCAGATCCGCCGCAGGAAGAACGCGCTGCAGGAAGGGTTCCGGGATGCGCTGTATTCTCTGTCCGCATCTGTAGCAGCCGGACGATCCATGCCCGCGGCTCTTGCCGACGCTGCGTCTGCCTCGGAGGCGTCTTACGGTCCGGACGCGGATATCACCAGAGAATTGCGGTCCATCGTCGAAACGTACCGCAGCGTGCACGGCGACGCGGCGCAGCTGCTGACGGATCTGGGCAGGCGCAGCGGGATCCCGGAGATCGGACAGTTCGCCTCTTCTTACAGTATCTGCAGGTTGTGCGGCGGCGATCTGGAGGCGGTGTGCATGCGCAGCGCGGGACTCCTGCTGGACCGGCTGTCGTTCCGCAAGGAAACGGAAAGCCTGATGGCACAGAAACGGTTGGATATCCTGCTCCTCGTCAGTTTGCCGCTTCTGATGCTCGCGTTTTTAAACCTGGTGTCCTTCGACTATATCTCGGTCCTGTATAAAACTCTGGTCGGAAGGATCGTCATGACGCTTTGTCTGCTGGCGATGGGAGGGGCTGTATGGTGGAGCATCCGCATCATCGATATCGAACTGTAGAAAGAATCAAAGAGTCGCTGACGTCGATCCCCACCGGGATGCGGGAAAAGGACGAACAGGTCCTGGAACCTTACGCTTTCCTGCAGGAGGCCGGGGAGGATATCCGGGGCGGTTTGGACGCTGCTGCGAAACGGACGAAAAGAACGCTGTACGTTGTCTTGGCAGTTTGCCTGATCCTGTTTCTGCTTGCGGCTGTCCTGGAAAGAGGTCCGAAAGATCTGGAGACGCTTCTGATCCGTCCGGAACCGGGAGAGTCCTCCCAAACGGCGGACTTAACGCTGCAGCTTATCTATGAAGACGTTTCTGTCGAGCAGGACGTGCAGCTGGACGTTCCTTCCCGGGAGCGGACCCGGGCGGAAGCGAACGCGCTGTTCGACCGCTGTGAACAGGAACTGCGGGAAGAACTGTCCCGCCAATCCGGCGGACTGCAGGCGCTGCAGGGCGATCTGGCCCTGCCCCTGGTTTCCCGGGACGGGTTCGTGACGATCACCTGGAGCAGTTCGGATCCTGCGCGGGTCAGCGAAGAAGGCAGGGTGGACCTGGTCGGCGTAAAACCGGGGGAACCCGTGACGCTCACAGCCGTGCTGAGTCTGGGGGAATATGCGAGACGGGTCGATCTGGAGGCGTTCCCGGATCCGGGACCCGACGCGGATTGGGAATCGTCGCTGCGGCACGAGGCGGACGCCTTGACGCAGGATCTGCCTTCTCTGCTGACAGATACGGTACAGAAACTGCCGGCGCAAAGTCCGTTTGGAGCGCAGGCGCTATGGCGTCCGGCAAAGCAGACGCTGCCCTGGGAAATCTTCGGCTTCGCGCTTTTCGCATGCGCTGCCGTACTGTTTTCCAGAACGGACGGGATCCAACGAAGACTGAAGCGTCAGAAGAACGCCTTCGAACAGGAGATCCCGAACATGACGATGCAGATGATCCTGCTGCTGGATGCGGGGCTGACAGTCGAAACGGCTTTTGCCCGGCTCATTGCGGAGAACCGGGAACAGGAAAATCCTCTGTACCGCGCGTTTGCCCGGCTGGAGGCGGAGAGCAAGGCGACGAACATGCCGTTCGTCAATCTGCTGTACGTCTATGCGCGGCAGAGCGGGCTGCGGGACCTGATCCGCTTCGCGTCGCTGGCGCTGGACTGCAGCGGGCGGGGCAGCGAACTGGCGGAAAAACTGGACCGGGAACGCCGGCAGATCTGGGGAAGCAGACTGAACACGGCGAAAGCGAAGGCGAGGGAGGCGGAGACGAAACTGAGTCTGCCGCTGATGCTTCTTCTGCTGGTGATGGTGGTGATCGCCATCTCGCCGGCATTGCTGGAAATGTAGAAAGGAGAAACGGTATGGACGCATGGCTCGTGCGCATGAAAACGAAACTGAGAGCGCAGGACGGAATGGAACTGGTGCAGGTCGCGATCCTCATCGCGATCGCGATCTTCCTGGGGCTCATCTTCAAGGATAAGATAGGCAAGTTTGTCAACAATGTATTTGGCGATCTTCTTAAAGCGGATTTCTGACCGCCGTGGATCGACCGTGGTCGAAGCCGCGCTGGTCTTTCCGCTGGTCGTCCTGATCATCGCAGGCGTGATCGGTCTTTCCCTTCAGATCCTGGATGAGACGAAGACCGACGCGCTGCGGCACCGGGAAGAAGCGCGCGAAGCGCTGGATCCCTGCATTATATCGACAGAAAACATCATGAGAGGAGTCTGGACAACAAATGAATAAGGGCTTTTCTTCCGTTTACGTTGTCATCTGCCTGTCTGCGCTGGTCTTTCTTCTGCTCTGCGTATGCGAGATCTGCGAGGGATACGCCGCGGGCAGCATCGCGGAAAACGTCTGCCTGAGCGCGGGCGAATCCGTGCTGTCGGAGTATCAGCCCGATCTGCAGAGGCGCTACGGTGTGTTCGCGCTGAGTTCTTACGAACAGAAACTCGCGTCGCTGAACAGCTTTTATATCCGTCACTGCCTGAACGGCACGCAGCTGCTCGTCCGCCCGAAACTGACGGAATGCAGTGTGTCTGCGGAAGGGATGGAAGGGTTGAATACGGACGTTCTGGCGCAGCAGATCGACGCGCTTGGCGTCATTCTGACGGCGAAGGACGGGCTGGAACTGTCAGGCGCTGCGGATCTGCTCCGTTCTCTGCTGGACCCCGTGAACAACAGGGAGGACGAAGAGGCTTCTCAGGATCTGGCAAGCCTCCCTCCACCCGGGGATGGCAACAGCGGGAAGAGCGCCGCGGAACTGAAACGGGAGTATGACGACGCGATGGATCCCGATCTGGATATACAGGAGGGACGCAGTCTGGTCAGCGTGCGCAGGGAAGAGCTTCCCACCGCGCTGCTCGGGGTCCGTCCCTCGTCCTCGCTGCTGGGATATGCGGCGACCGCACTGATGCAGGACGGCCTGTCTCCGTCCGCTTTGCTGCAGGCCAGGTATATCGTCGAAGTGTGTTCCGATCAGATCCGTACGAAAAACGATACGATCCTGGGGCTCGAGACGGAATACGTCCTGTTCGGCAAAGGCTCGGACAGGGAAAACGAACAGGAGATGAAGACCGCTTTGTTCAAGGTGCGGACCGCGATCGATCTGACCCGGAACCTGCGGGACGAAGCGAAGATGTCCGCCTATGCCGCGGCAGCCGCAGCTTGTCCCGCCATTCCGCAGCCTCTTGCCATCCTGATCATCGCTGCGATCGACGCTGCGGTGCAGGCGAAAGGGGAAGTCATGATCCTGTGCAGCGGCGGATGTGTGGAGATCGTGCGGGGCTTTATGGTCGGTACGAAGCGCTTCGGGACGTACCGGGATTACGCTGCGCTGCTGTTGATGCTTCTGCCGGAGCAGACCCGGCTGGCGAGGCTGATGGACGTGATGCAGGTCAACGCCGCCTACATGGACGGCGCAGCGTTTTCTTTCCGGGATTATTGTTATGGGTTTACGTTATCCGCCACATTTGAAAAACGAAGCGTCCTGCCGCAGGTCAGCGGCGGGAGCAGGAACGGGACCGTGGTGCAGATCCATGCGTACCGCTAAAAACTGCAGCGGAGCGCTGATCGTCGACGCGGCAGTCTGTCTGCCGGTCTTCTTGATCGCCATGGGCCTGCTGCTGATCCTCATCATGCAGGCGGGAACGGAGGAAACGCTCGTCCGTTCCCTCGTCAGTGCCGGCAGTACCTGCGTCAAGGCGGAAGCGGCCGGAGAAGCGGTCGCGGAAGATCTTCCGGATCTGATCCTGGAAGGCGGTTCTTTTACGGCTTCCCTGCACGTCAGCCTCGCGAAAGAGTGGGACGACGGGCCTTCTGTCCACGTCATCGGCTTTCTGACGGATCAGAAAGCGCAGATCGCAGGCAACGTCAGCATCGACAAACTGAACTGGGCTACGGTATCCTGCAGCCGGAAGGCGTCGTTTTCCCTGCCGGGGACAGAAGGCATCCGCTCGGTCCGGTCCTTTGTTTTCCGGCCCTGGAAAGGCGAGTCGAAGCAGCTGTTCGACGCGGACGACGAAAGAGTGTACGTTTTTCCGAAATACGGGGAGAAGTACCACAGCGCGGGCTGCCGCATCATGAAGGAGGGAAGCGTGGAAGCGATCCTGACGGAGCAGCTGAAGCGCCGGTATTCCGCCTGCAAGACCTGTAAACCGTCTTCGCTGACCTATGGCAGCCTTGTGTTTATGTTTTCCGACGGGTCAAGGGTGTATCACCGCAAGGAGTGCCCCTGCATCACGAAATATTACGTCAGCATGCCGAAAAGCGAAGCGGAAGCGGAAGGGTACGCGCCGTGCTTCTTCTGCTGGGGAGGACAATGATGCCGGACTATATGCGCCGGCTATGGAAGAGCGGTCTTTGCCCGTGCCTGGTGCCGGCATCGTTTTATGCCGGCAGGGGTTACGTCAAGACCATGCTTCATCCGGAAGACCTGATCCGCGCGCAGGACTATGCGCAGCTGTGCCCCGACGGGATCGAAGTCAGCTTCTGCACGCTGCTGCAGATGCTGGCGTCCGCGGCGGACAGCTTCGCCCTGCTGCAGAAATGGCTGGCGGACCCCGCCTTCATTTCGCTTGCTCCCGGCAGCCTGTATTACGATGCGGAAAAAGAACGGAGCCTGCTGCTGTTTTCCGAACAGGCGGATCCGCGTCCGTTTGTTCTGCGGTTCTGCGACCTGTGCGACGGGTTGGGCGGCAGCGGGGGATTGATCGCCGCGCGCCTGTCGGACGCCTGCGCCTGTCGCGTAACGGAGGAAAAAGGCGCTGCCGCGTTTCTGCGGAACTGGCGAGCGCAGATCCTGTCCGCGCAATGAGACCGGACGCGGAACAGAAAAGACCGGGCGATGTGCCCGGTCTTTACGATGTCTGTCTGTTTTGCAAATTTATTCGGCGGGAGCCTCTTCTCTGCTGGCTCTTCTTGCTGCCTTGCGCTTGTCTCTGCATTCCTTGCATCTCTTCGGTTCGTTATCGAAACCTTTTTCTTTGTAAAACTGCTGCTCGCCGACAGTAAAGATGAATTCCTTACCACAGTCCTGACATACCAATGTCTTGTCTTCCATTGCTTTTTCTCCTTGGCAATTTTGGTGTAGAATATAGTTGCAAATATAATATAACTGTTTACTGCATTTGTAAACAAAATTTTACAATACTTTCGCAATTTTCATATGCAGGCAGGAACGGTATCCGTTCATAGAATTTGAAAGGGAAGAAATAGCTTTGAAACACACGATCACAGTGGCCGAGCACGCAGGGTTCTGCTTCGGCGTAAAGAGGGCCGTGGACGCAGCGGTCCGGGAACTGGAAAAGGCGAAACAGGACGGCGTCCGGCTATATTGCCTCGGACCGCTGATCCACAATAAGGCGGTCACAGAACAGCTCGAACACAGCGGTCTGTGCACCATACGTTCGATCGACGAGGCGGAAAGCGGCAGCCGTGTGCTGATCCGCGCCCACGGAGAGCCGGACAGCACGTACGAAAAGGCTGCGGAGAAGGGGATACAGATCTGCGACGAGACCTGTCCCTTCGTGTACCGCATCCACGACGCGGCGCGCAAAGCGGGCGCATCCGGGCGGTCCGTGTTCGTCATCGGAGATCCGCAGCATCCGGAGGTGATCGGCATCCTCGGTTCGACGGATGCCGCCATCGGCGCCAGCGACGACCCGAAAGCGATACGCGGATTCGGAGAACAATTGAAAGACCGGCCGGTAACGGCTCTGGCGCAGACGACGCTGACCCGGGCAAAATTCGATGCCTGCTGCGCCGTACTGCAGGAGATCTGCTCGGATCTGCAGATCGAAGACACCATCTGCAGCGCCACGAAACAGCGGCAGGACGCTGCGGCGGAACTGGCGGCGAATTCCGACGCGATGGTCGTGATCGGAGACAAAAGCAGTTCGAACTCCCGCAAGCTGAATGACATCTGTTCAAAATTTTGTCCGGCTGTGTATTTTATAGAAAAATTTGACGATTTGCCGTTGCAAGAACTCAAGAAGTATTATAAAATAGGCGTTGCGGCGAGTGCGTCCGCACCACAACAAATTATTTTGGAGGTTATTGCTAACATGAGTGAAGTACTCAAAGAACAGAACACAGAAATGAACGAAATGCTCGCCTTCATGGACGAGATCGAGAAGTCTCTCAAGCTTCCCGGCAGAGGAGAAGTCGTTACCGGTACAGTCGTACAGGTCACCGATGATTACGTCGTCGTAAACCTGGGCTGCAAGAAAGACGGTATGCTCCCCAAGGAAGAGGTCACTCTCGAAGACGGTCAGGAACTTACTGCGGCATTTAAGGAAGGCGACGAAGTGCAGGCTAAGGTCATCAAGACCGATGACGGCGACGGCAACATCCTCCTTTCCAAGAAAAAGCTCCAGTCCGGCGAGAATTGGGAAGAGATCAACGCTGCGCTGGAAAGCAAGGAAGTCGTAAACGTAACCGTCCTGAAGGAAGTCAAGGGCGGCGTTATCGCGGCTTACAAAGAAGTTTCCGGTTTCATCCCCATGTCTCAGCTGGCGGACCACTATGTGGAGAACGCCGAAGAGTTCATCGGAAAGACCCTTCCCGTCAAGGTCACGAGAGTGGACCAGAGAAGAAACAAGGCTGTCTTCTCCCACAAGGCTTTCCTGACCGAAGAGAAGCATAAGAAGATCGCAGAGATCTGGGATACCCTGAACGTCGGCGACGTCGTCGAAGGCAAGGTCATGAGATTCACCGATTACGGCGCGTTCGTAGACATCGGCGGCATCGACGGTCTGCTGCACATCTCCGAGATCAGCTGGGGCAAGCTCAGACATCCCCAGGAAGCTCTGGAGATCGGCCAGGTCGTCAACGTCAAGATCCTGAGCATGAACCCCGAAAAGGGCAAGATCTCCCTGGGTCTCAAGCAGAACGCACCCGAACCCTGGTCCGTCATCGACGAGAATTATCACGAAGGCGACATCGTCAAGGGCAAGGTCGCTCAGATCAAGGAATACGGCGCATTCGTAGAACTGGCTCCCGGCCTGGACGGTCTGGTGCACATCTCCGAAGTGGCTCATAAGAGAGTCAACAAGATCTCTGACGAACTGCAGATCGGCCAGGAGATCGACGCCAAGATCCTGGAGATCGACAAGGAAAAGAGAAGAATCTCTCTGTCCATCAAGGCGACACTGCCTCAGCCCACTGCGGAAGAGATCGCGGCTGCCAAGGCTGCGAAAGCGGAAGAAGCGGAAAAGGCAGAGGAACCTGCTGCTGAAGAATAATTCGGCGCAGTACCGGAGAAACCATCGCCCCAGACCGCTTTCGGCGCGCCTGGGGCGTTCTCGTATCGGCAAGCATGAGTGAAGACAAAAGGACAAACATCATATTGATCGGCATGCCCGGCAGCGGTAAGACCACGGTGGGGCGTCTTCTTGCCGACAAATTGGACCTGCTGCAGGCGGATGGCGATAAGATCATCATCGAGTCCGAAGGACGGCCGCTGCAGGAGATCCTGGACACCGAGGGAAAGGAATATTTTCTTTCTCTGGAGGGTCGTGTCCTCGCGAGCCTGAATTACGAGAATTACGTCATCTCGCCCGGCGGCAGCGCCTGCTACTATCCGGACGCCATGAAGCACCTGTCCGAGATCGGCCACATCATATACCTGAACGTGGAATTCCCGGAGATCGAGCGGCGCGTCACCAATCTGGAGACCCGCGGCATCGTGTTCAAACCGGGGCAGACGTTCGAGGATCTGTACAACGAGCGGACGCCGCTGTACGAGAAGTACGCGGAGTACACGGTCTGCTCGACAGGGCAGGAGCCGGAAGAGACGGCGAACGAGGTGTTAAGGCTGCTCGGCTACGACATCCCGGAAGAATAACAGTTTTATCCACGCAAACGGCTTTGGGCATTCCAAAGCCGTTTTTCTATGCTCCGATTTATGATATAATAAAATGTCATATTGGAGGTTTCTGTGACCACGACCATCGTCTTAGCAATCATCATAGCCGCGCTTGCCGTCGCCGTCATCGTGCTGGCGGTGGCTTTGAGTGCCGTCCGCAGGGACATCAGCGCCCAGCGCGTGGAGATGTACCAGACGCTGCAGTCTGAGTTCTCCGAGATGAACCGCGGTCTGTCCGACCGCGCGCAGGAAGAGGACCGGCGCATGGAATATCTGCGGGCGACCGTGGAGAACCGTCTGAACGCCCTGCAGACGTCCAATGCGGCGGAGCTGGAGAAGATCCGCGCTTCCGTGGACGAAAAACTGCAGAATTCCCTGGACGAACGGCTGGCCCGTTCCTTCGCGCAGGTGCGCGGCAGCCTGGATCAGGTGTACCGCGGCCTCGGCGAGATGCAGGGGCTCGCGCAGGACGTGGGCGACCTCCGCAAGCTGATGACGAACGTCAAGAGCCGCGGCGTGATCGGCGAGATGCAGCTCGGCGCCATCCTGGAGCAGATCCTGGCGCCGGCGCAGTACGAAGCGAACGCCCAGGTAAAGCCGAATACGCAGGAGAGGGTGGAATACGCGGTCAAGCTGCCCGGAAACGGCGGCGGAACCGTCTACCTTCCCATCGATTCCAAATTCCCGGGCGATATCTACGGCGCGCTGCAGGACGCCTACGATAACGCGGACGCGGTCTTTGCGGAGACGCAGAGAAAGCGTCTGGCGCAGTTCATCCGCCAGTCCGCGAAGGAGATTCGCGACAAATACGTGGAGCCGCCCTATACGACGGATTTCGGGGTCATGTTCCTGCCGTTTGAAGGCCTGTACGCGGAAGTCGTGAATATGGAACTCATGGAAATCTGCCAGAAGGAATACCGCATCATGATCGCAGGGCCTTCCACGCTGGCGGCGCTGCTGAACAGCCTGCAGATGGGGTTCCGCACGCTGGCGATCCAGAAGCGGTCGACGGAAGTCTGGGGCGTATTGGGACAGGTGAAAGGCGAATTCGACAAATTTGCGGACGTACTGGCTTCCGCGCAGCAGCGGATCAATCAGGCGAACGCGGAACTGGACAAGCTGATCGGCGTCCGCACCCGCAGCATTCAGAAAACGCTGTCCGGCATCCAGAACCTCGGCGATCCCGGCGACAAAGAAGGCGGTGAGACGCCATGAACATCTGGGCGATCGGCGATCTGCACCTGTCGTTCGACCCCCGCATCGAAAAGCCGATGGACATCTTCGGCGGCAGTTGGGTGGGTCACGAAGAGCGGCTGAAGGAGATCTGGCAGCGGCTCGTCGAAGAGGATGACCTCGTGATCCTGGCAGGCGATATCTCCTGGGCGCTGCGTCTGGACGAGGCGCTGGAGGATCTGCGCTGGATCGACGCGCTGCCCGGCACGAAACTGATCCTGAAGGGCAATCACGATCTGTGGTGGTCCGGCATCTCCAAGGTGAAGACCGCCTGTAAAGACATGAAGAGCCTTCGTTTTCTGCAGCATGACGCGTTCGCCTGGGGCGGCGCCGTCGTGTTCGGTTCTCGGGGCTGGGTCTGTCCCGGTGCGAAGGACTACAGCGAAGAGGAAGACGGTCCTATCTATCGCAGAGAAGTGCTGCGGCTGCAGATGAGCGCAGATGAAGCGCAAAAACTGGTGCAGGCGTACGAGGCGGAAACGGGCTGGACGCCTGAAAAGATAGGCGTGATGCACTATCCGCCCAGGAACGAAAAGTTCGAGCCCAGCGGCTTTTCCGGCATCTTCGAACAAGCGGGTGTACAGAAAATCGTTTACGGACACCTGCATGGACAGAACGCTTTTAAGAACGGTCCGCAGGGCGACTTCAACGGAATCGAATATCATCTGATCTCTTTGGACAGACTGGAATGCTGCCCGAAGCTGATCTATTCAGAATAAATAATTTTGCGGGTGGCGTTGGACGACAGGCCCTGCAAAATACACTTTAATTTTTATTCAGAAAGGACACACTATGAAACGCGCGATCATTATGGTACTGGACAGCCTCGGCATCGGCGCACTGCCAGACGCCGCGGAGTATACCGACGCGGGGACCGATACCCTCGGCCACATCGCGGAACATGCGAAGAACTTTCATCCGCAGAACCTGATCGATCTGGGGATGGGCAATATCGAAGGGGTCAACCTGGCGATGCCCAGAGCGGAAGCGCCGAAGGCCAGCTTCGCCAGACTGGCGGAACTGTCTACCGGCAAGGACACGACGACCGGCCACTGGGAGATCGCGGGCCTTCATACGAAAGTGCCGTTCAAAACCTATCCCGACGGCTTCCCCAAAGAATTTATCGAAGAATACCAGAAGCGCATCGGCCGCGAAGTCATCGGCAATTATCCCGCTTCCGGCACCGTCATTATCGAAGAACTGGGCGCCGAGCATGAGGCGACGGGCAAGCCCATCGTCTACACCTCTGCGGACAGCGTGTTTCAGGTCGCCTGCAACATAGACGTCGTGCCTCTCGAGGAACTGTACCGCTTCTGCGAGATCGCCAGGGAGATGCTGCAGGGCGAATGGGCCTGCGGCAGGGTCATCGCGCGGCCCTACCGGACGAACGCGGAGGGCAAGCGCGAACGCACGTCCGACCGCAAGGACTATTCCGTCAAGCCGCCCGAGAGAACGCTTCTGAACATGGTGCAGGACGCCGGCATGGTGTCCGCCACTGTCGGCAAGATCTCCGATATCTTCGACCGCTACGGCGTGGATCTGGGCGTACATCTGCACGACAACATGGACGGCGTGGACCGCACGATCCAGGCGATGGCTGCGGACTTCGAAGGTCTGCTGTTCGTCAACCTCGTGGACTTCGACGCGAAATACGGCCACAGAAGGGACGTGCAGGGCTACGCGGACTGCATCATGGAATTCGACGCCAGAGTGCCCGAACTGCTGGCTGCCATGAAGGACGAAGACATCATGATCTTCACCGCGGATCACGGCAACGACCCGACGGCTCACGGCACGGATCACACGAGAGAGCACGTGCCCATGCTGGTGTTCGGCAAACCGGTGAAGGAAGGCGTGGATCTGGGTACCCGCGGCAGCTTCGCGGATATCGCCTGCACCATTCTGGATTATCTGGGCATCGAAGAAAGACCCGCCATCGGCGCGTCGTTCCTGAAGGAGATACTGAAATGATCGACATGGTAAGCATCATCGAAAAGAAGAAGGCCGGACAGGCGCTGGCAGACGAGGAGATCCGCGGTTTTGTCGCGGGGGTCACGGACGGGAGCATTCCCGATTACCAGACGTCCGCGCTGCTGATGGCCATCTGTTTCCAGGGCATGGACAGACGCGAAACGTTCTGCCTGACGGACGCCATGCTGCATTCCGGACAGACCATGGACCTGCACGAGATCAAGGGCATCAAGGTCGATAAGCACAGCACCGGCGGCGTCGGCGACAAGACGACGCTGATCGTGGCGCCCATCGCGGCGGCCTGCGGCGTGCCCATCGCGAAGATGAGCGGCAGGGGCCTGGGGTTTACCGGCGGCACGATCGACAAGCTGGAATCCATCCCGGGTTTCCGCGTGCAGCTGACCCCGGAGGAATTCCTCGAGACTGTGGAAACCGCGGGCATGTCCGTCGTCGGACAGACCCACGATGTGGCGCCGGCGGATAAGAAACTCTACGCGCTGCGCGACGTCACCGGAACGGTGAACAACATCTCGCTGATCGCGTCCTCCATCATGAGCAAGAAACTGGCCAGCGGCTCCGACGCCATCGTTTTGGACGTTAAATGCGGCCAGGGAAGCTTCAATAAAACGCAGAAAGCGGCGGAGGACCTGGGCCGCCTGATGGTCGACATCGGCACGGACGCGGGCAAGAAGGTCGTCGCGGTCGTGACCGACATGGACCAGCCCCTCGGCGACGCCGTGGGCAACAGCCTGGAAGTGATCGAAGCGATCGATACGCTGAAAGGAAAGGGCCCCAGGGATATGACCGAACTGGCGCTGACCCTCTCCGGCTACATGATCTACTGCGGTCAGAAGGCATCTTCTCCCGAAGAAGGCCGCCGCAAGGCGGAGGAAGCGCTCACCTCCGGCAAAGCGCTGGACGTGTTCCGCAGATTCGTGACCATGCAGGGCGGAAACGCTGCCTGCGTCGACGATATCGGCATCTTCAAACAGCCGCTGTATAAAGCGGAAGCCAAAGCATCCGGAAGCGGATACGTGGCCGGCATCAAGGCCGACAGTATCGGTCTGGCTTCCCAGCATCTGGGCGCCGGCCGCAAAACGAAGGAAGACGCCATCGACCTGTCCGCAGGCATACTGCTTCTGAAGAAGGTCGGCGATCCCGTCGAAGCGGGAGAACCCGTAGCGGTGCTGTTCAGCGACGACGAAGAAAAGCTGGCCGCCGGTCTCGCCGAAGCCGGATCCGCTTACACGTTCTGCGCGGAGAAACCAGAGACGCCCGTCCTCATCAAGGAGATCATCGAGTAATGAAGCATGTGTTTGTTGTGAACCCTGCGGCCGGCAACGGCGCGGCTCTGCGGGAGATCCTCCCGGCCATCCATAAAGCGCTCACCGGTTTCGAGGACGATTACGAGATCCACCGCACCTTGAGCGAACAGGAGACCATCCTTTACTGCCGGCAGAAGTGCTCGTTCGAAGGCGACGTGCGGTTCTACGCCTGCGGCGGAGACGGCACGGTCAACAACGTGCTTTCCGGCATCGCGGGCTTTCCGAACGCCCAGCTGGCTGTCGTCCCCTGCGGCACCGGCAACGATTTCGTCCGCAATTATACAAACAAAGAGAATTTTTTGAACATAGAAAAGCAGATTCGGGGTTCTGTAATGCCCATCGATGTGTTAAAATGGCAGGGTGGATATGCGCTGAACATGTTCAACATCGGTGTGGACTGCGACGTGGTGGCGGAGGCCGCCGCCATGAAGAGCGATCATCTGAAGGGAACGGCCGCCTATCTGGCAGCAGCGTTCAAGGTGCTGCGCAGGGGCAAGACGTACCGCATGGCCTATACGATCGAGGACGGCGAAGAACAGGAAGCCGAATTGATGCTCGCAGCCATCGCCAACGGTCATTTCTGCGGCGGGGGCTTCCAGAGTTGTCCCTCGGCAAAACTGGACGACGGCTTTATGGACGTGTGCGTCGTGCGGCCGGTGAGAGGGCTGAAGCTGCCCATCCTGCTGGCGAAGTACCGCGCGGGTTCCCATCTCAGGGATAAGGACGCGGACAAATACATCGAATATATCCACTGCAGGAAGTTCAGACTCCGGACGCTGGAACCGGTGCGCATCTCCGTAGACGGAGAGGTGCTCGATTTCGCCGACACGGAATTTGAGATCCTTCCCGGGGCGCTGCAGCTCGTAGTGCCCGAAGGCAGTACGCCGATCTAGGGGAAGGCATATAAGGAGACGTATCGAAGCGGTCATAACGGGGCTGACTCGAAATCAGTTTGCCAGCAATGGCACGTGGGTTCGAATCCCACCGTCTCCGCCAGGCATTTCAGGAACGGTGGGAATCGAACCCATGTGGGTTCACGTGAAGGCGAGCCGCAGGCGAAGCCTGAACGATCCCACCGTCTCTGCCAATAGTCTAAAGGGACCTTCGGGTCCCTTTCAAAAAGCCTTGTGCACACAGGGCTTTTTCGGGTTGCAAAAAAGGACGGCAGACTGCTTTTCATGCAGAAGAACAACAGATCGAACAACATCAATATGATCGACGGCCCGCTGTTTGGGAACATCATCCGGTACGCGGTGCCTCTGATGCTCACGGGCATTCTGCAGCTGCTGTTCAACGCGGCGGACCTCGTGGTCGTGGGCCGCTACAGCGGCCGTCTGTCCATCGCGGCTGTCGGCGCGACAGGAGCGATCATCAACCTGATCGTCAACCTGTTCATCGGGCTGTCGGTCGGCGTTGGCGTCACGGTCGCGGTCTCTCTGGGCGCGCAGGACGATGACCGCTGCAGCAGGGCAGTGCACACCTGCGTTCCCGTGGCGCTCATCGGCGGCGCGGTGCTGACGGTGTTCGGCATCCTGATGTCGCCCACGTTCCTCGCCTGGATGAAAACGCCCGAAGACGTCATTGGGCTGTCGTCGCTGTACATGCGCGTGTATTTCTGCGGTATGATCCCATCGCTGCTCTTCAACTACGGGGCGGCGATCCTGCGGGCGGCAGGGGACACGAAACATCCGCTGTACTACCTGATGACGGCCGGCGTCGTAAACGTCGCCCTGAACGTGATGTTCGTCGTCGCGTTCGATCTGGACGTGGCGGGCGTCGCGCTGGCGACGGCGCTGTCCCAGTGCCTGTCCGCGTTCCTGATCCTGCGCTTCCTGATGCGCACGGACGGCGTCTATAAACTGGCGCTGCGCAAGATGCACATTTATGCGCTGGAACTGAAGAACATCGTCAGGATCGGTCTGCCCGCGGGCATCCAGGGCTGCATGTTCTCGATCTCTAACGTCATCATCCAGTCGTCGGTGAATTCGTTCGGGTCCGTCGTCATGGCGGGCAATTCCGCCGCAGCTAACATCGAAGGCTTTACGTGGATCGGCATGAACTCGTTCCACCAGACCGGCATGAATTTCGTCGGCCAGAACCTGGGCGCCCACCGGTTGGACAGGGTCAGAAAAGTGCGCAATTACTGCATCCTGGACGTCGTGGTGACGGGTGTAGTCATGGGAGGACTTACGTACCTGTTCGCGCACCGGCTGCTTTCGATCTACATTCCCGGCGACGAGGAAGCCATCCGCTACGGCATCACCCGGATGACGTTCGTCTGTCTGCCTTACGCGCTCAACGGCCTGCACGACGTCATGACCGGCGTCATCCGCGGGCTCGGAAAGTCCCTGGTGCCGATGGTCATCACCGTCGTCGATATCTGCGTGTTCCGCATCGTATGGATCTATACCATATGGCAGATCCCGCGCTTCCATACGCTGAATATGCTTTATATCACTTATCCCATCACGTGGATCCTGACCTTCAGCATGCTTGCTGTCTGCTATGCGGTCATCATGCGCCGTCTGACGCGCCGGGAGGCCGCGAATGCATAATATGCCCAACGAAACGATAAAACCCCGTAAACAGTCGAAAAACGCCCTCAGAAGGGCTCTCAGCCTTCTGGTCCTGCCCGCCGCCTTCGTCTATCTCGAATGGATGCTGGGCCGGGACTGCGCCATGGGCGAAGGTTATCACATGCAGACGGCTCTGCTCGCAGGCTTCGCGTTCGGCCTGCTGTGCGATCTTCCGGCTTTCGCGTTCCGCAGGAACGGCGCCGGATTTGCCGCGGCGCTCATCCTGGCGGAGATCGGGTGCCTGTATTTCGTCATACAGTTCTTCGTGAACAATTCGTACCAGACGTTTATGGACCCCGTCACGATCTTCCAGGGCGCCGGCGGCGTCATGGAGGAATTCGGTGCAGACGTGGCGAGACTGATCCGGGAAGGCGCGGGCATCATCGTCCGCTATCACGTGCCTGTGATCGCCCTCATCGTCCTGTATCCTCTGTGGGACTTTACCCGCAAGGACCGCTGGACGCTCGTATATCTGGCGCTGGCAGGTGTCTTTTTCCAGAGCATGGCGGCGGGAAGCACGCAGATGGACAGCTTCGCGGCGCCGAAGTACACCTACGAATACGTCTTCAACGACGGCATCCGCAATTTCGGTCTGATCACGTCGACGCAGCGCGACGTCGTCTACAGCGTTGCCGGCGTGCCCGAGCGTCCGAAAAAGGCTTCCGGGATCGTCAGCCGGGGCAGCAGTTCGAACGGCGCGCCTGCTTTCCACGGTCTGAACAAGCTTGACATCGATTTCCCTGCGCTCGCTGCATCGGAAAGCAACGCTGCGGTCAGCGCGGTGCACACTTACGTGTCGGAGCAGAAGGCTTCGGTGAAAAACGAATATACCGGCATGCTCGAAGGCAAGAACCTGATCGTCATCTGCGCGGAGAGTTTCGCGGCGGAAGCGGTGAGCGAGGAACTGACGCCCACGCTGTACCGCCTGGCGACGAAGGGCATCGTCTTCGAGGATTACTATCAGCCGTTCTGGGGCGGCAGTACCACGTCCGGCGAATTCGCGACGCTGACGGGCATCGTGCCGGTCAACCACGCCAATTCCATGCAGCAGATCATCGGCCACAACAACGCCACCTGCATCGGAAAATACCTGATGCCTCTGGGGTATACGTCCACCGCTTACCATAACGGGGATTATGACTACTATAACCGCTATAAGACCCACCCCTGGCTGGGCTTCGAACGCTTCGTTTCCAACGGCACCGGCATGGAGGACTATCTGACCGACATGTGGCCGCCCAGCGATACGGAAATGATGAACTGCACCATAGACGACTGGATCGGGGAGGATCCGTTCTACGTCTATTACATGACGTACAGCGGCCACAGCATCTACAACTTCACGTTCCATCAGCAGGCCATCAAGCACAAGGACAGGGTGCAGGGACTGGACGCCAGCACGAAGATCAAGTCCTACGTCGCGGCCCAGCTGGAACTGGAAGACGCGGTGAAGATCCTGTTCGACCGCCTGGAAGAGGCGGATCTGCTGGACGATACGCTCATCGTGCTCACGTCGGACCATTATCCCTACGCGCTGCAGAACAGCATGATCTGGGCGAACGACAGGGACTACGTTTCCGAGTTGTATGGCTACCCGGCTTCGAACGAGATGCTGCGCGACCACAATATGCTGATCTTCTGGAGCGGCGCGATCGAGAACAGGGAAGAACCCATCGTCGTTTCCCAGCCCTGCAGCAGCATCGACATCATCCCGACCGTGCTGAACCTGATGGGGGCGGACTTCGATTCCCGCTTGTATCCCGGCAGAGACCTGCTCTCCACGGACGAAGGCCTCGTCATGTGGAACAGCTACAGCTGGAAAACGGAGAGGGGCTTCTACGATGCGACGACGGGGCGCTTTACGCCTGCGGAAGGTCAGGAAGCAGACAGCGACTATATCGATTCCGTCAAAGAAATCGTTCGCGATAAACTCAACTACTGCAGAAATGTGATCGAAAAGGATTATTTCAGTTATGTCTTCCCGGAATGACGACAACAACAGAATGAGTAAAGAAGAACTGGAGCAGGCGATGCAGGAGCGGCGCGCGAAACGGGCGAAGGCGAAAGCCCGTCACGAGCGCAAGTCGTCCCGCGGCGCGGGCGCTTCGATCAAGGACGTTCTGAAAAAGCCGGAGCGGCCGATAAAAGCGGAGCAGGAAGAAACGCCTGCGCGCAAACCGGCGCGCAAAGTCCGGACGCATGAGGCGGAGGACGCGTCCTCCAAAAAAGGGTTCCGTCCGTTTGCCTGTCTGCTGCTCGGACCCATTTTCGCTCTGTTCGAGATCCTGCTGTCCGTCCTGACGAAGTCGGGATTCCTGCACGTCGGCGTGCTGCACGCCCTGGCGCTGGGCCTGATCCTCGGCGCGCTGTGCAGCCTGCTGCCGAAAAAGACTTCCTATATTGCCGAAATGGTCATTCTGGAAGTGTTTACGGTCGCGTTCCTGGTCGAATACTTCTGCTATAACTCCTACAGGGTCTTCATGAGCATGAAGGACATCCGGACGGGCGCCGGAGACGTCGTGACCGGTTTCGGCGGCGTCGTCGTCGGGCTGATCCTGCGGGGCATCCCCGTCATCCTGCTGTTCCACGTCCCGTTCGCGCTCATGATCTGGAAGCGGAAGTCCCTGGGCTTCCGCAAAGCCGGCACATTCCGGCCCGCAGGCGTACAGGCGGCTGCGGGGGTCATCCTGCTGATCGCCGGAACGATCTTCGCGGGCATCGGCGGCCGGGAAGGCAACTTTGGTTCCGACGTGCAGACGAAGGGTCTGATCTACGCTGCCGGCAAGGACATGCGCGGCGGCTACGAGCTGGATCTGGAGGCGGCGCTGGAGCAGGCGGACGTGGTGAAAGCCTCCATCGGCAGCGGCTCGTCCACAGGTCCGTCGTTCTTCGGCCTCAACAAGCTGAACGTGGATCTGGATGCCCTGATCTCCTCCACGTCCGGTAACATCCAGAAGGCGCACCAGTACGTGGCGTCTCTGAAACCTTCCCCGAAGAACGAATATACGGGCCTGTTCAAAGGGAAGAACCTGATCTTCATCACAGCCGAAGCGTTCTCCGCGGAAGTCATCGACGAAGAACTGACGCCCACGCTGTACCGCATGGCCACGAAGGGCATCCAGTTTACGGATTATTATCAGCCGGCCTGGGGCGGCAGCACGTCCACCGGAGAATATTCCAATATGATGGGCATCGTGCCCATGGACGGGGTCAACTCCATCCACGACACGGTGGGCAAGGACAACTCCATCAACATCTTCCATAAGCTGCGCTCCCTGGGCTATTTCAGCGAGTGTTATCATAACGGCCTTTACGACTATTACGGCCGCAACAAGACCCATCTGGGCCTGGGCTTCGACGAATACATCGCGAAGGGCCACGGCATGGACGAATATCTGCTGGGCGTCTGGCCGGATTCCGACTTGGAGATGATGAAGTACACGATGACCCGCTACATGGACCACCAGCCGTTCAGCGTGTATTACATGTCCATCAGCGGTCACTGCAACTATGCCTGGACCGCGAACGCCATGTCGAAGAAGAACCGCGAAGCTGTGGAAGGGCTGCCCTATTCCGATCACGTAAAAGGTTATCTGGCGGCGAATCTCGAACTGGAATACGCCATGGAGTATACGATCAAGACGCTGGAAGAGGCAGGCGTTGCGGACGACACCGTCATCGTCCTCGGCACGGACCACTATCCCTATGGTCTGGAAAAAAGCTCCGCCTGGGGCACGGACAAGGATTACCTGCAGGAACTGTACGGCTTCGCGTATCAGACGCCGAAGGAGCGGGATCACAGCCGTCTGATCATCTGGAGCGGCTGCCTGGAGGACATGGATCCGATCGAAGTGCCGTTCCCGACGTACAGCCTGGATATCCAGCCCACGCTGTGCAATCTGTTCGGCGTGGACTTCGATTCGCGCCTGTTCGTCGGCCAGGACGTCTTCTCCGAGGAAGAGCCCCTGGTCCTGTGGACGAACGGTTCGTTCATGACGGACAAAGGGTATTATTACGGGGGCAAGTGGACGGACGCGGATCCTTCCCAGCCCGCGAGCCAGGAATACATCAACGCCATGCGCAGCAAAGTGCAGGGCAAACTGAGCTACTCGAAACTCATACTCAGCACAGACTATTTCAAGTCGTTCAACAGCGGCGTCAAACAAAGCGAATAAACGGAAGGGTCTTCGGGCCCTTTCTGTATACAATCAAATAATTATATACAGGTATTAAAATATTAAACCGTTACACAATCTCTATAAAAAGGCATATACTATGCTGAGGAGAAATTCCGATCTCCAGAATTGCTTATAATGATAACGCTTGAGGGGCGGCGTCTAAAGAGGCTCATGGCGGAACGACGGCATGAGGATGCGTTAGACGACAGGACCCCGAAAGCGTCATAAAAGTGTTAATAAATTCATTTTCAATACGAAAGGAGTAACTGTTTATGAGCACAAAGTACGTGTACATGTTCTCGGAAGGCAACGCGAAGATGCGCAACCTCCTGGGCGGCAAGGGCGCTAACCTGGCTGAGATGAGCAACATCGGCCTGCCCGTTCCCCAGGGCTTTACCATCACGACCGAAGCCTGCACCCGCTATTATGAAGATGGCAAGAAGATCGACGACGCCATCAAGGCCGAGATCATGGAATACATCGAGAAGATGGAAGAGGTCAACGGCAAGAAGTTCGGCGACAAGGAAAACCCGCTTCTCGTTTCCGTCCGCAGCGGCGCCAGAGCGTCCATGCCCGGCATGATGGA
>JAFPXN010000114.1 GCA_017412505.1 Bacillota bacterium | reverse complement strand
GCGTCAGTCCGGCGTCCATCAGCACGTTCATCAGCACCGTCAGTTTCGCCGAGGCGTCCCAGCCTTCCGTATCCATCGACGGATCCGCTTCCAGGAAGCCCTGCTCGCGGCCGCTGCGCATGATGTCGTCGATGGGCACGCCCTTTCCCATCTCCTTCAGGATATAATTCGTCGTGGCGTTCAGAATGCCTTCGATCTTGCTGATCTCGCAGAACTGCAGGCAGTGATCGGCCATATTGAACGTGGGCGTCCCGGCCATGACCGTCGTCTCGAAGAAGAATCCGCAGCCGTTCCGCTTCGCCAGATCGCGCAGTTCCGCGTAATGCCATGCCAAGGGACCCTTGTTGGCGGAAGCGGCGTGTTTGCCGCGCGTCAGCGCAGCCTTGATATGGTCCGTCGCGGGCTGGCCCGTAAAGATGTTCAGCGGCGTCAGTTCCATCAGAACGTCATAGTCCCATTCCTGCGCCGCGGTCAGAGAATCCGTTTCGCAATAGCCTTTGCCGCCGCGGTCAAACCTTCCCTCTTCCTCCAGCTGCCGCGTGGCTTCAGCCAGATCGATGCCGCCCGGTTCGTACAGACAGCCGCGGCTTCCCGTCGTGATGCCCACGACCTTTACGTCGATGCCTTTCGCCGCCAGGATGCTGTCATGCGTCTTGTTCAGGATGCGGGCAAACGCCTTTCCGGCAACGCCGTATCCCAAAAGCAGTACTTTGCAAGTCTTCATAGCGTTTCCTCCTCCATGAAAACCCGCAGCTCAAAAGAGCTGCGGGTTTGATCATTATTCCTTTATGACCATCAACGTGGACAGCGTCGGGTCGGAAGGCCCGTGGATGTGTCCGTTGCGCTGACGGAACGCTTCGATATAGTCCCAGACTTCGGCGCTCATGCGCTCGCCCTGGTAGATAACGGGGATGCCCGGCGGATACGGCGCGATCATCTCGGCGACGATGCGGCCGCGGGTCTCCACCCAGGGCACGCGCTCGCGCTCGTTGAAATACGCCGCTCTCGGGGACAGCACATAATCCGGCTGCGGGGGCAGTTTTTCGCCCGGCGGCAGCGGTTCGCCCTCGTCGGAGAAACGGTCGGAGATGTCCGCCATGGCGTTCACCAGCTTGTCGATCTCCTCCGGTTCGTTCGCATACGTGACGATAGCCAGCACGTTGCGGTAATCCGCCAGTTCCACTTCCACGTCGTATTCGTCGAACAGCATTTTCTTCAGCTCGAATCCGGTGATGCCGATGTCGTCCGCGGAGATGATCAGGCGGGTCTCGTCCAGGTCGTGGATGCCGGCGCGGCCGATGAGCTCTTTGCCGGCGCAGGTGATACCTTCCAGCTGGTTCAGCCGTTTGCGGGCGTCCCTGGCCAGATCCACGGCGCGGTCGATCATTTCAGCGCCGTGCAGCGCCATGTGCTGGCGCGCGCAGTCCAGGGAAGTCATCAGAAGATAGGACGGCGACGTGCTCTGCACGAGGGTCAGATTCGCCTCCAGCAGGTTCTTTTTGACCCGGTCGGATTTGATGTGGATCATGGAGCTCTGGGTCAGGGACCCGGTCACCTTGTGGATACTCTGTACCGCCATGTCGGCGCCCTGCTCGATGGCGCCCTTCGGCAGCTTATCGCTGAAATAGCAATGCGCGCCGTGGGCTTCGTCCACCATCAGCACCGCGTCGTGGTCATGACAGACTTTCGCGATGCCTTCGAGGTCGCTCGTAATGCCGTAGTAAGTCGGCGAGACGACCAGAACGCCCTTGCAGTCCGGGTTCTGTTGGAACATCTCTTCCACCTGTCCCGGCGTGATGCCGCCGTGCAGGCCCCATTCCGGCTCGATCTGCGGCATGATATACACCGGCTTGCCGCCGCCTATGATCAGCCCCATCAGCACGGATTTATGGGCGTTGCGGGGGATCGCGATCTTATCGCCTCCGTGGGATGTGGTGATAACCATCACCTGGTTGCCGCAGGTGGATCCGTTCACTAAAAAATGCGTATAATCCGCACCCCAAAGTTCGGCAGCAAGCTGCTCCGCTTCTTTGATGGGTCCGCTGGCGTGGTGCAGGTCGTCCGTGAGCGGCGTCTCGGAAAGGTCGAATTTGAAGATCTCGTCTCCGACTTTCTTGCGCCACGTCTCGTTGATGCCGCGCTCATAGCGGTGCCCGGGAATGTGGAAAAACGCAGGACTTTTCTCGTTATACTCGAGGATCGCCTCGTAAAGGGGCATGCGCTTCTGGTCTTGTTTCATCGTACCTATCAGCTCCTTCCTTTTCGTATAAAATCACCCCGGCCAAGCGAAGACCGAGGCGTACTTTCATTATGGACTTTTCTGTGTAAAAGTCAACGCTGCTCCAGGAATATTTTGCGCGAGAAAAAGCTCCAGAACATGACCGTCGCAGACGTAAAGACTTTGGCGAACATATAGTACAGCCCCGCCTTATCCACAAGCAGCCACATCAGCAGCGTCGTCAGGCCGAGACCGATCAGGTTGAGGATGGCGAAAACGATGAACTCTTCTCTCTTGTCGCGCCCTTCCCGGCCCTTAAACACGAATTTCATGGACAGCAGATAATTGATGACCGTCGAAATCGTGAACGCCAACGCCGCCGCGGCCAGATACCACATCTCAACGCGCTCCACGAAGACGTGCAGCATAATAAAATCCAGCAGCGTAACGGTGCATCCGACGAAGGCGAAATTCCGCAGCTGTTTGAAATATTTATCGAATAGTTTTCTGATCGTCTCAGTCATTGGGCAGGTCGATGAACGTTCCTTTCTCCGAATAGTTTATCACGTCTTTGTCCATGGCCAAAGTGTCGATAAAGTCCAGATATTCCTTGATGCTTCCGAACTGCGGCTGATACTGCGCGATGATCTCCTTCGCTTTCGCGGCGCCGTCCGACAGCAGCGCGTCCGCGATGAACAGCTCGACTTTTGCCGGGTTGACGCAGGCTCTTTCCGGATCGGCCACGCAGAAATCGATGCCGTGGCCCAGGCCGGTGTGGCCGTTGGCGTAGAACTGAACGCCCGGCATGACCATGGTGAGGTCGCCGAAATCGGAAGACCCGGTGCTCCAGGCTTCGTGGCTGAACTTCACCTTCTCCCTGCCGGACAGGTCTTCGCAGCACTGACGGCACAGTTCCATGAACATGTGGTCGTGATATTCCGTCGCATAGCCCGGCATGTCGCAGATGTGCAGCTGGGCGCCCATAGCGACGGCGCCGGCAGCCAGAGCCCGGTTGAGCTTCCGGTTGGCGTTCACGTAGGCATCCAGGCCCTTGCCGCGGGTGTAACTTTCGATGCGCATCTCGTTCGGGATGATGTTGACCGCGCTCTTGACACCCTTCAGGATGGGATGGAAACGGATATGGTCCTGGTCGCGGAATGTTTCTCTCAGAGCGTTGCAGCCGTCCAGACCCAGCGTGGCCGCGTACTGTGCGTTGATGCCGTCGTGGGGAGAGCCGCCCGCGTGGCTGCTCTTG
>JAFPXN010000113.1 GCA_017412505.1 Bacillota bacterium | reverse complement strand
CCTCGCTGCCCTTTTCTTCGTCACCGCTCAGAAATACGGCAACATCGGGCCGGAGAATCTGCAGATCATCCAATGCCTTCAATGCGTAATAACAGCCGACGATACAGGCCTTCATGTCGAGCACACCATTCCCTGTCGCGAGATTGCCCTTGATCGTAAACGGCTTGATATAGTCTGTGCCTTCAGGGAAGACCGAATCGATGTGACAGATCAGCAGTGCTTTGCCGTTACCGGCGCCTGCTTTACGTGCAACCACACTGTTTCCGACGTTCTCCCGTTCGAGAACTTCGACGTCAAAGCCGATTTCTTCGAACTTATTTTTGAGATAGAAACCGGCCTCATCCACACCGGGTTTATATTCCGAACTTGTATTTCTGTTGACCAGGTTTTCCAGCATGGAGAGCATCTCTTGATGCTGCTGCTGCAGGTACTCCTGGATCTGTAGACTGTAAGGCATATGAAACCTCCTTCACAGTGGTATCAAAGCACATGTGTTCGCGCAACGACAGCTCCGAACGGAGCAAGCGCAAGTTTTGCAATCTTAAAGAACTGTTTTCCCCAGGGTATGCCTATAATAGTAACGCACAGAATGCAGCCGATCAGGAAATTGCCGAGAGCAAGCTCGAACCCTGAAAAAAGGAACCAAAGAATATTTACCAGAAAAGAGACAACACATCCTTCATATCTGATCTCTTTTCCAAACGGGTTAAATGAGATAGAAGAAAGTTTGAAACACTGCAAACCTATAGGTATCCCTAAAATGGTGATACACCATAAACAGCCGGCAATGATCCAGCCTAAAGCGCTGATCAGTCCCCCGAATATGATCCATAATATGTTTCCCAGTACCCGCACGTTTTCTTTAACTAAAGACTCTCCGCCATATATTTATCGATTATAAACTTATTAACCGCCGGCGCCTCTTCATACACGCTTTTCTTCAGAAGTCTTTCCGTCCACTGATGTGCATCTTTACCAATGGGACCGAGGATGATGCAAGGCATATTCAGATTGGCGAGACTCTTAAAATCGATACTGTACGTTTTACCCCAGATCGGAGTGTTCTTCGAATATGCGCCGGTGTCGAATTCATGATCCAGACCGCTGTAGCTCATGTCGGAAACGCCCGGAGAATAGTACTGCATTGCAAGCCCGCGCCCGAACTGATCCTTCATAAACCCGGCTATTTCTTCGAACAATTTTTCGCCACAGCCCTCATGACCCGGCATCAAGTCACTGTTGATCGCAGGATAATACGGCGGGGCAAATCCGATCAGAACTAATGGCTGCTTTATATCCGCATAATTCAGCAGATCTTCCATAAGCGTCACGGTAGCATCCGGATAATTCAGTTCACCGGAAAGGACTTTTGACTCCGCTTTAGACCTTGCACGCTCATAAAAGGCATCAAATTCCGCGCCCTTTTCTCCTTTCAGTTTCTCTACCAACTCGTCAATGGAAAGAACCAGCGGCTCATAATACATTTTATCCTTAAGCTGGTATACGTTTGCCTTCTTGAACTGCTGATACATACGGTCCAATGCATCAACAGCCTCTTCGAAACTTTCATTCGCGATCCGCTTCAGCTCAGCCATGATTTGGTCTGGCGTATCGGCGAAAGAAAGCACTGTCAGATACCCATATGCACGGAATGGAATGGAAACGTCGTATCCCCGCTTCATATCCCTTAGATTCAGCCAGGAAGGCGGCATGGAAGCATCACCTTTATAACTGTTCATAAAGATGAGCGATTCATCCGTTTTCTGTTCCATACGGGTGAGTATGCTTAACGGAGTGATCCCATTAAATCTGTTTCCGGAGTGTGCAGTAACGCCCTGGACCATCACGACCGGGAGGATCTTTCCGATACTGCCGATCGTCAGGATCATTTCTCCATCCTTTGCCTCAGGGCAAGGTTCGCCATCGATCATCAGATTCAATCTCAGACCATAGCGATCCTTAAATTCGCTCAATACCGTTACGCCGGCCCGCATCCCTGCAGAATAACTCTCTTCATCGGGGACGCCAAGGAAAACAATATTGCCCGGCAGTGTACCTGCCTGTGCCTGCTTGGCGTAATCTTCCATCAGAGCCATGAACACTACCACGCCGGCCTTCATGTCCATTACGCCCCGGCCCCATTCGAATTCACCGCTTTCCATATCCTTTCTGGCTTCCGGCGGCATGATCTTTTTAGAAAGCGCGTCTTCCAATTCCTTGCCCATGGAAAAAGCTAAGGGTATCGCTTCTCCGTAATCTTCCACACTGACCACATCAAAATGTCCCATCAGGACTACAGTATTATCGCTGTTTCCTTTCAAGAACGCATATGGCACTTTCCGATCGTAAGGATCGTCCGGGATATTATAAAGGCCGAAATGCTCCGGGTGTTCCCGGAAATATGGTAAGTCTGCAAAATAGTCCTGTACAAATTCGGCTGCTTTGATTTCTTCCCTTGTGCAGCTTATGCTGGGAATTGCAACGAAATCTTTCAATAGCTGTCTGATCTTTTCTTGCATCGTGATTTTCTCCTTGCTAACCGCTTATTCGTAATATTCCGGCGCATGTCTGTACTTCGGGAAATTTTCCGGATCATGGCCGAAAAAGACCTTGGCATCATATTTTTTCTGCAAACTGCGCACCTTTTCAATCGACGCCAGACAGGCCACGCTGTCTTCAAATCCTCCGGGCAGACGCGCCGGCGGTCCGTAAGATTCCTCACAGAATACCGCGTCCTGCGGAAAGATCAGTACGCCGTCCTTCTCCGCATGAAGGGTCATCCCAAGCAGGCCGTTCGTGTGACCCGGCAGGTTTACGATCTCGATCCCGGGCAGCAGCTCGAAATCGTCTTCGATCAGATGGACCTCCCGGTACGGCGCAGTCACTTCTTCCTTCACATAACCGGTATCCGGGTTTGTGTGAACGCTCCACATCGCATCGAGATACTCCTTCTTCGGCGCATAGAGCGCAGCATGAGAAAACAGCCGCGCATTTCCGGTGTGATCCTCGTGCAGATGCGACAAGACTACAGTATCGATATCCTTTGGCATGACCCCGCAGAGTGCAAGCTGCGCCTCCAGCTCCTGCTGAGGGTCATGGAAATACCGTTCCATCTTCCAAACCCGGTCCGGCCAATATCCTTTCTTCCCAGCGTCCGGATGGCAGCCCAGATCAAACAGAATATTGCCTTTCTCATGTTTAATCAGGATCATCATGATCGGGCAATGGACCAGCTCACACGTCTTATTCCGTTCGTCCGCGCTGGCCAGCACTGCATCCTTCAAAAGGATGTTCTTGTCCATCAGCAAATAGCCGTTGTCCAGAATATAGATCTTCATTTTCTGTGCCCCCATTTCCGATGTGTTCAGCTTTGCCCTGCTTTTTAAAGTATAGCATCAAAGCAGCCCCGCAGCATAGAGCTGCGGGGCTGCCAGCGGATCCCATCGATCAGAATTATTTTTTCTTCAACCATTCTTTTTCCTCCAATTCCATAAAAAAAACGCACCCGGTTTTACGTCCCGGATGCGTTATGTAAAATTCATTTTTTTGAAAAATGCTATTTTTTCTTATTTGGAGGATCGAAATATACGAAAAATCCGAACACTCTGTCAAAGATGAAGAGGTTCGGATTAGTCGATAGTGGTGCAGGTAAGAGGAGTCGGCCGCTGTCGCGGCGCGGCCTTGCGGGCCCACGCCCGCTGCGGCCCGCTCACTGCTCGAAGGTCCACCGGACCTTCTCCCCACGCTCGCGCCTTCGCAGGTTCGCCTCCTCCGCGATCTCCATGACAAAACAAAACCGGACCACGAGGGTCCGGTTTTATTTTGTGGTGCAGGTAAGAGGAGTCGAACCTCCATGAAATTGCTTTCACACGGACCTGAACCGTGCGCGTCTGCCAATTCCGCCATACCTGCAGAACACTCATGATTATACAGACGCAGTTGCGAAAAAGCAAGCACTTTTTTGAGAAATCGCAAAGTTTTTATTTCACCCCAAAACGCCTGCTTTCGCAGAAAAACATCCGCGAAGGGATAGTTTTCCGTTCGCGGACGTTTGATGCGTCTATCGGCTGATTTTCTGCCTTCTCGCGTCTTTTATTCGATGACTCTCACCTTCACGATGCCGTCGATGGCGTTGATCGCAGCGATCAGGCTGTCGGTTGGCTTCTTGTTGACGTCGATCACCGTATAGGCCCAATCGCCTCTGCTGCGGTTGAACAGGTGTTCGATGTTGTAGTCTTCCTGCGTCAGGGCAGCCGTCATCTGGCCCAGCATGTTCGGAACGTTGCGGTTGATCGCCGTGATGCGGTAATCCTCGAAGGCCGGCAGTTCGCAGGCCGGGAAGTTGACGCTGTTGCGGATGCTGCCCGTCGTCAGGAAGTCCTTCAGTTCGGCCGCCGCCATCTTTGCGCAGTTCTCTTCCGCTTCCGGCGTGGACGCGCCCAGATGCGGCATGGCGATGATCCGGTCGTGATGGTTGATCTTATCGTTGGGGAAATCCGTGATGTAGATATCGATCTCGTTGTTGTCGACGGCTTCCAGGATATCTTCGTCCACGGCCAGGCCGCCCCGGGCGAAGTTCAGGATCGCTACGTCGTTCTTCATGAGGGCGATCTTGTCTTTGTTGATCATGCCGCGGGTCGAATCGTTTTCCGGCACGTGCAGCGTAATAAAATCGGCGGTCTTGAAGATCTCGTCATTCGTCTTCACGACCTGCACCCGGCTGTCCAGGCGAAGCGCCATCTCGACGGAAAGATAGGGATCGCAGCCCAGCACGTTCATGCCCAGCGCGGCGGCCGCGTTGGCCACCATGACTCCCACAGCGCCAAGACCTACGACACCCAGGGTCTTGCCTGCGATCTCGCTGCCCACGAAGTTCTTCTTGGCTTTTTCCATGTTCTTGGCCACGTCAGAATCCTGTCTTTCCACCCATTCGATGCCGGGCACGATGCGGCGGCAGGACAGCAGCAGCGCGCAGATGACCAGCTCCTTGACGGCGTTGGCGTTCGCACCGGGCGTGTTGAACACGACGACGCCCTGCTCGCTGCAGCGCTCGAGCGGGATGTTGTTGACCCCCGCGCCGGCTCTGGCGATGGCGCACAGCTGCGGCGGGAACT
Source organism: Bacillota bacterium (assembly GCA_017412505.1). Lineage (GTDB taxonomy): Bacteria > Bacillota > Clostridia > Peptostreptococcales > Anaerovoracaceae > RUG11894. The sequence goes on along the minus strand of JAFPXN010000113.1, from coordinate 4,321 downwards.
GCGTCTCCTTCAGATCCGCGCTGCGCACGATGGCAGCTTCGTAATCGTCCCCTTCCGTGACGAACTTGTATTCGCCCAGAGGCAGGCTCTCATAGATCGCATCGGAGATATTGTTGAATTTCTTGATCGTAAACATGGTCTATTCCCTCTTTCCTGCTTCGAAATCCTTCATGCATGCGATAAGGGCCGGGGCCGCTTCGTCGGGCAGGCCGTTGTACATGGACGCGCGGCAGCCGCCGACGCTCCTGTGACCCTTCAGGTTGATCATCCCCCTGACCTTCGCCATCTTCAGGAACGCGTCCGTATCCTCCTGCGTGGGCAGCGTGAATGTGACGTTCGTGATGGAGCGGTCGCAGGAACGCACCGGGTTATTGAAGACGGCTGAATTGTCGATGTATTCGTACAGTGCGGCAGCTCTGTCATGATTCCGCTTTTCCATCGCCGCGACGCCGCCGTTCTTTTCGACCCAGTCGAACATCAGGCCTGCCATATAAATAGAGAAGCACGGGGGCGTATTGTACATGGAACCGTTGTCCATCGCGACCTTATAGTTCAGCATGATGGGAACGACCGGATCGATCTCCTTATCGATCAGGCTTTTCTTCGCGATCACGACCGCCATGCCCGAGGGACCCATATTCTTCTGCGCGCCTGCGTAGATCAGATCGTGGTCCGCTACTTTGATCTGCGCGCCGAGGATGGCGGAAGACCAGTCGGCGACGAGAGGCACCTTGCCCGTCTTCGGTTTTCTCCACCAGGTCGTGCCGTAGATCGTGTTATTGGCGCAGATGTGGAAGTAAGCCGCGTCCTGAGGAACCATGTCTTCCGTGATATCGGGGATATACGAAAAGTTCCGGTCGGAGGAGTCCGCGACCTTCACGGCGTCCGCCCAGCGCTTGCCTTCGTTGAACGCCTTCTTCGAGAACTGTCCGGTGACCGCGTAAGCCGCCTTCTGTCCCTGCGCTGCCAGGTTCATGGCGACGGCGGAGAACTGCAGCGTGGCACCGCCCTGCATGAACAGCACCGCGTAATCTTCGGGGATATCCATGATGCGGCGCAGCGTCGCTTCCGCATTGTCGATGATCTCCTGGAAGCTCGCGCTTCTGTGGCTCATCTCCAGCACGGAGCAGCCTGCTCCGGGATAATTGAACAGGTCTTTCTGCGCCTGCAGCAGCACGGCTTCGGGGATCGCCGAGGGGCCTGCCGAGAAGTTGAATACTCTTTCCATGTTTGCCATGATGCCTCCTTGTACGCGTATACGCGGATAAAGAAAAACCGGAAGGCGTCCGCCTTCCGGTACGTTGTACGATAGGTTGACCCTCTACCGATCCGTTGCCGGAACCAGACGCATCGAAATCAGGGGAGACCCGGAGCCTCCCTTGGTAGAGGAAGATGTCGTTGCGCAAATTTGTTTCAGCATACGAATAATTTACACCTGTCTTCGTGGTGTGTCAACACAAATTAGCTATTTGACGACCGCGGAGTCGCGGATCAGCTGTGCTACCTTGGAATTCAGCAGCATGCACTTGATATACGGCATGCCGTAGTAGTCCTGGAGATCCTTCATGGAGCTTTCGTCCATATCGGCGAATTCAGCCGCCACGTCTTCGTCGGTGACCGTCATGCCCTTATCTTCCGCGATGGCCTGATAGATCAGGTAGGACCGTGCGGAGGCCGTCAGGTCTTCTCTGTACTGTTCGACCAGTTCGTCGAAACTGGAAACGCCCATGCCGGAGACGAAATCGTCCAGGGTCATGCCGTACATGGCCGCGAACTGCTCGTAATAGACTCGCATGCAGCCGGCTTCGTACTGGACCATGGATTCGGGCACGTCGGACACTTCGAAATTGTCCACCTGCGTCAGCACGTAATCGGCGAGCTTATCGTCCTTCAGCTGTTCTTCGATGCCGCTTCTCATCTCGGCGACCGTCTTCCAGCCCTTCTCCTCCTGGAGATACATCGTCACGAAAGCATCCGTCAAAGGAGGCTCGACCTCTTCGCTGATGGAATTCAGAGTCACTTTGAACGTTACGGCTTTGCCGGAAAGATCCGTATTGTTGGGATACGGATCCGGGAAATGCAGATCCAGATCGAATTTTTCGCCGGCTTCGTGTCCTACGATGCCGTCTTCGAATCCGTCGATAAAGGAACCGCTGCCCAGTTCCAGACTCGGATTGTTGCCGGTGCCTCCTTCGAACTGCTCGCCGTCCATGTAGCCTTCATAATCGATGTTCACGACATCGCCCAACTGCGCCGCGCGGCCGCTGACTTCCTTCGTTTCGACATGGCTGCTCAGCAGGGTCTTGATCTCGCTCTCGATCTCTTCCTGGGAAACCGCTATTTCGGAAGCAGGCACCTCGATGCCCTCGTACTGGCCAAGCGTGACGTAGTCTTTTGCGGTGACCCCTTCGAAGTAACCGTTGTCGCCGATGCCCTGGCTGTACGCGGACGCCTCTCCGCTGGCAGAACTGTCGCCGGAACCGCCATCGTCATTGCCGCTGTCCTTCGTGCAGGCTGCCATGCCGAATACCATAGCCAGCGCCAGCAGCAGCGCTAAAACTTTTTTCATATTCATAGGTTTCTAATCCCCTTTCTTTTTGTGGTAAAAACAATTTAGTATACCATATTTTAAAGGGAGAAAATAGCGGAAATATGAAGATACGGCGAAGTATTATTTTATCGCGTTTAATTGGATCGAATTCTTCCGCCGTCTGTCGTCCTGATCCATCGTGATCAGTTCCGTCGTCAGATAATCCGGAGCCAGACGTTCGACCAGATCCTTTACGCCCGGCGCGGTAAAGGGCCTGTGCTGATCCCGCTCGAATACGTGGAAGAACATCTTCGACGTACGGTCTTTGTAAGAGCCCTCCAGCTTCGGAGGAGCTTCTTTGACCCGTTTCGCCAGCGCGCCGGACGTCGACGCGTTCAGGTGCACGCCCCGGACCGCGCCGCACAGGTCGAAGCCGGCGGTTTCGTGCGCGTCGATCACCCGGTGGATCCAGGCGAGGCCCTGCTCCTGCGTGTCGACGGACGTGTTCGTATTCATCAGGTGGCCTGTATCCAGCATGATGCCCTTGTTCGGGTATTTCACAGCCTCCAGCATATCCCTGGTGATCTCCGGCCGTCTGAGGTTCATCCCCGGCTGCCAGAGGTTTTCCAAAAGCAGCAGCGGTCCGGCCTTCCGGCCTTCGAACAGGATATCCAGAATCTCGGCGCACGCTTCGCAGATCTCTTCGTCCGTGTGCAGATACTCCTCTGTGAACGATTCGATGACCCGCGACTCCGCGATATGAAACACCAGATACTCCGCGCCGAGCCGGTCTGCCCAGACAAGATCGCGGCGGAATTTGCTCAGGAGCGTGTCCCGGGTCAGCGGGCCGCCATAGTACTCTTCTGCCTCCGCCAGCGTGCCGAATTCGTCCAGCAGTCCTTTTTCATCCCCGGTCCAAAGCGCATACCAGCACGGTACGCAAGCCATGTGCAGTCCGGTCACCAGCGCGGGATCGACCAACCCTCCGGGAGGATCGTCGATCACCTGCAGTTCGATCCCGTCGTAGCCTTCGAGCTGCCGCGCCGTCTCGACCGGGTCGGCAAGAAAATCCGCGTCGCCTTCGCAAGTTGTCAGATTGAATGCTTTCTTCATGATCTTATTTTATCACACCAATCACGGGGACGGGGGCGTGATTGGTTATTCATCTGGTATAATTTGACATTTTTCATCTGCTATTTTACAATATTTACCAAAAGGAGGACCGCCATGTCCCGAAAACCGAGAGAAAAAAGCGAAACCGGCATCTATCATGTCATGATGCGTGGGAACAACAGGCAAACAGTGTTTTTTGCAGCAAATGATTATCAGAAGTTCTTATCGATCATGGCAGAGTGTAAAACAATCGATGATTACACACTATATGCCTATTGTTTAATGCCAAACCATATCCATCTTCTTATCCGAACAATTGATCCTCCGCTTGGCGATGTAATGCGGCGGATCGAATCACGGTTTGTTACCTGGTATAATACACGTCATGAACGGGTTGGGCATTTATTTCAGGAGCGTTTCAAGAGTGAACCAGTTCAAGATGATGCATACTTTTGTACAGTGCTTCGCTATATTCATCTGAATCCCGTCAAGGCAAATCTTTGCAAAACTCCGGAACAATATCCATACAGCAGTTACCGCAATTATTTTGAACTTCTCAGTCTGATTGACTCAACGTATTTCAAAAACTACTTCGGAGTAGAAGAATTCTATCGATTCCATCAAATTGAATGCAACGAGGAATGCATGGATATGGGTAGTGAACTGAACAAATACGTG
>JAFPXN010000112.1 GCA_017412505.1 Bacillota bacterium | reverse complement strand
GGAACGGCTGCGGATTCTTCTTCGAGACGACGGTCATGGCCGGGACGCCCACGTTCAATATGGCCGATCACTGCCTGCAGTTCTGCGAGATCAGTAAGATCGAAGGCATCCTGAACGCCACGACGAATTATATCCTGAAGGAGATGGGGAAGGGCGTGCCCATCGACGACATCATGCGCAGCGGCCGCGAGCAGGGCTTCCTGGAAGCGGATCCGTCGATGGATACGGATGGCTGGGACGCCTCGGCGAAACTGACGGTGCTGATGAACGTGCTGATGGACGCCGGACTGACGCCGGACAAGATCGACCGGACGGGCATTTCCGGCGTGACGGCGGACGATATCGAAGCGGCGAAGTTGCGCGGCAACGTCATCAAGCTGATGTGCCGCGGTACGAAAGCCGCGGACGGAACGATCACCGCGACGGTGCGCCCCGAGGAGATCCCCGCGAACGACGTGTTCGCCGGCGAAGATCTGGCAGCTGTCTACTCACTGTATACGGATCTGATGGGCAAACTGACGTTCCTGCAGTACGGTCTGGAAACGACGCAGACCGGCTACGGCGTGTTCGCGGATCTGTGCCGCGTTCTGGACTTCATGAACGGCGAACGGGCATAGATTTTTCGGTTAAAATCGGTTACACTTTACTTGCTTGTATTGCTTTTTCTAACGGAGGTAATGGATTATGAAAATGGCATGGTTCGGGGTCGAAGAATGGCTCAACCCCATGGATTCCAAGGCGAAGGTCAATTTGGGCTCTTCGTGCGTCAGCGCGATCAGGCTCAACGAACTGTTCGATCTGATCGGTCAGGACGAGGATGAATTCCTCAGAGAATTCAAGTATCAGAGCCTTCACTATCACTTCGGCGACGCCACCGGCTCTCCCAGGGTCAAGGCAGGCGTCTGCCACCTGTATCCCAACGGCAACGTTAAACCCGAACAGGTCATGATGACCATCGGCGGTTCCCACGCGAACGAACTGGTCGAGATGGGCCTGATGGAATACGGCGAGAACTGCGTCATCATCAAGCCGTCCTATCAGCAGCACTACGATATCCCCAAGTCCGTCAACATGGAGACCCGCATCGTCAACCTGGATCTGGACAACGGGGCAAGGCTGGATATGGCTGCGCTGGACGCCGCCTGTGACCAGAACACGAAGATGATCGCGTTCACAAACCCGAACAACCCCATCGGCAACGTGCTGACCGACGAGGAACTGGGCCAGATCGTCGAGATCGCGAAGAAGAACGACGCCTGGATCCTGTGCGACGAAATGTACAGAGGCATGCAGTCCGACACCCAGACGTCCATCCTGGACTACGGTTACGACAAGGCGATCTCCATCTCCTCCACGTCCAAGATGTTCTCCTCCGCAGGCCTGCGCGTAGGCTGGATCGTCTGCAAGGATCCCGAGATGTACGAGGTGTTCAAGACCCGCAGATCCTATAACTCCATCTGCTGCGGCATCATCGACGAGATCATCGCGTCCATCGAATTCGAGAACTACGAAAAGATGTGGGCCCGCATGCGCTCCATCCTGGTTCCCAACAAGGCGATCGTCAAGGACTGGGCGGACAAAGAACCGCATCTGGAACTGATCGGCGATCCCTGGGGCACCACCTGCCTCATTCGCTACGACTACGATGTGGATTCCGAGACTCTGGCCAAGGATGCCATGGAAGACGAGAGAAAGATCCTGTTCGTCCCAGGCGATTACTTCGATATTCCGAAGACGATCCGCGTCGGCTACGGCGCCTTCCGCGATCCGGAAGTGCTGAAGGCCGGTCTGGCGCAGTTCTCCGATTACCTGAAGAAGTGGGAGAAATAAAAGAATAGGGCGGTACTGTCTGCTTTGCATCGATCAAAAAGCCCCGACGCTCAGGTCGGGGCTTTTCTTGCGGGTCAGATATTCCGTTATTTGTAAAGATTGGGCTCCAGACGCAGCACGTCGATGATGTCCGTGTACCAGCGGAGCTGATCCAGGAAGATCTGCCGGAGCGTTTCGTAATCCGGTTTCTTCTTCCCAAGTTCGAAAAAGTCTTCTCCGCTGTTGACGGCGATATGGAATTTGCCGTCGCGGAGGAAACTCATATAAAGAATGCCTTTGTTCTTTTTCTCCAAACTCAGGATGTACTCCATCATATGCGGCGTAAGGACGTAGAACGCTTCCTCGGGATCGTCTGCCGTGACGACGAATTTTTCGTTAAACTGTTCGTTCTCCATCCGGATGCGCTGCCTTTTGACGCTGTCCGGCATGCTTTTCGTGATCTGCGACACATGCACTTCTCCCGACAGGGCCTTGCCGAAATCGCACATGAGCCACTGTCCATCGAAAACGCGCTCGTCTGTTTCGTCGTCGTCGCCTGTCGAAACTCTGCGGGTCAGATCGATATCGCTCATCTTCAGCAGGAGGCCCTTGTATTCGCCGTTGATGAAGTCGCTTCCCGAGATCTTGTCATAGGGCTGCGGAAGGACCATGTGAGAGGATACGATGATCTCGTCGGAAAGACGGTAGGGCGCCGCATAGATGGCGTTGTCGAGCACTTCGTTCACGATGCCGTTCACGATATCGCCGCTGATCGTATTTTTGATCTTGATCTCGCTTCGCATCATGAGCAGTACGCCGATGATGACAGGGATGAGCATCAATACGCCGAACAGGTACTTGCCAAGGAACAGCAATACGATCATAACGATGATGCAGACGATGGAAAAGGCCATCGCCGCTCTCGATTTGCTGCGGTTGCTTTTCAGCGAAGATGAGATCTCGGAACTTGTCCTGTTGGTTTGCGTATCCATGGCGAACCTCCTCGTATCAGACTGTCATGGAAACAGAGTTGTGCTGTTCTTCGTCCGCGGAGAAAAAGGCTTTGGGCTGACGGCCGCCTGCCAGCAGAGAGGCCGGAAAGACCGCGATCGCGGTGTTGTACGCGGTCACGTTCGTATTATAGAGGCGCCAGGAAGCCTGCAGGTGTTCTTCCGCGTCGCGGATGCCGCTCATCAGCTTCATGCAGACGTCGCTGGCGCGCAGTTCCGGATAGCCTTCCACAACAGCGAACAGACGGTCCTGGAAGCCGTCGATCTGTACTTTTGCCTCGTTCAGTTCTTCGACGCTCATGCCTTTGCGCAGCTGGGCGATCTGGGTAAAGATCTCTTTTTCGTGCGCCATATATCCCTTCGTGACCTGGAGCAGGTTCGTCAGAAGATCGTAGCGCTTCACAAGAGCTACTTCGATGCCGGAAAGGCCTTCCTCGACGCGGATCTCTTTCGCGACGAAATCGTTCCTCGTCCGGATGCACCAGCCGGCAGCCAGCAGGATGAGGAGAATGGGGCATATGAGGATCAGGGTGTCTTTCATAAGCGTGTGTTCCTTTACTCGTAATTCTCTAAAAGTATTATAACTTAAATAGGGAGTAAAACAAAATTTCTGCTTTTGCGTTGCTGTCAAGAAAAATGCTTGACAGTCTTTGCGCTACGTGTTAGTATACTCCGGTATGAAGAGCAGTCTGGACAATTTATACGAGATGAGCCTGCTGGCAGACTTCTACGGCGCGCTGCTTTCTCAACGGCAGCAGGACGTTCTGCGTCTGTATCACGAAGAGAACTGCAGCCTGCAGGAGATCGCGGAAGAACTGGGGATCTCCCGCCAGGGCGTGCACGAAGCGCTCAAAAAAGCCGAGAAGTCGCTGCGCGATTACGAAGCGAAACTCGGACTCGTCGTAAGATTCCAGTCGCAGGAGCAGGTGCTGCACAGCGCCCGGGAATCCGTAAACGCTCTGCTGGCGGACTGCGGCGATCCCAAGGTCCGGCAGGGGCTGCTCGCGCTGAAGAACGATATCGATTCCATCGAGGAACAGGTATAAATATGGCTTTTGAAAGTCTTTCGGAAAAACTGAGCGGCGTCTTTAAGAAACTGCGCGGCAAAGGCGTTCTCACGGAGCAGGACATCAACGATGCGATGCGGGAAGTCAAGCTGGCGCTGCTGGAAGCGGACGTCAACTATAAGGTCGTCAAGGAATTCGTCGCCGACGTCAAGGAAAAGGCGCTGGGCGAAGAAGTCCTGAAGAGCCTGACTCCGGCCCAGCAGGTCGTGAAGATCGTCAACGACGAACTGGTCGCGCTCATGGGAGGCGGCAGCAGCAAGCTGACGTATTCTCCCAGCGGATTCACAACGATCCTGATGGTCGGTCTGCAGGGCACAGGTAAGACCACGACCTGCGCGAAGCTTGCTTCTTACCTGAAAAAGCAGGGTAAGCACCCGATGCTGGCCGCCTGCGACGTGCAGAGACCGGCCGCCATCGACCAGCTGGAAGTCGTCGGCGGACAGGTGGACGTTCCTGTGTTCTGCGACCGTACGAGCAAAGACCCGGCTGATATCGCGCTGCGCGCGAAGAAAGAGGCGGAACGCAAAGGCCTGGATATGCTCATCGTCGATACGGCAGGCCGCCTGCACGTGGACGAAGCCCTCATGGAAGAGCTCAAAGAGGTCAAAAAGGCGGTCAAACCGCACGAGATCCTGCTCGTCGTCGACGCCATGACCGGCCAGGACGCCGTGACCGCTGCGGAAGCTTTCCACGAAGCCATGGGCATCGACGGCATCGTCATGACGAAGCTGGACGGCGACACCAGAGGCGGCGCCGCTCTCTCCGTCAAGAAGGTCACCGGCCGGCCCATCAAGTTCATCGGTATGGGCGAAAAGCTCGACGCGCTCGAACCGTTCTATCCGGACCGCATGGCCAGCCGCATTCTCGGCATGGGCGACATGCTGTCCCTGATCGAAAAGGCGCAGGAAGCCGTGGACGAGGAAAAGGCCGCGGAGCTGGAAAAACGCCTGGCGAAGAACCAGTTCACGCTGGAGGACTTCCTGGATCAGATCGGGCAGATCAAGGGCATGGGCGGTCTGGGCAAGGTTCTGAACATGCTGCCCGGCGTGCAGGGCAAGGTGTCCGACGACGATATGGACGCCGGAGAGAAGGAATTCCGCACCATGGAAGCCATCATCCAGTCCATGACCCCGGAAGAACGCAAAAAGCCCGAACTGCTGAACGCGTCCCGCAGAAAGCGCATCGCGGCCGGCAGCGGGGTCACCGTGTCGAAGGTCAACCAGCTCATCAAGAAATACGAAGACACGAAAAAGCTGATGAAACAGCTGAACAACGGTAAATTAGGCAAGAGATTCGGAAGAAGATTTCCCGGATTTTAAAGCATAAATCAGTCAATCGATCAGTAACTATAATTTTGGAGGTAACAAATGGTCAAGATCAGATTAAGAAGAATGGGTGCTCACAAGAAGCCTTTCTACAGAGTCGTCGTCGCGGATCAGAGAACGGCGAGAGACGGTAAGTCCATCGAAGAGATCGGTACGTACGATCCTCTGAAGAACCCCGCAGAGATCAACATCGACGCGGAAGCCGCCAAGAAGTGGCTGGCCAATGGCGCCGTTCCCACCGACACCTGCCGCGCGCTGCTGAAGAAGGCCGGCATCCTCGAATAATCGGGGGCCCGGTATGGTAAGTCTGGTAGAAACGATCGCAAGATCCCTCGTGGACAGCCCGGATGAGGTCATGGTCCGCGAGATCCCGGGCAACGATCCGGGGGTGACTGTGGTCGAACTGAAGGTGGCCGCTTCCGATATGGGGAAGATCATCGGCAAGCAGGGACGCATCGTCAAAGCCCTGCGCACCGTCGTCAAGGCAGCCGCAGTCAAACAGAACAAGAAAGTCGTCGTGGAGATCGTCTCGTAGGAGATCTCCCGGAGAAAAGGCGGGGAAGACCCGTCTTTTTCTTTGCCGCAGCTCCCACGGTAAAGCCCTGATATGATAAAATATTTAGTTAGAAAACTGTCAGGAGAGAATATGGATATCATCAAATTAGGGAAAATCACGGCGCCGCAGGGCATCAAAGGGGAAGTCCGGGTCTATCCGTATACGGATAAACCGACCCGCTTTTCCGAGATCGAAGCGGTGCTGCTCAACGGGCGCCGCTGCCGCATCGAAAAAGCGCGTTATATGAAGAATATGGCGATCCTGAAACTGGAAGGGATCGACGACCGCAACGCAGCCGAAACAATGCGCAACCGCGAACTGCTGCTACCCAGAGAAGAACTTTGGAAACAGCCGGAAGACACGTATTTCGTGGACGATCTTGTGGGCTGCGCGGTCGTTTCCGAAGACGGCGCGCCTGTCGGCACGCTGAAGACCATTCACAGCCGTCCCGCGCAGGATCTCTATGAGATCGAAAGAGCAGACGGTTCTGCGTTCCTGCTGCCGGCGGTAAAAGAGTTTATCAAAGACGTTAAAACAGACGAGAAAATAATAGTAATCCACTTAATTGAGGGACTGCTTTAATCATGAAAGTAACGATACTCACACAATTCCCCGACATGTTCGGCCCGGTCACGAGCAGTATCCTCGGCAGAGCCGCGGAGAAAGGCCTGCTCGAGATCTCCGTCGTCAACATCCGGGACTATACCCTGGACAAACACCGGAAGACCGACGATACGCCGTTCGGCGGCGGAGCCGGCATGGTCATGACCCCGCAGCCCGCATTTGACGCGCTGCGCGCCTGCGGCGCGGAGGGCAGACGTATTCTTTACATGTCGCCGCGCGGTCCCATCCTGGACCAGAAACTGGCGGAGGATCTGGCGCAGGAACAGGAATTTTTCATTCTGTGCGGCCACTACGAAGGCGTGGACGAGCGCATCCTGCAGGCCTGGAACATGGAGGAAGTCTCCATCGGCGACTACATCCTGACCGGCGGGGAACTGGCAGCGATGGTGCTCGTGGACTGCGTATCCCGGCTGATCCCGGGCGTGCTGGGCAGCGGGGATTCTCTTTCCGAGGAATCCATCTACAGCGGCCTGCTGGAATATCCGCAGTACACAAAGCCCCGCAGCTACGACGGCCTGGACGTGCCGGAGGTGCTGTTCAACGGGAATCATAAACTCATCCACCTGTGGCAGTACGAACAGTCCCTGCGTCTGACGGCGCAGCGCCGGCCGGACCTGCTCAAGCGCTATCTGGACAGTAAACCGAATCTGACGAAAGACGAAAAAAAGATCCTGGAAAGGGTGCTGCAGGAAACACAAAGTATTGAATAGAAGCACGAATAATGCTACAATATTTTGTATGAATAGAAGGGGAAAGAGGACAGCCGGCATCATCGTCGCCATCGTTTTTCTGATCGCTGTCGCCGTGCTGTACAGCTATATCTATATCGTTCCGACGGTAACCGGAGCGCTTACGCCGACCGCCATCGCGCAGTACGGGGAGATGCAGACGCTCAACCCGGCGCGCTGCATCGTTTTCCGAACCGAAAAGGTGGTGGAAGCGGAGCAGAGCGGCAATACCGGCTATTACGTGGACGAAGGGCAGAAGACCCGTCTGGGGGTCAAGATCGCGGACGTCTATCCGTCCGACGGATCCGCGAAGGGTTACTTCATGGAGACGACCGGCATCGTCAGCTACTGGTGGGACGGCCTGGAATCGTCGTTCTCCCCGGACATGCCCGAGACGATCACCCTCGATTCTTTCCCGTCGCAGGAAGAAGGAGCGGAGCCTCCTGCCGAGCCGGAGTCGATCCGCACCGCATCCAAGCAGGAGGGCGATCCGCTTTATAAGATCATCACCGGCGACGTCTGGTACATGGCGCTGTGCATCGATTCCCAGTACATGGACCGCTATTCCATGGGCGCGCGCATCGACGTGCAGTTCGACCAGGGAACGGTGGACGCGAACATCACCCGCATGACGCAGTACGAAGACTGCTGGGTGGTCATCGCCGAAACGAACCGGTATTATAAAGACGCCGCGAAGCTGCGCTACTGCGACGTCACGATCATCACGGAAGACAACAACGGGCTCATCATTCCGACGTCCGCGCGTGCCATGCAGGAGCAGGAAGACGGCACGATGCTCGAAGGCGTCTACGTCAAAACGATACGCGACGATTACGTGTTCCGTCGCATCCAGGTGCTGGCGGAAGACGAGGAGAGCGGCGAAACGCTTATCACGCCGGACAGTTTCTACGAGAAGGACGAGAACGGGGAGAGCGTGCTGGTCGCCACCGTAGACGTGTACGACGAAGTGCTGCGTGACGCAGGCGGTCTGAGCGACGTCACCGTGACAGACGAAGAGGAACCGGAAGAAGAGGAGATCGTCTTCGAATGGGAAAAGACGAAGGAAGAGCCTGAACAGAACGTGGAACCTGAAGAAGGTGAATAACACATGAGTATCACACAGAACATCGAAGAGATCCGGGGACGCATGGCACAGGCGGCTGTCCGCAGCGGCAGAAAGCCGGAGGACGTGCTGCTGATCGCGGTCACGAAACTGCACGAACCCGGCGAGATCGAAGAAGCGATCGCTGCCGGGGTCACGGATATCGCGGAGAACAAGGTCCAGGAGATCCAGAAAAAGTTCGACCAGATCCACTCCCCCGTGAACTGGCACCTCATCGGCCATCTGCAGACCAATAAAGTCAAATACATCATCGACAAAGTCGTGATGATCCACTCGGTCGACAGCGTGCACCTCGCGCAGGAGATCGATAAACGGGCCGCGGCGGCAGGAAAGACCATGGACGTGCTGCTGCAGGTGAACGCGGCGCACGAGGAAAGCAAATTCGGACTGGACCCTAAGGACGTTCCCCAGGTGTTCCGGGAGATCCTGGATTCCTGTCCGAACGTAAAGATCCGCGGGCTGATGCATATCGCGCCGTGGTCGGAGGATCCGGAGGAGATCCGTCCGTATTTCAAAGAAGTCAAAGACCTGTTCGATACGCTGGCGGCAGTGGAGCATCCCAACGCGGACTTCAAATATCTGTCCATGGGGATGAGCCACGATTTCGAGACCGCTATCGAGGAAGGCGCAAATATCATCCGGGTCGGCACATCGATCTTCGGAGAGCGGGATTACAGCAAGAAAATGGGAGGAATGTAACATGGGAGCTTTCAGTAAGTTAAAGGAACTCGTCGGCATCGAAGAGATCGAAGAAGACGAAGAGATCGAAGAAGAGGAAGAAAAAGAAAAGAAGCCTCTGCTTCCGCGTCCGGCTGCGCAGCAGCCCGCCGCAAGACCTGCCGCGCCGATGCCTGCCGCAAGCAGCAAGACGCCGCAGACCGCCGGCAGATACACCAGCGCCCAGAAGATCGTCGTCATCGAGCCCCAGGGATTCGACGAAAGCCCGAAGCTCGTGGACAGCCTGAAGGCCAAGAAACCGGTCATCATCAATCTGGAAAATCTGGAGACCGACACCGCGCGCAAGATCTTCGACTTCCTGTCCGGCGCCACCTACGCGCTGAACGGAAACGTCCAGAAGGTCGCGAACAACATTTTCGTCTTCGCGCCGGAGAACGTCAGCGTCGATTACAAGAACAATCAGACGGCGTCCGAAAAGGCGTCCGAAGGATATAAGAGCCCCTGGAGATAAAAGATCATGATCACACCACTCGACATCCAAAACAAGGAATTCAGCAGAGCGGTCCGCGGTTACAATCAGGAAGAGGTCGACCTGTTCCTCGACGAGATCATGGCGGATTACGACAAGCTGATCAGCGAGAATCAGGAACTGAAGCGCCAGCTCGAAGAGACGAAGGGCAAGGTCGAAAGCTATAAGGACACCGAAGGCGCCGTCCTGAAGACGCTGGAAGCGGCGAAGTCCCTGATGAACGACATCTCCGCCAGCGCGGAGAAGAGAGCCAGCATCCTGGTCAAGAACGCCGAACTTGACGCCGACCTCAAGCAGCGTCAGGCGAGAGACAACGTGGAACGGCTGAAGGAAGAAGAGGCGAAACTGAACGCGAGAGTCACAGCCATGAAGGCGAAATTCCGCAGCTTCCTGGAGAGCGAACTCGAGCGCTTCGATTCTCTGTCCGACGATATTTTCGGCATTCCCGACGGCAGCCTGCTGCGGGACAGCGACGGCACGCTCGCCCGCGCTCCGAAGATGAACGCCGCCGCGTCTTCCTCCGATGATCTGTTCAAGACCATCGTGAACGTGAAGTCGGAAGAATAGCAGCGGAGCAACGCAGTGTTCTGGGTCATTGTCCTGCTCTGCGTCGCCGTCGACCAGTGGAGCAAACTGCAGATCGCGCGGACCATGGAACTCGGAGCGAACCGGGCCCTGATCCCCGGCGTTCTGGATTTTACGTATACCCATAATACGGGGGCAGCCTTCAGCATCCTGACAGGCAGACAGACGTTCCTGATCGTAGTCACAGCCGCGGTCATGATCGGCATGACCGTTTACGTGATCCGCAAGGGGAAAAGCATTTTTCCGCCGGAAAAGATCGCGCTGGCCCTGATCGTCGGGGGCGGCTGCGGCAATCTGATCTGCCGCTGTGTCCGGGGATACGTGATCGATTTTATCAACATCCACATCCTGCCCATTTTTAACGCGGCGGACATCTGCGTCTGCTGCGGATGCGCGCTGCTCGTTCTTTCCGTGCTCTTCCTGGAGCCCCGTTTCGAGAAGGCGCCGGAGAGACCCGATGAACGAAGAAGCGACAGTTAAATTCCTCATAGACGAAGAGCACGCCGGGCTGAGAGCTGACGGCGTGCTTTCTCAGCTTTTTGAAGAGGCGAGCAGGAGCTACGTGCAGAAGCTCATCGCGGGCGGACACGTGTTCTGCGACGGAACTCCTCTTCTGTCGAAAAAGGAAAAGCTGAAACAGGGCAGCGAGATCACCATCGAACTGCCGCCGGCCGTTCCCTGCGAAGCCATGCCCCAGGACATCCCGCTGGATATCGTTTACGAGGACGGCGACCTGATCGTCGTGAACAAGCCGAAGGGCATGGTGGTGCATCCGGCGGCAGGAAACGCGGACGGAACGCTCGTAAACGGATTGCTGTACCATTGCGGAGCGCTGTCGAACATCAACGGCGTCGAACGGCCGGGCATCGTCCACCGCATCGATAAGGATACGTCCGGCTTGCTGGTGTGCGCGAAGACTGACGCCGCGCACCGGGGTCTCGCACAGCAGATGGCGGACCACGCCTGCACCCGGCAGTACCGGGGCGTCGTGTTCTACGGCATGAAGGAGGAAAGCGGAACGGTCGACGCTCCCATCGGCCGCGACCCGTCCAACCGCCTCCGCATGGCCGTTGTTCCCGGAGGCAGAAGGGCGGTCACCCATTGGCGCGTATCCGAAGTATTCAACGGGTTTACCGAGATCCGCGCCAGACTGGAGACAGGCCGCACGCATCAGATCCGCGTGCACATGGCTTCGATCCATCACCCGCTGCTGGGCGACACGGTCTACGGACCACAGAAGCAGCCTTACAGCCTGCAGGGGCAGATGCTGCACGCAGAGATCCTGGGATTCCAACATCCGGTGACGGGTCAGTACATGGAATTCCGGGCAGATCCTCCGCAGGAATATCTGCAGACGCTGGAAAAACTGAGGAACCGAAAATGAAGAGAAGCATGAAACCTGGTACGATGCTGTACCCTCTGCCCGCCGTTCTGGTGACCGGCGGCGATATGGAACATTCGACCGTCATGACGGCTGCCTGGACCGGCATCGTCAATTCGGACCCGCCCATGACGTACGTCTCGATCCGGCCGGAGCGCTACAGCTACGGCATCATCAGGGAAAGGGGCGAATTCGTCATCAACCTGACGACGGCGGACATGGCAAAGGACGTCGACTACGCGGGATGCGTTTCCGGCAAAAAACAGGATAAATTCGAAAAACTGGGCTTCGTGAAGGAACCCGGAGAGATCGTAAAGGCGCCGATGATCGCGCAGTGCCCGGTCAACCTGGAATGCCGCGTGACCGAGGTGAAGGAACTGGGCAGCCACACCATGTTCCTGGCCGAGATCGTACGCGTCCACGCCGACGAAAAACTGTTCGATGCGAACGACCGCATCTGTCTGGAAAAAGCGGGGCTGCTCGCCTATATCCACGGCGGCTATCTGCCGCTGGGCACCCGCAAACTCGGCACGTTCGGCTATTCGGTCATGAAGCCGAAGACGCAGAAAAAGAAGGCTGCCGAGAGCCGGAAGATGTCCCTGATGAAGAAGAAAAGCAAGCACAGCGCGCCGAAAAAGAAAGAGTCTGTCTTTACGGGAAAGAGCAGACTCGTTTCGAAGGATTAGGATAAGTTTTACGGAAAAGCCGTCTCCGGTCAGGGCGGCTTTTTTTCTGTTCTTCTCGGCTGCGGGAGCTACCTACTTTCATCACAAATTAACCGGAATGCTGTTGGTAAATATTGTAATGGAAAAATATGGTATTGTCAAGGCGATGACCTAAATTTTACCATTTTCTTTTTGTCCGGGATCTTTCGGATCGACCCAGACGGTCCGGTTGTTCGTAAAGATGACCATGCCCGGTTTGGCGCCGGCGGGTTTCTTGACGTAGCGCAGAGGGACGTAGTCCACCGGCACGTTCTGGGAGTCCTTGCCCTTGGAAAACCACGCGGCAGCGGCTGCAGCCTGATAGATCTCGTCTTCTCCGGGCGTTTCTCCGTTCATAAACAGCACGACGTGGGAACCGTGGATATCCTTGGTGTGCAGCCAGTAATCAGTCTTGCCGCCGACCTTGAACGTGATGTAATCGTTTTCCCCGTTGTTGCGTCCGACGGCGATCTCTCTGCCGCAGGGCAGGGTAAAGCGCCGGGGCTTCGGTTTCATCTTGGCGGCAGCTTTCCTGCGGTCCTTCGCCTGCCGGCCCCGCAGATAACCTTCGCGGATCAGCTCGTCCCGGATCAGCTCCATCTCTTCGTAGGAGGACGCCAGAGAGATCTGGTCGCGCACCGTGTTCAGGTATTCGATATCCTTTTCGCATTCTTCGAGCTGGATGAGCTTTTCTTTCTTGCCGGTCTTCGCCTTGGCGTATTTTTTATAATAATTCTGCGCGTTCCGGGCGGGGGAGAAGCGTTCGTCCAGTTCGATCGTCACCGGCTGGCCGTCGTAATAACTGTCCACGGTGACCGCCTTATCGCCCGTTTTCGCAAGGGAAAGGTTCGCGTTGAGCAATTCCCCCTTCAGACGGTAAACGTCTGCTTTATCGGATTTCTGGATATCTTCCAGAAGCCTTTGTTTCTTCAACAGGAGTTTGTCCGTCAGCGAGGCGACGCTTTTCGCGAAACTTTCGCTTTTCTGCATCACCCGGTTCGTTTCTTTCCGGTGCGAATAGAAATAATCCAGCGCGTCGCCGGTTTCTTCGAAGGAAACCGTCCCGCAGGCCTGCGCCAGTTTCTTCATGGGGAAGATATGGACATCCACGGGGCGTCCGTGTTCGTCGCAATAGACAGCGGGAGAGATCTTTCCCGCCAGGACGTCGTCTCTGACCCGCAGAAGCGCAGGGATATCGTTCTCGAATTCGTCTGCGGCGGACGCGCTCAGGCCTTGGATCTGCCGGATATCGGAAACGCTGTTTTCGGCGGCAGTCCAAAGATCGACACGGTCCTGGGGCGGGGGAGAGACGTACAGCATGCCGGGCAGGATCTGCCGGTAGCGGTTGACGTCGATGGAGATCCTCTTGATCGCGTCGATGATTTTGCCGCTCGCTTCGTCTGTCAGGATGAGGTTGCTGTGTTTGCCCATGATCTCGCAGATCAGCTGTTTGTTTACAGAATACCACATTTCGTTGATCGTCTCGAGATGGAATACGAGAATGCGCTCCGTCGCCGGCTGGGTCACGTGAAGAATACGCCCGCCCTGCAGATGTTTGCGCAGCAGCATGCAGAAGTTCGGCGCTTCCGCCGGATTCTCGTAGCTCTGTTTCGTATAATGCACGCGGGCGCCCTGGGGCGACGTGCAGATCAGCAGTTTTCTGCGCTGACCCGTCGCGGGAGCGTAGAGCTGCAGGATGACCGTATCCGCCTCGGGCTGCTGCACGCGTTCGATCTTCGCGCCCTGCAGTTCCTTGTCCAGTTGTCTGGCGATGGTTCCCGCCAGAAATCCGTCGTATGCCATAAGATCCTCGCCTGAATTGTTTCTTCCGGTACGTTTTTATGCTAAAATCTTATTCATAATAACACGGATCCGGCATTGCAGCCAAAGCAAATCGCGTGTTGGAAAGAGGAGAATATGGCAAAAAGCATGACAGGTTTCGGCAGAGGCGTCTATGAGGACGAACTGCGCAGCGTAACGGTGGAGCTCCGCTCCGTCAATCACAGGTATTCGGATATCACGGTCAAAATGCCCCGCCGGTATCAGTTCGCGGAGGACGCGATCAAAACGATCGTAAAAGGCGTCGCGCCCAGAGGAAAGATCGACGTGTTCGTAAACGTGGACAATATCGCCGCGGACGATACCGCCGTCGAACTGAATCCGTCGCTGGCAAAACGGTATTATGAAACGCTGCAGACCCTGCGGCAGGAGATCCCCGAACTGGCAGGAGAACCGACGCTCGCGATGATCGCGAATTTCCCGGACGTCGTAAAGACCGGCGCCGCCGAAGAAGACGAGGAACTGCTGCTGAAAGCCCTGAGCGAAGCGGCGAAAGAAGCTGCCGCGAATCTGGACGCCATGCGGGTCACGGAAGGGGCGAAGCTGATGGAGGACATCCTGCAGCGCGGCCGCCTGATCGAAGAAACTGTGGGCGGCATCGAAGCCTATGCGCCCGAAGTGGCGAAGAACTATACGGCGAAACTGAAAGAGCGCATCCAGGAGCTGCTCGGCGGAGACGTGGCCATCCCCGAGGACCGCATCCTGCTGGAAGCGGCCGTTTTCGCTGATAAATCCAACATCACGGAGGAGATGGTCCGCCTGAAGAGCCACTGCAGCCAGCTGCGCGCCATCGCAGCGGATACGTCCGGGCCCATCGGCAAGAAACTGGATTTCCTCGTGCAGGAGATGAACCGCGAGTCCAATACCATCGGTTCCAAGGCCAACGACATCCACATCACGAACGACGTGCTGCTGCTGAAAGCGGAGATCGAGAAGATCCGCGAGCAGGTGCAGAATATCGAATAATCTCTTGCGGATCGCCCGTAAAAGATATATACTGAATTGTTTCGATGAGGAATAACGATGAAACAAGGTAAACTGTTCGTATTTTCCGGCCCGTCCGCCACAGGAAAGGGCACTATCTGCAGAGAACTGCTGAAAGATCCGGATACCTGGCTGTCCGTTTCTCTCACGACCCGCGCGCCGCGGGAGGGAGAGGAACACGGCGTCCACTACTATTTCGTGACCCGCGAGGAATACGACAGAACGGTGGAGGAGGACGGTTTTCTGGAACACGCCGAGATCTACGGCAACTGCTACGGAACGCCGAAGCGCTACGCGCTGGAGCATATGGCTGCCGGCGAGGACGTCATCCTGGAGATCGAGATGCAGGGCGCGCTGCAGATCAAGAAGGCGTACCCGGAAGCGGTGCTGATCTTCGTGCTTCCGCCCAGTTTGAAAGAACTTCAGAACCGCATCCGCAAGCGCGGATCGGAATCGGAAGAGCAGATCGCGGCACGGATGAAGACGACGCTCTCGGAGATCGAACTGCTGCCGGAATACGATTATTTCCTGGTCAACGACGACCTGGACGAGGCGATCGCGACCGCCCGGTCCATTATGAAGGCAGAACACTGTAAAACCGCAGGGACCGCGCAGGCCCTGATCGACAAATACAAGGAGGAACGCTAGATGTTATTATATCCGTCCGTAGACCTGCTCAAGACGAAGGTCGACAGCAAATACACCCTGGTGATCATGGCAGCCAAACGGGCCAGAGATCTGGTAGACGGCAAGCCGATGCTCATCAACGTGGACAGCAACAAACCCATCTCCATCGCGACGGCGGAGATCGCAGACGACCTGATCTCTTACAAGAGGGAAGAGTGACACGAAAAAAACGGGTCCCGGAAGACCCGTTTTTACTTGGTGCCGGCGGCGGGGGTCGAACCCGCACGGTATCGCTACCACGGGATTTTGAGTCCCGCACGTCTGCCAATTCCATCACGCCGGCATTACCTGATTATGGTACCACTTTACCGGCAGAAAAACAAGGGTACAAAAATGCCCGAAACCCTAAAAATGTATTGATTTTACGGCATATTAGTCTATAATATTATTGTTAATTTATGTTAGGAGGAAATACATGCCTGAAATGTTACCGCAAATCATTATGATCGTCGCGCTTTTCGCGATCATGTACTTTATGCTCATCCGCCCGCAGAAGAAGAAGGACGACGAGATCCGCAAGATGAGAGACAGCCTGAAGGTCGGCGACGAGATCCTGACCATCGGCGGCATCTACGGCAAGATCGTCCGCATCAAGGACGACAGACTTACGATCCAGGTCGGTTCCGACCGCACGAAGATCGACGTCGCCAAGTGGGCCATCAACAATCTCGAGAAGGGTACCGAGTCCAAGGGCAGCAAAGATGCTTCCGAGGACAAGAAGGTCACTCCGAAGAATATGAAGAAACTGGGCGAAAAGGCCGAGGCAGAAGTCGAAGAGGCTGTCGCCGAGGTCCAAGAGGATGCGCAGGAATAGTTCAGGGGAATAAATACATGCAGGGCATGTGTGCAAGCCGCACATGCCTTGTTTTTGTAAAGGGAACTCACAAAAAATGAAAAAAATTGTATCTATCATCATCGTAATCATCATGCTGCTCGGATGGGTCTTTTCCGTCCGCGGTTTCGGCGAAGGCGGCTCCATCGCAGACCGCATGAAGCTCGGTCTGGACATGATCGGCGGCGTTTCCGTCGTTCTGGAAGCGGATACCGACGCCACCGGCAGCGAACTGAAATCTCTCATGGACCAGGTGCAGGCCGTCATGGAAAGACGTGTCAATGAAATGGGTCTTTCCGAGCCTGTCATCACCGTAGAGAATGAAAACCGCATCCGGATCGAACTGCCCGGCGCTCAGAACGCCCAGGAAGCCATCGAATCCATCGGCAAGACCGCGCAGCTGTCGTTCCGCACGACGGACAACCAGGTCGTCGTGACCGGCGAGAACGTCAAGAACGCGACCGCGGAAGTCTATCAGGGCACGCAGAGCGGCCTGATCGGCACCTACGTCGTACAGCTCGAATTCGATGCCGCCGGTACGGACGCGTTCGCGGAAGCGACGAGAAAAGTCATCGCCGGAGAGATCACGCCGACGATGGACGGCTTTTACGGCAATCAGATCGTCATCCTGCTGGACGACGACGTCATCTCCGCGCCCATGGTCAGCACGGTCATCAACAGCTCGACCTGCGAGATCACCGGCAATTTCACCGCGAGCAGTGCCGGCAATCTGGCCGCGCTCATCCGCGGCGGTTCTCTGCCTGTCAGCCTCAACGAGGTGCAGACGGAGATCGTCGGTCCGACGCTGGGACTGGACGCCGCGCATAAGAGCGTCGTCGCGGGCATCATCGGTCTGGCGCTCATCATGATCATCATGCTCGTTGTATACAGAATCATGGGCGTCGTCGCGGACATCGCGCTCCTGCTGTACGTCCTGCTGTATCTGTGGGTCATGATCGGCTTCCACGCCGTCCTAACGCTGCCCGGCATCGCCGGCATCATCCTGTCGATCGGCATGGCCGTAGACTCCAACGTTATCATCTTCTCCCGCATCCGCGAGGAGATCGGCCTGGGCAAATCCGTCCGCGTGGCGGTGCAGTCCGGCTTTAAACGCGCCATGGGCACGATCATCGACTCCCAGGTGACCACGATCATCGCGGCGGTAATCCTGTACCTGCTGGGTACCGGTTCCGTCCGTGGTTTCGCGCTTACGCTGCTCATCGGTATCGTCCTGTCCGTGTTCACCGCCGTCGTCATCTCCCAGATCCTGCTGCAGGCTCTGGCGGAGAGCAAATTCGCCTCCCCGAAGAACTTCGGCGTCAAGGAACAGAAAGACACGAGCAAGGAAGAGAAGAACGGCTATCCGTTCATGTCCAAGCGCAAGATCTTCTACCTCGTCTCCGTCGCGCTGCTCGTGCTCGGCCTGGGCATCGGCCTGATACGCGGATTCAACCTCGGCATCGACTTCACCGGCGGCACAGTCATCCAGCTGAACATGGGCAAGCAGGTGGATCTCGAAGAGGTCAAGAAACTGCTTCCCGATACGGATATCCGCGACGGCATCCAGTTCGCGGGTGAAAACAACGAAAAGATCATCCTCAAGACGACAGAGGTCATGGACAACGCCGAACGTCAGGCGCTGTGCGACAAGCTGCAGAGCGCCTTCGGCATCGCGGCCAGCAACGAATTCGTCGAACAGGCCGGCCTGATCGGTCCGTCCGTCGGCTCCCAGCTGAAGAGCAACGCCCTTAAGGCTGTCGTCATCGCCTCGATCTGCATGCTCGTCTATATCGCGATCCGCTTCGAATGGCGTTTCGGCATCGGCGCCATCGTCGCGCTGCTGCACGACGCGCTGATGCTGTTCGCGTTCTACGGACTGTTCCACATCCAGATGAACAGCCCGTTCATCGCAGGCCTGCTGATCGTCATCGGTTATTCCATCAACGATACGATCGTCATCTTCGACCGCATCCGCGAAGGACTGAAGACCAGCAAGCGCAAGCAGGAGTACGTGATCGACAGCAGCATCACCGCATGCATCGGCCGTTCCATCATGACGTCCGTCACGACCATGGTCGCGATCCTGCCGCTCATCATCCTGTGCGGCGAATCCATCCGCGCGTTCGCGCTGCCGCTGATCGCGGGCGTCCTGGTCGGCACCTACAGCTCCATCGGCATCGCTTCCGGCGCGTATTACGACCTGTGCCGGCTGACGAAAAAGAACAAGTATAAGGGAGCATAAACCGTTTTATGGAGGAGTACGTAAGACAGCTTCTTGAATATAATCCGAACTACGACGCGCAGCTTCTGGAAAAGGCCTATCTGACGGCTGAGAAATACCACGAAGGGCAGCTCCGCAAGTCCGGCGAGCCCTACATCATCCACCCGATGGCGGTAGGGCGTATTCTCGCTGACCTTGGCATGGACGAAGTGACCCTCGCAGGCGGCATCCTGCACGATATCGTGGAGGATACGGCTTACACGCTGGCGCAGGTCGAAGTCGATTTCGGTTCGGACATCGCGAACCTCGTGGACGGGGTCACGAAGCTGACCAACATCAACTACGAGACGAAAGAGGAACAGCAGGCGGAAAACATCCGCAAGATGTTCCTGGCCATGTCCAAGGATATCCGCGTGCTCATCATCAAGCTGGCCGACCGCCTGCACAATCTGCGGACGATCAGCTACCAGACGCCGAAGAAGATACGGGAGAAATGCCAGGAGTCGCTGGATATCTACGCGCCGCTGGCAGCCCGCCTCGGCATCTATAAATTCAAGTTCGAGATGGAGGACATCTGCTTCAAGAACCTCTATCCCGAAGAATACGAAAAGCTCGACAAAGAGATGCAGGAACGCCAGGTCCGCCGCCAGGGCGTGATCGAAAGCGTCATCCGCGACATCAACAAAGCCCTGGAAGACACGGGCATCGAATACGAGATCTACGGCCGCCAGAAGCACTATTACAGCATCTACAAGAAGATGCTGTACCAGCAGAAGCAGCTGGACGAGATCTTCGACCTGACGGCGGTCCGCATCATCGTGGACACCATCCGCGACTGCTACGGCGTGCTGGGCGCGGTCCACACCATGTGGACGCCCATCCCCGGACGGTTCAAGGATTATATCGCCATGCCGAAGCCGAACCGCTACCAGTCGCTGCACACGACAGTCATCGGCAAGAACGGCAATCCGTTCGAGATCCAGATCCGCACGAAGGAAATGCACCGGATCGCGGAATACGGTATCGCGGCGCATTGGAAATACAAAGAGGGCATCGCCAGCGACGACGAGGAAGTCAAGCTGGCCTGGCTGCGCCAGACCATCGAATGGCAGCAGGAACTGAAGGACCCGGGCGAATTCATGGAGACCGTCAAGGTCGACCTGTTCTCCAACCAGGTATTCGTGTTCACGCCGAAGGGCGACGTCATGGAACTGCCTGCAGGATCCACGCCGCTGGACTTCGCGTTCAAAGTCCACACGGCCGTCGGCTGCAAATGCGTCGGCGCCAAGGTGAACGGCAAGATGGTGCCCATCGATTACGTGCTGCAGAACGGCGAGATCGTGGACATCGTCACGTCCGCGAACTCCCATCCGAATCTGGACTGGCTGAAGATCGTCAAGACGAACTCGGCTAAGAGCAAGATCCGCCAGTTCCTGAAGAAGGAAGCGAACGCGACCGTCACCGAAAAGGCCGCGGCGCTTAAGGCGAAGGAAGACGCGGCAAAGGAAGCCGCGCGTCTGGAAGAGGAAGCGAAGAAGAAGGCCCAGGAAGAGGCAAAGAAGCTGGCGCAGGCCCTGAAGAAGGAGAGACGTCCCGAGAGAACGAAGGGCGTCAGCGTCAAGGGCGTCAGCGACCTGATGATCCACTTCGCGAAATGCTGCAGCCCCGTCCCCGGCGACGCGATCGTCGGCTATACGACCAAGGGCAGGGGCGTTTCCATCCACCGCATGGACTGCAGCAACATCCGCGCGCTTCCGGAAGAGGAAAAACTGCGCCTGATCGACGTCTCCTGGGATGACGATGACAGCGGCCAGAATTTCGACGCAGTCATCACCATCATCGCGGAGGACCGCAAAGGCCTGTTTTCCGACGTGTCCAAGGTCTGCGTGGACATGGACATGAACATCAACGGGCTGAACCTGAAAAAGGACAAGGACAACATCGGCACCCTGGACCTGACGCTCTCCATCGCCAACACGGGCGATATCGTCAAGGTCATGGCCCGCATGAAGCAGGTCAAGGGCGTGATGGAAGTCTACCGCACGAGATCTTAAAAGGAGATCCCATGATCAATATCAAAAGTTATATCCTGAGCGCTTTCGGCACGAACTGTTATCTGGTCTGGAAGGACGGAAGCCCCGACGCGTTTATCGTGGATCCGGGCGCGCCAAGCGCGGCGCTGCAGGCGGACGTGGAAAAAAACGGACTGGATCCGAAATATATTGTCCTGACCCACGGACACGGCGACCATACCGGCGGCCTTGCGTTCTGCAAGGAGTGCTGGCCGGACATCAAAGTGGTCGCCTCGAAGAAGGAAGAGAAGCTGCTGTACAGCCGCAGGGACAGTTATGGCAAAGGCGGCATCACGGCAGACGTATGGACGCACGACGGCGACGTTCTGAAGGTGGGAGACATGGAACTGAAGTTCATTTCCACCCCGGGACACACGCCCGGCGGGCAGTGCGTGCTGGTAGACAGAACACTGTTTTCCGGTGACACCCTGTTCCACGCCTCCGTCGGACGCACCGACCTCTGGGGCGGCAGTTTCGAGGATCTGCTGGATTCCATCACAAAGAAACTGTTCCTGCTGCCGGAGGATACGACAGTCCTGCCGGGTCATATGGACGCGACGACCATAGGCTGGGAAATGAGGTACAATCCCTTTGTATAGCATTTCCGTACCCGACGAGAAACATAAATATCACGTGGGCGAACTCGCGAAGATGTTTCTGCCGGAAGACGCGTTCTGCATTTACGTCGGCCAGCCCGACGCGGAGCTCGTCATCGGCGCAGGCGGCGATTATAACGACAGCAAGCGGAGGGCATACGCGTTCTTCCGAAAGATCACCGGAAAGGACCTGGATTGGGGCATCCTGACAGGCGTCCGCCCGGGCAAGTTGTACAACGAACTGAAAGCCAGGGGCGAAGACCCTGAAACGGTCCTGAAGGAAACGTATTACGTTTCGGACGAAAAGATCGCGCTGCTGCGGAGGGTCAGCGAAAGCCAGCAGACGGTAAAACGCAGCCCGGATCCGAAAGCCATCGGACTGTACGTCGGCATCCCGTTCTGCCCGACCCGATGCCAATACTGCAGCTTTACGAGCAACCCTTATCAGAGGGACGCGTCTGACGCCTATCTCACGGCGCTGCTGCGGGAGATGGAAGCCGTCAGAAAGCTGATGGACAGACAGGGCCAGACCGCCGAATCCATCTACGTCGGAGGCGGTACGCCCACCAGCCTGGAGGTGGACCAGCTGCGCCTGTTCCTGAACCGCGTCCGCGATCTTTTCGTCACGGACAGCACAGTGGAGTTCACCGTGGAAGGCGGGCGGCCGGAAACGATCACGGCGGAAAAACTGACGGTCATTCAGGAAGCCGGCGCAGGGCGCATCTCCATCAACCCGCAGTCCATGAAGCAGCGCACGCTGGATCTGATCGGACGGAAACACAGTCCGCAGCAGATCCGCGAGGCGTTCGCATTGGCGCAGCAGGCGGGCATCGGCATCGTGAATGCGGACCTGATCACCGGACTTCCTGAGGAAACGCCGGAGGATTTCCGGGACAGCCTGTCCGGGGTCATCACGCTGGGTCCTGAGAACGTCACCGTGCATACGCTGGCCGTGAAAAAAGCCAGCCGCATGATCGAAGAAGATCCCAGGATCGCGCTGCGGCAGGCGGATAACGTGCGGCAGATGCTGCAGGACGCGGACCGCATGCTGACCGAAGCGGGATTCGAGCCCTATTATATGTATCGTCAGAAGCATATGGCGGGCAATTTCGAAAACGTAGGCTGGTGCCGTCCGGGTACGGCGAGCCTCTACAATATCCGCATCATGGAAGAGGATCAGACGATCGTCGCCATGGGCGCCGGCGCCATCTCGAAGGTCTATTTCCCGGCGGAAAACAGGCTGGAGAGAGTGCCGAACGTATCGAATTACCAGATCTATATCGAGCGCATCGACGAAATGATAGCGAGAAAGGAAGCCGGTATTCAATGATCATCAACATACCAAAAGGGACGAAGGACATCCTGCCTTCCGAATCCTACAAGTGGCAGTGGCTGGAAAAGCGCATCCGGGATACGGCGGCGCAGTACGGGTTCAAGGAGATCCGCACGCCGATGTTCGAACACACGGAGCTGTTCGCCCGGGGCATCGGCGACACGACGGACGTCGTCCAGAAAGAAATGTACACGTTCGAGATCGCGGAGAGAAGCCTGACTCTGAAGCCCGAAGGCACGGCAGGCGTCGTCCGTTCTTATATCGAGAACAAGATGTACGCAGACCCCCAGCCCGGCAAATACTATTACATCATCCCGTGCTTCCGTTACGAGAAGATGCAGAAAGGCAGACAGAGACAGTTCCACCAGTTCGGCATTGAGATCTTCGGTACCGAGAACATGATGGCGGACGCGGAAGTCATCGCGCTGGCGTGGAACTTCCTGACCGGTCTTGGGATCACCGGGCTGAAGCTGCACATCAACAGCATCGGCTGTCCCAAATGCCGCGGCGAATACCGCAAAGCCCTGCAGAACTTCCTGCGGCCTCATTACGACGAGCTGTCCGAGACCAGCAAGGGACGTTTCGAGAAGAACCCCATGCGCATCCTGGATTCCAAGGATCCGGACGATAAGAAGTTCTCCGAAGGCGCGCCGCGCATGATCGACTATCTGTGCGACGAATGCAGAAATGCTTTCGAGGACCTGAAGACAGACCTGGACGCGCTGGGCATTCCCTACGAAGTCGATCCGAACATCGTCCGCGGGCTGGACTATTACACGAAGACCGCTTTCGAGTTCATCTCGGACGATCTGGGCGCTCAGTCCACGGTCTGCGGCGGCGGCCGCTACGACCACCTGGTGGAAGAGGTGGGCGGTCCCTATACGCCGGGCGTGGGCTTCGGCATGGGTCTGGAGAGACTGCTGCTGATCCTGGAAGCCAAGGGCATCGAGATCCCCAAGCCTTCGGACTGCGACGTGTTCATCGCCACGCTGGGAGACCGTGCGAAACTGGAAGGCCTGAAACTGGCGGATTCCCTCCGCGCCAAAGGCAGCAGGGTGCTGACGGACGTCATGGGCAGGGGGCTGAAAGCCCAGCTGAAATACGCGGACCGCAGCGGCGCCGGTTATACGGTCGTGATCGGCGACGACGAACTGGACAAAGGCGTCGTGACGCTGCGCGATATGATAAACTCAACGCAGAAAGAGATCCGCATCGACGAGATCGATGAAGAAATACACAGGTAGGTGCGAAACATGGACAAATTACTGAAGAGAAGCTGCTACTGCGGCGAAGTGAGAGAAGATCTGATCGGTCAGGAGATCACCGTCAACGGATGGGTCGCCAAGAAGAGAAATCTCGGCAGCCTGATCTTTGCGGACATCCGTGACCGCAAGGGCATCGTGCAGGTCGTGTTCGGCGACGGTACGCCGGCGGAAGTGCTCGAAAAGGCCAACAGCCTGCGCAGCGAATACACCGTGGGCGTCAAAGGCGTCGTACGCGAAAGAGAAAGCAAGAACGCAGACCTCGAGACCGGCGCTGTGGAGATCCTGGCAAACGAACTCAGCATCTATGCCGAGGCCGAGACCCCGCCCATCTACATCAAGGACGACGACAACGTATCCGGCGACCTGCGTCTGAAGTACCGCTATCTGGATCTCAGAAAGCCCATCATGCAGAAGACGCTGGCGTTCCGCAGCAAGATGTATAACGTCATCCGCAATTTCTATTATGAGAACGGCTTTATCGAAGTCGAGACGCCCGTTCTGGCCAAACCGACGCCGGAAGGCGCCAGAGACTATCTGGTCCCCAGCCGGGTCAATCCGGGCAGATTCTACGCGCTGCCCCAGTCCCCGCAGCAGTTCAAGCAGCTGCTGATGGTAGGCGGCACGGACCGCTATGTCCAGATCGCCAAGTGCTACCGCGACGAAGACCTGCGGGCCGACCGCCAGCCGGAATTCACGCAGATCGACCTGGAGATGTCCTTCGTGGACCAGGAAGACATTCTGGACGTTCAGGAGCGCTTCCTGAGACGCCTGTTCAAGGAGATGCTGAACGTGGACATCCAGCTGCCGCTGCCCCGCATGACCTGGGACGAAGCCATGAACCGCTACGGTTCCGACAAGCCGGATCTGCGCGTGGGCTTCGAACTGCACGATCTCGCCGAGACCGTCAAGGACTGCTCCTTCCAGGTGTTCACGGACGCGCTGAAGGACGGCGGACGGGTCATGGGCATCAACATGAACGGCTGCTCCCCGAAATTCTCCCGCAAGGACATCGACAAGATGACCGAATCCGTCAAGACGTTCGGCGCGAAAGGCCTCGTCTGGATCCGCAAGGAAGAAGGAGAGATCAAATCTTCCGTCGGCAAGTTCTTCAGTCAGGAAGAACTGGAGAAGATCTGCGGCGTGTTCGACGCGAAAGCCGGCGACCTCATCCTGATCTGCAGCGGTAAGAAGGAAATCGTCTGGGCTTCCCTGGGCTTCCTGAGAAGAGACCTGGCGAACAAGCTCGGCATGCTGGATCCCCACGAATACAAGCTGCTTTGGGTCGTGGACTTCCCCATGTTCGAATGGTCGGACGAAGAGAACCGCTATATGGCCATGCACCATCCGTTCACGTCCCCGAAGAAGGAAGACATCCGCTATCTGGAGACCGGCGAACTGGATAAGATCTACGCAGACGCCTACGATATCGTCATTAACGGTTACGAAGCCGGAGGCGGCTCCATCCGTATCCACGACAGCAAGCTCCAGAAGAAGATCTTCGAAGTGCTGCAGCTGACAGAAGAAGATATCCGGATCAAGTTCGGTTTCTTCATCGACGCGTTCAAGTACGGCGCGCCGCCCCACGGCGGACTGGCCTTCGGCCTCGACCGTCTGTGCATGCTTCTGCTCGGCACCGACGATATCCGTCAGGTCATCGCGTTCCCGAAGAACCAGAACGCGCAGTGCGTCATGAGCGAAGCGCCCACGATCGTGACGGATCAGCAGCTCGAAGAACTCTCCATCGCAGTCAGGCTGCCGGAAGGAAAATAAATGGGTAAGAGGATAGGGGTCCTGGGCGGAAGCTTCGACCCCCTTCACTACGGACATCTCATCCTGGCGGAGCAGATCCGTCAGGAGGCCGATCTCGACCTGGTGCTCCTCGTGCCGGCATACGTCAACCCCTTTAAGGAAGATGTTCCGCCCGCCGAAGGAAAACACCGCCTGGCCATGCTCAAACTGGCCGTCAGCGACCATAAATTCTTCGAGATCAGCGATATCGAACTGCAGCGCGAAGGCCCGTCGTATACGTACGATACGCTGGCCGAACTGAAGGCGACGCAGTATCCGGAAGACGAGCTGTACTTCATCATGGGAACGGATTCGTTCTACGCGGTGGAACACTGGCACAAGGCGGAGGAACTCATCCGCAATTTCGGCTTCCTGATCGGCATGCGCAAAGGCTACGACGAGGAAGAGCTGAAGCAGACCATCGCCCGGCTGCGGCAGACCTACCCGCTGCGCGCGGAATACGTCCGCATCCCGGAGCTGGAGATCAGTTCCACCGAGATCAAACAGCGCATCCGCGACGGCAAATCCGTGCGGTTCATGCTGCCGGATAAGGTGATCGAATACATCCAGGAAAACGAACTGTATCTCGACCTGAAAGGCCGGCTGCGCGAATACGCCCGCCGCAGCGAGAAAGTGACCCGCTTCCGCCACACCCAGGGCGTGGTGAAAATGGCGAAGGAACTGGCGCTGCGCTGGGGCGCTGACCCGGAGAAAGCGGAGATCGCCGCCTGGTTCCACGATGCCTGCCGTCCGGAAGGCAATCTGGAACACGGTCCCGCGGCCGCCCGCCTGCTGCAGAAGCGCTACGGCGTGGATGACGAGGACATCCTGAACGCGATCCGCTATCATACGACCGGACGTCCCGGCATGAGCCTGCTGGAGATGGTCCTGAAGACGGCGGACCAGCTGGAGGAAGGCAGGAACTATCCCGGCGTGGAAGAGATGCGCGCGTTTGCGGAGCTGCCGCCTCTGGAATGCGTCTACAAACTCATGACCCATACGAGAGAATACGTGCTCAGCATCGGCGCGACGTTCGATCCCTTATCGGACGAAGCGATCGAGTGGCTGAAACAACAGATAGAACAAGGAGGAAATCATGGACAATAAGGATCTTGCGCTGCTGGCAGCCAAACTGTTGGACAGCAAAAAGGCCAAAGACATCAGCATCATCGACATCGCAGAAAAGTCCGGCTTCGCGGATTATTTCGTGATCGCGACCGCCGGCTCCGCCCGTCAGATCTCCGCCCTGTGCGACGAAGTCGAAGACGGCCTGGCGAAGGAAAACATCCTGGTGGACCACAAAGAAGGCAGGGGCGACACCGGCTGGGTGCTCCTGGACTACGGCGACGTGATCGTCAACGTGTTCACCGCGGAACAGAGAGACCACTACCAGATCGAAAAGGTATGGATCGACTGCCCCCAGGTGGAATTCGAACCTGAGGCGTAGAGGATAGAGACAGTTCACGATACAGAAAGGCAGACCAAATGGAACGTCAGTATAATTTCAAGAAGATCGAACCCAGATGGCAGAAAGTCTGGGAGGACAAAGACGTATTTCACGTAACGGAAGATCCGGACAAGGAGAAGTTCTACTGTCTGGAGATGTTCCCGTATCCCTCGGGCAAGCTTCATATGGGTCACGTGCGCAATTACTCCATCGCCGACGTGCTGGCCAGGTACCTGCACATGAACGGCTATAACGTGCTGCATCCCATCGGATTCGACTCCTTCGGACTTCCCGCGGAGAACGCGGCGATCAAGAATCAGACCCATCCCGCCATCTGGACGAGCTCCAACATCGCGGAAATGGAGAAGCAGCTGAGACAGCTGGGATTCTCCTACGACTGGGACAGAGAGGTCTGCACGTACAAAGAGGACTACTACAGGTGGATGCAGTGGATCTTCATCCAGTTCTACAAGCACGGCCTGGCATATAAGAAAGAAAATCCGGTCAACTGGTGTCCGTCCTGCCAGACCGTTCTGGCGAACGAACAGGTCGTGGAAGGCTGCTGCGAACGCTGTCACACGCCGGTCACGAAGAAGAGCCTGTCCCAGTGGTATCTGAAGATCACGGACTACGCAGACCGTCTGCTGGAAGGCCTCGATACGCTGCCCGGCTGGCCCGAACACGTCAAGACCATGCAGCGCAACTGGATCGGCCGTTCCGAAGGTACGGAAGTCGTCTATAAACTGAAGGGTTCCGATACGCCGATGCCCGTGTTCACGACGCGTGTGGACACCATCTTCGGCGCGACGTTCATGGTCATTTCTCCGGAACATCCGATGGTGGAGGAACTCATTACCGGGTATCCCGAGGAGAAGGACTGCCGCGAGTATATCGAACAGGCGAAACGCCAGTCCGATATCGAAAGAACGTCCACGGTCAAAGAGAAGACCGGCGCGTTCACCGGCCGCTACGCCATCAATCCCGCTACGGGAAAGGATATCCCCATCTATCTGGCGGATTACGTACTGATGGGTTACGGCACCGGCATCGTCATGGGCGTACCTTACGGCGACCAGAGAGACTTCGAGTTCGCTAAGAAGTACGGTCTTCCCATCGTGCCTGTCGTCGACCCACACAGAGACGACATCGACATCAACAATCTGGAGAAGGCGTTCATCGCGGACGGCACCGTCATCAACTCCGGCAAATACAACGGCATGGACAACCGCGAAGCCATCAAGGCCATGCAGAAGGACTTCGAGGAAGCCGGCTTCGCCGTTCCCAAGGTCAACTTCAAGCTGCGCGACTGGCTGATCTCCCGCCAGCGCTACTGGGGCACGCCCATCCCCATGATCTACTGCGAAGACTGCGGCTGGCAGCCTGAAAAGGAAGAGAACCTGCCCGTGGTCCTGCCCACCGACGTGGAATTCACCGGCAGAGGCGAATCCCCGATCGTCACGTCCAAGACGTTCGTCAACACGGTCTGCCCGTGCTGCGGCAAACCGGCGAAGAGGGAAGTCGACACCATGGATACGTTCCTGGATTCCTCCTGGTACGAGCTGCGTTACTGCGACAACAAGAACGACAAGGAGATCTGGGACGTCAAGAAGGCGGACTACTGGATGAACGTCGACCAGTACATCGGGGGCGTGGAGCACGCGATCCTGCACCTGATGTACGCCCGTTTCTTCTGCAAGTTCCTGCACGATATCGGCCTGACGAAGGCGGAGGAACCGTTCCAGAACCTGCTGACCCAGGGTATGGTGCTCAAGGGCGGCAAGAAGATGTCCAAATCCGTCGGCAACGTGGTCTCCCCGGAAGAGATCATCGATAAATACGGCGCCGATACCGCCAGACTGTTCATCCTGTTCGCGGCTCCTCCCGAGAAGGAACTGGAGTGGTCCGACGAGGGCGTGGAAGGTTCCTATAAGTTCCTGAACCGCGTCTACCGCCTGGTCTTCGACATGAACGAACTGACGCAGGGCGTTCCGGCGCGCTATATTCCGGAAGGCAAGGACGACAAGCAGCTTGCCTATATCTTAAACAACACAATCAGAAGAGTTTCCGAGGACGTCAGAAAGAGATTCAACTTCAACACGGCGATCTCCGCCATCATGGAGCTGGTCAACGAGATGTACCGCTATAAGGAACTGGACGATATCAACCTCGGCCTGCTGGCCGACGCCACGCAGAAACTGGTCCTGCTGCTGGCCCCCTTCGTCCCGCACATCGCGGAGGAAATGTGGGAAGGCATCGGCGGCGAAGGGCTCGTCTACGACGCCAAGTGGCCCCAGGTCGACGAATCCATGCTGGTCAAGGATACCGTCGAGATCGTCGTTCAGATCAACGGCAAGGTCCGCGAGAAGGCGGACGTGCCCGCAGGACTGGATAAGGCCGCGCTGGAAGAGACCGTCATGGCTATGGACAGCGTCAAGGCGCTGACGGAAGGGAAGAACGTCGCCAAGGTGATCGCGGTCCCCGGTAAACTCGTCAATATCGTAGTAAAAGGATAACAAATGACTGAAAGCTTACGGCCGAAGGTCTATAAGAGCAGAAAACTCCGCGTCATCCCCCTGGGAGGCCTGCACGAGATCGGCAAGAACATGACGGTGCTGGAATACGGCAGCGACATGATGATCATCGACTGCGGCATGGCCTTCCCGGATGACGAAATGCTGGGCATCGACGTCGTCATCCCGGATTTCAGCTATCTTGTGCAGAACAGCGGCAAGATCCGGGGCGTCGTCATCACCCACGCCCACGAAGACCATATAGGGGCGATCCCGTATCTGCTCCAGAAACTGAACGTGCCTATTTACAGCACGCGCCTGACCCTCGGCTTTATCAAGAATAAATTAAGAGAATATGAAGTGGACGCCGATCTGCACGAGATCGCGCCGGGCGACGAGATTCGCCTGGGCGTGTTCAAGGTCGAAGCGATCCACACGACGCACAGCGTGGCGGATTCGCTGGCGCTGTGTATCGATACGCCGGTTGGCAAAGTGTTCCACACCGGCGACTTCAAGATCGACTATACGCCGGTGGACGGCGAACCGCTCGATCTGTCCCGACTGGCGGCGCTGGGTGACGAAGGCATCCTGCTGCTGATGGCGGATTCCACCAACGCGGGACGCAAGGGCTACACGCCTTCCGAAAAGCAGGTGGGCATCGCGCTGAACAACATCTTCGCCTCCACGAAGAAGCGCATCATCGTCGCGATATTCGCAAGCAATGTTCACCGCGCGCAGAGGATCATCGACATGGCGGCTGCCAACGGCCGCAAGGTGGCTATCTCCGGCCGCAGCATGGAAAACATGGTGCGCATCGCGGAGGAACTGGGTTATCTGGATATCCCGGACGGCACGCTGGTGGAGATGAACCGCATCAAGACCATCCCCGACGACAAGCTGGTCATCATGACCACGGGAAGCCAGGGCGAGCCCATGAGCGCGCTGACCCGCATGGCGAACAACATGCACCGCCAGGTGCAGATCCGTCCGGGCGACATGGTCATCCTGTCCTCGACGGCTGTCCCCGGTAACGAGAAAATGGTGTCCAACGTCGTAAACGCCCTGATGGAAAAAGGCGCGGAAGTCATCTACAACGACATCGCGGAAACGCACGTATCGGGTCACGCGTCCAGCGAGGAACTGAAGCTGATCCACACGTTGCTCAAGCCCGAATACTTCATGCCGGTCCACGGCGAAATGAAGCACCTGATGGCGCATGCCGATATTGCGGAGAGTCTGGGCATGGACCGCAGACGCATCCTGTTCGGGACGAATGGAGACGTGTTCGAACTCGTGCGCGGCAAGGCGAAGAAGAGCAAGGAGACCGTGCCTGCCGGCGCCGTCATGGTCGACGGCCTCGGCATCGGCGACGTAGGCAGCTCCGTGCTGAACGAACGCCGCTATCTTTCCGAAGCGGGCCTGATCGTCATGGCAGCCTGTTTCGAAAACGGCCGCCTCGTCAGCGGTCCGCAGCTCGTATCGAAAGGCTTTGTGTACGTAAAGGAGTATAAGAACTTCCTGGAGGACGCGCGCATCGTTGTGGAAGAAGAGCTCATGTTCTGCCTCGACTCGGGCAAGCACGACATCAACGCCATGGCGGACATCTGCAAAGGAAGACTGCGGAACTTTATCTATGAAAAAACGGAGCGCAGCCCCGTGATCATACCGGTATTTATGGAGGTATAACGCATGAACAACGTATACGATCTGGCGCACGATCTGGCGAGATCCCTGAAGGAGACCGACCAGTATAAGAATTACGCGGCCGTCAAGGCGCGCGTGGACGCGGAACCGTCCCTGGCTAAGATGGTGAACGATTTCCAGGAAAAGAACATGGAAGTCCAGACCCAGATGATGCTGAACGGCGGCAAGGCGCCCGAAGAAATGATGCAGCAGGTGCAGCAGCTGTACGCCGTGGTCGCGCAGGACCCGCTGGCAGCCCAGTATTTCGCGGCAGAGATGGCTTATACGCAGGTCGTGTCCGAGATCTACGGCATCCTGGGGGAGGCGGTTCGCTTTGAAAAATAAGTATGAAGAGAGGATCGCCCGTCTGCAGGCAAAGTTTGCGGACGCCGGCATCGACGGACTGTATATCAACCACGTCGAAAACGTTTCCTATTTCACAGGCAAGAAGGGCAACGACTGCACGCTGTGGATCACGCCTACGCGGGCGACGATCCTGACGGACTTTCGCTACCGGGAGATGGCGCAGGAACTCACCTGGCTGAACTTCTATGAGACGAGCGGCACAGCCCGCCCCATCGACCTTTTGAAGGCCTGCCCCTATACGAAGATCGGCGTGGAGAGAGATTATCTGCCCCTGAACGATTACCTCGACTTTACGAAGAAGCTCGAAGGCAAGGAAATCCTTCCCGTCGAAGGCCTCGTGGAAGACCTGCGCATGGTCAAGGACGAAGAGGAGATGGAATTCACCCGGCAGGCGGAGGAGATCTCCGCGCGGGCGTTTCTGCACATGCTGGACTATTTAAAGCCCGGCGTTACCGAGAGAGAAGCCGCGGTCGAACTGGAGCACTGGATGCTCACCCACGGCGGCGAGGGCATCTCTTTCGATACGATCTGCGTCTCCGGCGCCAAGAGCAGCTATCCGCACGGGGTGCCCGGCGATAAGCGCATCGAAGCGGGCGATTTCGTCACGATGGACTACGGAACCATGGTCGGCGGCTACCACGCGGATATGACCCGCACGGTCGCGGTCGGTCACGCTACGGACGAGATGAAGCGCGTCTATGAAGTCGTCCGGCTGGCCCAGCAGACCTGCTGCGATCAGATCCATGCGGGCATGAAAGGGGACGAATGCCACAAGATCGCGGCAGACATCATCGCGGAGGCCGGATACGGCGAGTATTTCGGCCATGGCCTGGGTCACGGAACGGGTCTGGAGATCCACGAAGCGCCCCGGTTCAGCCCGATGTATCCGCACGAGATCAAGGAAAACACCATCATGTCCATCGAACCGGGCATCTATCTTCCCGGAAAATTCGGCGTACGCATCGAAGACTTGTGCATCGTCAAAGCCGATGGTATAATTAATCTTACGTTAACAGCTCCCAAAGAGTTAATCATCATCTAATCTTTATAAATTTGGAGGAAAACAGAACCAATGATTACCGCAGGCGATTTCAGAAACGGCATTACCTTCGAGATCAACGGCGAACCCCACGTCGTCATCTCCTTCCAGCACGTTAAGCCCGGCAAGGGCGCTGCTTTCGTGCGCACCAAGTACAGAAACATCCTCACCGGCGCCACCCGTGAAGAAGCGTTCAACCCGAGCGATAAGTTCGAACAGGCCCACATCGACCGCAAGAAGATGACCTATTCCTACAACGACGGCGAACTGTATTACTTCATGGATCCGGATACGTTCGACATGGTCCCGTTCACGCAGGACATCGTGGAAGACGCCATCAAGTACATCCGTGAGAACGACGAAGTCACCGTTTCCTTCTTCAAGGAAAAGCCCTTCCTCGTGGAAGCGCCGAACTTTGTCGACCTGAAGGTCATCGAGACCGAACCGGGCGTCAAAGGCGATACCGCCACGAACGTCACGAAGAACGCTGTCGTCGAGACCGGCGCGACCGTTCAGGTGCCCATCTTCATCGAAGAAGGCGAAATGATCCAGATCGATACCAGAGACGGTTCTTATCTGGGCAGATCCAAGGGTTGATCTAACTTTATAACGGATCTACGATACGAACACGTACGGCGGGAGGCAAGGGATTGCTTTCCGCCTTTTTTGAAACGAATACAGGAGGCAAGATCATGAGCATCATGAAAGAGATCGCGGAAAGACGCAGCGTCCGCCGGTATCTGGAGAAAGACGTTACGAAAGAGCAGGTCATGGAGATCCTGGAAGCGGGCAGGCTGTCGCTGTCCGGCAGCAATACGCAGCCCTGGCGCTTTATGGTGATCCGGGACAAAGCCAGAAAAATGCCCATCGTCAAGGCCGATCACGACCAGCAGTGGATGATGGAGGCGCCTGTTTTTATCGCCTGCCTTGCGGACATGAAGAGCAGATCTGCCGAATATGCCGTGCCCGAAGATACCACGGAGACCGGCGCTTCGAACCTGATCAAGCTCGTCATCCGCGATACGGCCATTGCCGTGTCCTTCATGATCCTGCAGGCGCAGCACATGGGCCTGAACACCTGCTGGACCGGCTGGTTCGACCAGAGGGAGATGCGCACAGCGCTTGGCATATCGGACGATTACTACGTCAGCGGTATTCTGACAGTCGGTTACGGCGCGGAATCGCCGGAGCAGCGGCCGAGGCTGTCCATGGATGACATCCTTCTGCTGGATGAAAGCGAAGCATAAGATGGAAAAACGCAGCGAAGAACTCTATGCCCTGATGATCCGCAAAGGGTATCCGTCCGAGTTCGCCGGTCTCGTCGCGGAACAGATGCGTACGGAATACACATCCCGGCGCATGATCGCCTACGTCAGCCGGGCGGGCCTGGTTCCGCCTGAAGAATTCGCGGACGAGATGCTGGCGGTCCTGGCGGACCGGGACGCGCTGCGGCGGAAGCATATCGCGCTGGACGCGCAGCAGAAGGTGAACCGTCTGTATCAGGAAGGGCTTCCGGACGGCAAACTTCCGGAAGGAAGGCCGCAGATCGACGAAACGGAGGATTATCACGCGCTGAGCTTGCTCTTCCAAGAATGCGGATTGGACGTGAAGATCGAAGCGTTTCCTCCGGAAGGCGTGCGGAAGATGTGGGCCTGCACAGCCGGATACGGAGAACTGCTGGGCGGCGCCGTACTGCAGGAGAAAGATGGACGTTTCATCCTGAAAGACCTGGCCGTAAAGGACGGCTGGCGCAAGGAGGGTATCGGCAAAGCCCTGATGAAGACCGCTCTGAAGGAAGCGAAGCGCCTCGGTGCAAAAGAGATCTGGGGCTGTGCGAAAGTGCCGGAATATTATACAGGGAAAGGCTGGGATACCGTACCGGACGAAGAGGCGCCGGCCATTTCGGACTGCCAGCAGTGCGGGCAGTATCTGAGCACGTGTTTTCCCCGGATCATTCGAAAAAAGTTATAAATCATTTACAAGTAGGAAAATAAGATATGCAGATCCTGATCGATCATAACGGAAGCGACGCGTTTTATACGGACGCAGTCAACATGATGGCGCAGTACCGCAGCCTGTTGAAGAAACCGGGCCGCAAGGTGGAAAACATGCTCCAGACTTATAAGCTGCTGGGCATCGCCGCGGCGGTCATGTTCGTGATCATGGCCGCGATGACCATCGCCTGGGGTTCGGATACGCTTACAAAAGTGCTGATGGCGCTTCTGGCTGTCCTGTTCGTTTTCGATATCGCGTATTATTCCGCTTTGAAAAAACTCAGAAAGCGGATGATGGACGACAAAAGAACGTCGATCCTGACGCTGGACGAGAACGGCGTGGAATTGAACAAAGAGGATGAACAGGTCGTGCGGATCGCCTGGGACAACCTGGCGTTCGTGCGCATCTACGGAGAATGCATCGGATTTGTCAGCAAAGACGTCAGCGGACTGATCGTCTTCGTGGAAAGACGTTACGAAGGCCAGGTCATTCCCTATGTACGCGAAACCGCGCCCGGCGTGACGATCATTTCATAGAGGAGGAGAAAATGTTTGACGTTCTGAAGAAAAGCCTGGAAAACAAAGGCTACGAAGTCCTGACGTTCGCGACCGGAACGGAGGCAGCGGAAGCGATCGATGCGCGCATCGACGGAAAGACCGTCGGCATCGGCGGTTCCCTGACGGTCCATCAACTGGGCCTGTTCGGGAAACTGGCGGGTCACAATAGGGTATACTGGCACGACGAAGTGCCGGAGGGGATGACCCCCGTCCAGACGCGCAGCGCCGCGACCCGCGCGCAGGTCTATATCAGTTCGGTGAACGGCATCTCGGAACACGGTGAGATCGTGAACATCGACAACACCGGCAACCGGGTGGCGGCGATCTCCTACGGTCCGGAGGAAGTTTTCCTGATCGCAGGCAAAAACAAGGTCGCGCCGGACTTCGAGGCAGCGCTGCATCGCGCCCGCAACGTCGCGGCGCCGCTGAACGCGAAGCGTTTGAACCGGAAAACGCCCTGCGCCGTCAAAGCGGACCGCTGCTATGACTGCAAAAGCCCGGACCGGATCTGCCGCAATCTGTCCGTTCTGTGGACCAAGCCCGCAGGCGCGCATTACACTGTCGTTCTGATCGATGAGGAACTGGGGTATTGAGCGATGACCGACCTCGAGAAGAAAGCCGCGATGGATCCTTCCGGTTTCGTCGTGCTGGCGGAGCACGTTCCTTCGATCGTGCAGGAGATCCGCTACTATTCCACCTACAACTTCATCGGCGACCGCATCGACTGTTATGAAGAACCGGCTGCGCTCTGCACGCAGGAAGCGGCGAGAGCCCTGAAAGCTGCTGCGAACGAGCTGAACGTGCTCGGTTACCGCATCAAAGTCTTCGACGCGTACCGTCCTGCCGGGGCGGTGCGCCATTTCGTGCTGTGGGGCATCGAAGATACGGATATCCGGATGAAACCGTATTTCTACCCGGATCTGAACAAGACGGAACTGTTCGAAAAAGGCTATATCGCCAGCAAGTCCAGCCACAGCCGCGGCAGTACGGTCGATGTGACGCTGCTGGATATGAAGACCGGCAAAGAGGTCGATATGGGCGGACCGTTCGACTTTTTCAGCGAGCTCTCCCATCCGGATTACCGCGGGGTCACGGACGAACAGTACGAAAACCGCATGCTGCTGCAGAACGTCATGGTACGAAGCGGGTTTGTTCCTTACGACTGCGAGTGGTGGCATTTTACGCTGAAGGACGAACCGTATCCGGATACGTATTTCGAATTTCCCGTCTCGGCGGATTATCTGAGGAAATAGGCAATGTTGACGCAAGGAATGCGGTTCGGGGACCCGGCCGCGAAAGACGTTCTGATCCAGATCACGGGCGGGCAGGAAAATGCTTTTCTGCAGCGCGAATACGAACAGATCTGCGCCTTGACAGAGCGGAAGGATTTCCGTCTGCTCACGTTTCAGGTAACGGATTGGAACAACGATCTGTCGCCGTGGGAAGCGCCTGCGGTCTTTGGAGACGAGGGCTTCGGCGGCGGTGCTGAGAGTACGTTCCGGGATCTGCTGGAACAAGTCCGGATCCTGCGGCAGGATGCGCCGGAGGCGAAGCTGTATCTGGGCGGCTACTCGCTGGCAGGTCTGTTCGCTCTGTGGACAGTGACGAAAACAGAGGAATTCGACCACGTCGCGGCTGTCTCTCCGTCCGTATGGTTCCCCGGATTCACGGAATATCTGCAAGCGCATCATACACAGGTGTTCTCCGCTTATCTCAGCCTCGGCGAAAAAGAGAAAAGCGCGGCGGATCCGATCCGCAGAACGCAGAAGATCCTGGAGGAACAATTCGCAGAAACCACACTGGAATGGAACCCCGGCAATCATTTTAAAGACCCGGATCTGCGCACGGCGAAGGGATTCGCCTGGCTGCTGAACCGGAAAGACCTGAGCGTTTACGACGATAAACTCACACGGGTCACAGACTGCGACGGAAATGTGTTCGAAGGTATAGCCGAGTACTGTTCTCCGGATTACTGCATGATCGAATACGGCGAATGCGAGGCGGCGCTGAAGATCGGAACGTTCCTTTTGTACCGCAGTACGATCGTAAACGTCGAAACGGCGGAGGACTTTGCCGCTCCGTTCGGAACGCTGGAAGAGATGACCGTCGAATCCGGGATGGACCTGGTCGAAGAAGCATTGGACGATGAGGAAGAGATTCATGTCATTCGCATGCTGCGCTGCCTGGCGCATCATCTGGATCCGGAGACCGGAAGCGGACTTCCCGGCGCAGAAGCGTTGAAAAATCCTCTGCAGTCGCTGCTGAAATGGCGGGAATCGGCGGAACTGAAAGAACTGGCGCAGCAGGTGCTGGATCTGTTGGGCTGATAGCCGTTTTTATGGTATAATACCGTGGTTGGAATCTTATATTTCCTGAAACAAAGGGGTATTTATGGCAGGTAAAAGAGAAAAGAAAAAGAAGGGCGGCGCAGGGTTCATCATCCTGCTTCTGCTTGTCGTCTTCGCGCTGATCTACATCATCGCGAGCAAGGTCTACACGGATTATAAGAACTACGACGTTGCGCTGGATCCGTCGGATACGGCTTCTGTCGCCGTCACCATCCCGTCCGGATCGACGACGACGAGCATCGCCCAGATCCTGTACGACAACGGCATCATTCCGGATGTTAAGAAGTTTAAGATGAAATCCAGGCTGAACGGGCTGGACGGTACGTTCCAGGCGGGCGATTACCAGTTCTCGCCTTCCATGACCACTTCGGAGATCATGGAACTGCTGCAGAGCGGCCGCAAGGCGGAAGTCAGCTTTACCATTCCGGAGGGCTACACCGTAAAGGATACGGCCGAAAAGCTGGCGGAGGAAGGACTCATCGCAAGCCCGGAGGAATTCTACGCAGCCTGCGAGGAGGATTGGGAGTCGGTCTTCTGGTTCCTGAACGGGGTCACGAACGAGGCGGATCCCAGCGGCGCCGTCTCGGCGAAGGCCAACCGCCTGGAAGGCTTCCTGTATCCGGAGACCTACCGGGTGCCTGTGGGGGCAGCGGCGCACGACATCGTGGAGCGCATGCTGAGCCAGTTTGACACCGTGTTTACGCCGCTTTGGCAGGAAGCCGGCGGCACGGACGGCGGCACCGTCAACGGGCTTACCGTCCACGAAATGGTGACCCTGGCATCCCTCGTGGAGAGAGAATCCAAGGCGGCGACGGACCGGGACAAGATCGCGTCCGTCATCTACAACCGTCTGGATATGGGCATGAAGCTGCAGATCGACGCCACCGTTCTCTACGCCCTGGGCGAATGGAAGGACAGAGTCTACTACAGCGATCTGGAAGTCGATTCCCCTTATAACACCTACGCCTACGCGGGTCTTCCCGTCGGACCGATCTGTTCCAGCGGCGCAGCCAGCATCGAAGGCGCCCTGTATCCGGCAAGCACGGAATACATCTATTACGTGCTGAAGGGAGACGGCTCCGGCGAGCACAATTTCGCGGAAGACGCGGCGACGTTCGAACAGTATAAACAGGAGTATCTGAACAGTCTGTAAGGGCGAAAAACAGAACGAAACAAAGAGGCTTGTTCCATTGAAGAACAGGCCTCTTTTTGGTATAATTATATTGGTGTTTTATTGACCGTTTTTTTGGCATGCAGAGATGGATGATCTGAACCCGAAAGAAAAACTGCCGCAGGAGATTTTCGCCGTCTGCGCGATGAACGCGGTGCTCCATACGGACGGCGTAGCCGAGATGGCGCCGCTGCCCGCGCTGAGCAAGGAGATCGAAGGCACGAAAGGCGTCCGCATCGCCGAGACCCGCAAGGGACTGGTGATCGACGTCTATCTGAACGTGCGGTTCGGCGCCAAGATCCCGGACACGGCGTGGAAGATCCAGGAAAACGTCAAGAATCGGCTGGAAGATCTGACGAACACGAAGATCTCCCAGGTGAATATCCATATCATGGGCGTCACGGGAAACCCGGACGCGAAAGGAAATCAACAGGAACAATGAAAAGATCACAGGCAAGAGAACTGGCGATGCAGCTGCTGTTCTCCATGGAAGCGAGAAACGACTTCTCTCCGGAATGCAAAGACGCGTTCCTGGAGTTCTATCCGCCCGAAAACCAGAAGAATTACGTGAACAGCGTATACGGCGCTTTCGCGGACCATATGGAAGAGGTGGACGCGGCGATCGAAGCGAACGCGGAACACTGGCATAAGGACCGCATCGCGAAGGTCGACCTGGCGGTGCTTCGCGTGGCCATCGCGGAGATGACGTTCGCGGAAGAAACGACGCCGGAAGGAGTCGCGATCAACGAAGCCGTCAACATCGCGAAGAAATTCGGCAGCGAGGAATCCGGCCGTTTCGTCAACGG
Organism: Bacillota bacterium; assembly: GCA_017412505.1. Lineage (GTDB taxonomy): Bacteria > Bacillota > Clostridia > Peptostreptococcales > Anaerovoracaceae > RUG11894. The sequence continues at coordinate 26,078 of JAFPXN010000112.1, read as the reverse complement.
CGTGCTCGGCAATTACTCCAGAAGCAGGACGGCAAAAGAGACTCCCGATGCGTGATCTCGTCCTCGGCCTGGATACCAGCAACTATACGACTTCCGTTGCGGTCACGGACGCGCGTACCCGGGAGATCCTGGCAGACGAGCGCGTGCTGCTGACGGTGAAGTCCGGCGAAAAGGGGCTGCGGCAGTCGGACGCGCTGTTCCAGCACTGGAACAACCTGCCGGTGCTGCTGGAACGGGTTCTTCCCCGCTTCGGCGCGGAGCTGAAGGCCGTCGCCGTCAGCGACCGGCCGCGGGCCCAGGAAGGCTCGTACATGCCGGTCTTTACGGCCGGTGTGAACGCCGCGAGGATCCTGGCGGCGCAGACGGGCGCAAAATTGCTGTTCTGCTCGCATCAGGAAGGACACATCCGGGCTGCCGCTTACGGTTCGGACGCCGGTCCGGACAGCGGACAGACCTTGCTGTGCGCGCATCTTTCCGGCGGGACGCTGGAGCTCGTGCTGCGCGAACCGGACGGCAGCTGCCGCATCTGCGGCGGAACGAAGGATATTTCCTACGGGCAGCTGCTGGACCGCATGGGCGTGGATCTCGGCTATCCGTTCCCGGCGGGAAAGTCGATAGACGACCTGGCCTGCGGATATGCCCCAGAAGGCCTTAAAAACCCGTTTTCCCGCGTTTTTGCGCAGAAAACGTATCTGAACCTGTCCGGGCTGGAAACGCAGCTGAAATCGCCGAAAATCGCCGGGCAGCTGTCGCAGCAGCAAGCCGCCTTTTTCGCGATGGAACGCATCGCGGAGAGTTTCTGCTCCATCGCGGACGCAGCGCTGGCGGAAACAGGGGCAGCCTTCCTGCTCGTGACGGGAGGCGTTGCCTGCAGCCGGTTCGTGAGAAACTATTGCAAAGATAAGAATTACGTGTTCGGAGACGCGCGCCTCTGCAGCGACAACGCTGTGGGGGTCAGTCTCTTCGGAGGTGCCCGTTGCCGCTGAAACCGGTCTCGGTATCACAACTGAACAGCTATATCCGGCGCATCCTGGCGACGGATCCCATCCTGATGAATCTCTCCGTCAAGGGCGAGATCTCGAACCTGACGAAGCATTCGGCCGGGCATTGGTACTTTACGCTGAAGGACGAGACGTCCCGCATCAGCTGTTTTCTGCCCCGGGAACGCGTCGGCACCCTGCGTTACGACATCTCGGAGGGCATGGAGCTGATCCTCTACGGCAGCCTGTCCGTTTACGAGCGGGGCGGCAGTTATTCCGTCTACGTGCGGGACATCGACGTGCAGGGGGAAGGCTCCCTGAAGATCGCGTTCGAGAATCTGCGGAAAAAACTCGAAGCGGAGGGCCTGTTCGATCCGTCTGTCAAAAGACCCATTCCGGCGTTCCCGAAGCGGATCGGCGTGCTGACTTCCCCGACGGGAGCGGCTGTCCACGACGTCATCACGACGGTCAAACGGCGCAATCCGCTCGTCGACGTGCTCGTCTATCCCTGCATCGTGCAGGGTCCGGATGCCGCAGCCAGCATCGCGGAGGGTCTTTCCGAGATGAACCGCCTGTTTCCGGATCTGGACGTGATCATCGCGGGCCGGGGCGGGGGATCCGCAGAGGATCTCTGGTGCTTCAACGAAGAAACCGTCGCGCGGGCGATCCGCGCTTCGAACATCCCGGTGATCTCTGCCGTGGGTCACGAAGTGGACGTTACGATCGCGGACTACGCGGCGGATCTGCGGGGCGCCACGCCGACGGCTGCGGCAGAACTGGCCGTGCCGCACATGGCGGCCCTGATCGATACGCTGCGGCTGTATACGCCCCAGCGTCTGTATTCGAACCTCGAGGCGGGGTTCGAGAATTACGCGCTGACGCTGCAGCGACTGCGGGACAGCGCGGAACACAGCATCCGCAGCCTGCTGCAGGAAGCGGAAAGCCGGCTGAACCTGCTGAAGAACGACGCGGATCTGTCCAATCCCATGAACGTGCTGGAAAAAGGCTACGCCATGGCGCGCAAAGACGGCTCCTGGCAGGACAGGGCGGCCGCGTTCCGTAAGGGCGACAGCATGGATCTGCGTTTTAAAGACGGCACCCTGGTCTGCCTGGTGCAGGAGGTATCAATCCATGAGTAAAAAGAAGATCGAATCCATGACGTTCGAAGAGGCGCTGGCGGCGCTGCAGGAAACGGCGGAATCGCTGCGCAGCGGCCGTCTGGGGCTCGAAGAGAGCGTGGAGGTTTACGATAAAAGTATTCTGTTGTATAACCGCTGCAAGAGCATCCTCGACGGTGCCAGGCAGAAAATAGAGATCTACAAACCGCAGGAAGGCACGACGGAGGCGTTTGAAGAATGAACAGCCCTGAATTCAACAGACTGAGGAATCTGGTGAACGATCACATCCTGGATTTCATGCCGGTCATCGACCAGAAATGCAGCACGCTGTACGAATCCATGCGCTACAGCCTGACGGCGGGCGGCAAACGCATCCGTCCCGTGCTGATGATGGCCGCGGCCCTGATGTGCAAAGAGAAAGAAGAATTTGTCCTGCCGTTCGCCTGCGCGGCGGAATACATTCAAACCTATTCGCTCATCCACGACGATCTGCCGGCCATGGACAACGACGATTACCGCCGCGGCATGCTGACGAATCACAAGGTCTACGGCGAGGACATCGCTATTTTGGCAGGAGACGGTCTTCTGTCCGCCGCCTATGAGGTCATGACGAAGCATATGCTGCTGTTCCTGGACGATCCGGAAAGGCTGAAGCGGCTGGCCAAGGCTGCGTTCGAGATCTCCAAGGGCACAGGCGTGCGCGGCATGGTCGCGGGCCAGGTCGCGGACGTCGAGAACGAAGGGAAAGCCTGTTCGGAAGATATGCTGACGTTCATCCACGCGAATAAGACCGCGGCTTTCATCAAAAGCGTCACGCTGGCAGGCGGTTATCTGGGCGGCGCGGACGAACAGATGCAGGGCGACCTGCGGATCTACGGCGAACATCTCGGCCTCGCGTTCCAGATCGTGGACGACATCCTGGACGTCATCGGAGACGAAAAGGCGCTGGGGAAGAAAACGCACATGGATGCCGAATTGAACAAAGCGACGTATCCGTCTCTATACGGACTGGAAACCTCCATCGATCTGGCGATGGGTCATCTGGCGAAGGCTAGAGACGCCATGGAGAAGTATTACGACGAAGCGGAAGTCTTCAACTGCGTCATCGACTTCCTGGAATCGGAGATCGTTCGGTAATGAATAATAAAAACAAGGAAAACATGCTGACGGAAGACGTAAAGTATATGGACACCCGCAGCCTCGAGCTGCTGGCGGTGCAGATCCGGGAAAAACTCCTGGACGACGTTTCGCGCACCGGCGGCCATCTGGCCTCCAATCTGGGCGTCGTGGAACTGACCATCGCGATCCACCGCGTCTTCGACGTGTTCCGGGACCGCATCGTCTGGGACGTGGGCCATCAGACCTACGTGCACAAGATGCTTACCGGGCGCTGGGACGCCATGGAGACGCTGCGGCAGCTCGACGGCATCTCCGGCTTCCCGAAGCGGATGGAGAGCCGCGCGGACGCGTTCGATGCCGGTCACAGCGGATCGTCCGTGTCTGCCGCTTTCGGCTACGCGACGGCCAGAGACCTGAAAGGGGAAGACTATGCCTGCGTCGCGGTCATCGGAGACGGCGCGCTGAACTGCGGCGTTTCCTATGAAGCGCTCAACAGCGCCGGCGCTTCGCGTACGCCCCTCATCGTCATCTTAAACGACAACGAGATGTCCATCGGATCGAACGTGGGCGGCGTGGCGAGGCACCTGCAGCAGCTGAGAACGTCCGGCAGATATCTGGAATTGAAGAAGGACATCAAACACGCGACGCGCAACATGCCGCGCGTGCAGCGAGGCCTGGCCGCAGCGAGAGACGCGCTGAAGCATACGGTCGTGCACGGCGGCATGATCGAACAGATGGGTTTCAAATACTACGGTCCTGTGGACGGGCACGATATCGACGCGCTCACCGAGGTGCTGGAGGCTGCGAAGCAGCAGTACCGTCCGGTCTTCATCCACGTGATCACGAAGAAGGGCAAGGGCTTTGTGCCCGCCGAAAAGAACCCCAGCAAGTTCCACGGCATCGGACCGTTCGATCCCTCGACGGCGATCTCGGCGCCGGACGAACCTTCCGGCAGCTACTCCGACGTGTTCGGCGCGGCTCTGGCGGAAGAAGCGGCGGAAGACGACCGCATCGTCGCCATCACGGCGGCCATGATGGATGCCACCGGGCTGTCCGTCATGAAGGAACGTTTTCCGAAACGGGTGTTCGACGCCGGCATCGCGGAACAGCATGCCGTCTCGTTCGCCGCAGGGCTGGCGCTCGGCGGTCTGAAGCCCGTGGTCGCCATTTATTCCACGTTCCTGCAGCGCGCGTACGACCAGGTCCTGACCGAGGTCTGTCTGCAGAACCTGCCGGTCGTGTTTGCGCTGGACCGCAGCGGCGTGACCGGAAGAGACGGCGAGACGCACCAGGGCAGTTTCGATATCGCTTATCTGTCTTCCATGCCGAACATGACCGTTCTGGCGCCGAAGGACGGGCCGGAACTCGTCGCCATGCTGCAGTACGCGCTGAACGTGAACGGACCCGTGGCCATCCGCTATCCGAGAGGAAAAGCTTCGGATCTGTCCGAATACGCGCTTCCCGCAGGGGTCAGCCGGCCGCAGCAGATGAAAGAAGGCCGCTACATGTGCATCCTGGCTGCCGGCAGCAGCGTCGCGGACGCCATGGAGGCGTCGGATCTTCTCGAAGAGAGAGGCATCCATTGCGCCGTTTATAATCTGCGGGTGCTGAAACCTTTGAACGAAACGTTTCTCGAGGAGATATTCCGGCAGTACCGGCACGTCATCACGCTGGAAGACGGCGACGTATGCGAAGGCGCCGGTACGCGCATTGCGGCGCTGGCGGCGGAAAAGAATGCGGAGTGCCGCATCAAGGTGATGGGCTGGCCGGACCGCTTTATCGAACACGGCAGTACGGAAGAACTCAAAAAACGCTACGGATTGGATCCGCAGTCGGTCGCAGAAACGGCGGTGAGCTGGCTTGAAGAGCAGAATTGACGTACTTCTGGTCGAACAGGGGCTCTGCGAGACCAGGGAAAAAGCCAAGCGCGTCATCATGGCGGGACTCGTCTTCGTGGACGGCCAGCGCTGCGACAAAGCCGGTACGGCGGTCGCGGAAAACGCGGTCATCGAAGTGCGGGGCGACGACTGCCCCTACGTGTCGCGGGGCGGTCTGAAACTGGCCCGCGCGCTCGTACGCTTCGAACTGGATATGACCGGCAGGATCTGCATCGACATCGGGTCATCCACCGGCGGTTTTACAGACTGCATGCTGCAGAAAGGCGCCGTAAAAGTTTACGCCGTGGACAGCGGCACGAACCAGCTGGTCTGGAAGCTGCGCAGCGACGAGCGGGTCGTCTGCATGGAGCAATACAATTTCCGCTACGCGAAGCCTGAAGATTTCGCGGACCGGATGGATTTCGCCTGCACGGACGTGTCCTTCATATCGCTGAAGCATATCCTGGGACCGGCGGCATCGCTGCTGAAAGACAGCGCGCATATGGTCTGCCTGATCAAGCCGCAGTTCGAAGCCGGCCGCGAGCAGGTGGGCAAGAACGGCATCGTCCGCGACCCGGCCGTCCATCGCCAGGTGATCGCGAACGTGCTCGGCTATGCGGCGGAGAGCGGCTTTTCCGCCCTCGATCTGGATCATTCGCCTGTAAAAGGCACCAAGGGCAATATCGAGTATCTGGTATTGCTCAGGAAAGAAACAGAGACGCAATGCGACGTAAGCGAAGATATGATTGCGGATATTGTCGAAAAAGCGCACAAAGAGTTAGACCGTTAATCGATTCGTGAGAGTCCGTCTTCGGACACGCTATTTCAAAAGATTAGATGCATCATACGCCTGAGGGGTGGCGTCCAAAGAGGCTGGCGGCTTGTCCGAAATATTTCCTCAGCAACGTATTTAAATCAATAAAACTATTATTAAAAAAGGCAATCCATATGCGTGGCGAGGGCCATGTGAATGCCACTGATTTTCAACCAAATTTTTACTTCATCGATTTAGAAGTTTTAAAAAGAATTAGATTCATCATACGCCTGAGGGGTGGCGTCCAAAGAGGCTCATGACGGAGCGAAGCGAACGCCGTGACTCCCAAGAGTTGCGGTCGCGGATGAGCGAAGCGACGGCATGAGGATGCGTTGGACGACAGGACCCCGAAGGCGATAACAAATATTATAAGAGGTCACTATGGCATTTTCTCCCATGATGCGGCAATATCTGGCGACGAAGGAGCAGTATCCCGACTGCATCCTTTTTTACCGTCTCGGCGATTTCTACGAGATGTTTTTCGACGACGCCAAGACCGCCGCGAGAGAACTGGACCTCGTCCTCACCGGCAAACAGTGCGGTGAAGAGGAGCGCGCCCCCATGTGCGGCGTGCCTTACCACGCCTGCGAGAACTATATCGCCAGACTCGTGGAGAAAGGCTATAAAGTCGCGATCGCCGAGCAGTTGACCGACCCTGCGCTTTCCAAAGGCCTCGTCGAACGGGACGTCATCCGCGTGGTCACGCCCGGCACCGTTCTGTCCGAAGCGATCCTGAACGAAAAGGACAACAACTTCCTCGCGTCTTTATACGAAAGCGGCGACGGGTTCGGCCTGTCCTGGTGCGACATCTCCACCGGTGAATTCTTCGCGCTGCAGCTGACCGGCGAAGACCGCAGGCAGATGCTGCTGGCGCAGATCACGAAGATCCAGCCCAAAGAGATCCTGGTGAACGTCTCCGAAGAAGAGGATCCGTGGCTGTGGGAGCAATTGTCCTACATGGACGGACTGTACGCGTTCCGCGCAGGAAACGATACGTTCGGCCAGCGGATCTGCGGCGAGAACATCTGCCGCCATTTCGGCGCAGAGAGCGAAAAATCCGCGGGTCTCGCGGAGGAAGACGTTCCGCTGCTGTTCTACGCCGTCGGATCCATCCTTGGCTATATCCGCCAGACGCAGAAACAGGACGTGACCCATCTGCAGAAGCTGCAGATCCAGGAAACAGGCGATTCCATGAACCTGGACAAGGCCACGATCAAGAACCTCGAGCTGACCGAGACCCTGTTCGAGCACAAGGTGCAGGGCTCCCTGCTCGGCGTGCTGGACCGCTGCCGGACAGCTATGGGGTCCCGCAGGATGAAACAGTGGCTGCGGCAGCCCCTGAACAGCCTCGGGCCGATCCAAAAACGCCTGAACGCCGTCGAACTGCTGACAGAAGATATCCTGCTGCGCAACGATCTGCGGGAATCCCTGAAATACGTGTACGACCTGGAGCGTCTGACCGCCCGCTTCGCCTGCGGCACCGCGAACGCGAGAGATCTGATCGCTCTGAAGACGTCGCTGCTGCACGCATCCGACATCAAGGAGACGCTGCGCGGCAGGGAAGGGCTGCCCGGAGAACTGTCCGAAAGCATGGACGCGCTGCCCTCCGTCGCAGACGAGATCGAAAAAGCGATCGTGGACGAACCGCCGTTCACCGTGCGGGAAGGCGGCATGATACGCCCCGGCTACAGCGCCGATCTGGACGAACTGAACGCCGGCGCCAGAGACGCCAAGGTCTGGATCGCGTCCCTGGAGAACACGGAAAAGGAACGCACCGGCATCAAGACCCTGAAAGTCGGTTATAACAAGGTGTTCGGCTATTATATCGAGGTCAGCAATTCCTTCAAGGACCAGGTGCCGGAGAACTATATCCGCAAGCAGACCCTCGTGGGCGGAGAGCGCTTTATCACGTCCGAAATGAAGGAAAAGGAAAGCATCGTGCTGAACGCCCAGGCCAAGATCAACGACCTGGAATACCGGTTGTTTACGGATCTTCGCAAAAAGATCCAGGGTTTATCGGACGCGCTGCAGCGCACCGGTTCCGCTATCGCGCAGATCGACGTGCTGTGCAGTTTCGCGGAGAGCTCCGTCAAACTGAACTACGTCAAGCCGGAGGTGAACGGCGGCGACGAGATCGTCATCCGCAAGGGCCGCCACCCCGTGATCGAAACGACGATCAAGGACGGCGTCTTCGTCTCCAACGACGTGTACCTCGACCGCAGCGACGCCAGCATGCTGCTGATCACCGGCCCGAACATGGCCGGTAAATCCACGTATATGCGCCAGCTGGCCCTCATCGTGCTCATGGCGCAGGCGGGCTGCTTCGTTCCCGCGGACAGCGCGAAGATCGGTCTCTGCGACCGGATTTATACAAGGATCGGCGCGTCGGATAACATCGCCATGGGGCAGTCCACGTTCTTCGTCGAGATGAGCGAACTCGCCTATATCCTGAATACGGCGACGGAGAAGAGCCTCGTCATCCTGGACGAGATCGGCCGGGGCACGAGCACGTACGACGGCCTGTCCATCGCCTGGGCGACGGTCGAGCGGCTGACGAAGCCGCAGCGCCGTGTGCGCACGCTGTTCGCAACGCATTACCACGAACTGACGGTATTGGCGGATACGATCAAAGGTGTTAAGAATCTGAACGTCGACGTCTCCGAGAGCGGCGGCAACATCGTGTTCCTGCATAAGATCGTCGAAGGCAGCGCCTCCAGAAGTTACGGCATCCACGTGGCGAAATTGGCCGGCGTTCCGAAGGAAGTGCTGGACAACGCCCAGGCGAAGCTGGATTCGCTGGAAAAGGGCCAGGCGGAAGAGGAGCCTGTACCCGCGAAGAAAAGCGGAAAGAAACAGCTGGAAGAACCGCAGGACAGACAGCTCAGCCTGTTTACGCCTGTGGACAGCGAACTGGCGAATATGGTAAGGAATCTGGATCTGATGAACATCACGCCGTCACAGGCGATCGGCATCCTGGAGGAGCTCCAGGAGAAGGCAAGGCAATAGATGATACGCGCTTTACCAAGAGAATTATCGGATAAGATCGCCGCCGGCGAAGTCGTCGAGCGGCCGGTCTCCATCGTAAAGGAACTGATCGAGAACGCGCTGGACGCCGGCGCTTCGTCGGTCACCTGCGAGATCCGCAAAGGCGGCAAGGATTATATCCGGGTCACGGACAACGGCTGCGGCATTCCCTCCGGCGAGGTGGAGCTGGCCTTTATGCGCTATGCCACGAGCAAGATCGCGACGGAAGACGACCTGAACGCCATCGGCACGCTGGGTTTCCGGGGCGAAGCGCTGGCGAGCATCGCGGCGGTATCCCGCACGGAACTGATCACGAAACCAGCGGATCAAACGACAGGCACACGGATCCGCATCGAGGGCGGTGTCTGCGAAGAGATCACGGAAGCGGCCTGCGAGGACGGAACGACCATCGTCGTGACGGACCTGTTCTATAACACGCCGGCCAGGCGCAAATTCCTGAAGCCGGACAACGCCGAAGCCAGCCTGATCAGCGATTACGTATCGAAGATGGCTCTGGCCTATCCAAACGTCCGTTTCCGCCTCGTTTCCAACGGGACGATCCTTTACTCCACTTTGGGCAAAGGAGACCTGAGAGCGGCGATTTTGACCCTTTACAGCCCTCAGATGGCCAAGGGTCTGGTGTCCGTCGAAGGTAAAGCCGCTTCGGACGGGGAACGCAGCCTCGCGGGCTTCGTTTCGGCGCCGGCCTATTCGCGCAACAATAAGCGGATGCAGGTGTTCTTCGTCAACGGCAGATGGGTAAAGAGCAAGGTGATGGAGGACGCGCTGGAAGAGGCGTTCTCGGATAAGCTTTTCGAAGGACGGCATCCGGCGGCGTTCCTGTTCCTGGAGGTCGATCCTCGGAGCGTGGATGTGAACATCCACCCGCATAAGACGGAGATCAAATTCTACGACGAGCGGGGCGTATCGGACTTTATGATCCGTGCCATCCGCAGCAGCCTGCTGAAGCAGGAGGGCGTAGCGGAAGCTTCGCCTATCGCCCGTCCCTTGCTGCGGGAAGCGGAGACCGTATACGCGAAACCCTATGATAATCAAGCCTCTGAGGATATTCCGGATATTGCGGTAACGAATATTGTTGACATAAATTCGTTACAGGAAACATCTGCGCCGCAGCGTACGGAAAACCTTTTCGCCCGCATTCGGGAGGAATCGGACCGCGCGCAGCTGCAGGTCCAGGAGGAGATGATCCCTTATCACAGCGATACGGAAGAACCGGAGACCGAAGAACCGCGTATCCTGTTTTCTTCGCTGACGATCATCGGCGAAGCGTTCGCGACTTACATCATCGCCAAGGACGAGGACCACGTTTACATGGTGGACCAGCATGCGGCACACGAACGCATCCTGTACGAGGAATTCCTGAAGATCTTCCGGGGCGCGGAAGCGCCGTCCCAGCCCATCCTGGCGCCGATCCTGCTGCAGATGGGCGCCGTCAATAAAGCCTCCCTGACGGAACGCCTGCAGCTGCTGCGAACGCTGGGCTACCGCATCGAGGAATTCGGCATGGGAGACGTCATCGTCAAGGAGATTCCGTCCTGCATGGGACTGCAGGAAGCCGAAGACTTCGCGATCCACATCCTGCAGCAGGACACGGTCAAAGCGGCGGATATCCAGCTGAAACGGGAAGAACTCACGAGCAACGCCTGCAAAGCAGCCATCAAAGGCGGCGATCATCTGGATCCGGAAGAAATGCGAGAACTCTTCGTGCGGCTCGACCGCTGTGAGAATCCGTTCAGCTGCCCCCACGGAAGGCCTACGCTGATCCGGTTCAGCCAGAGCGACCTCGAGCGCCAGTTTAAGAGAAAATAGCCCATGAAGGTACTGTTTTTAACGGGTCCGACGGCCTGCGGGAAAACAGAATACGCAATCCGGCTGGCGCAGGATCTGGACGGCGAGATCGTCTCGGCGGACTCCATGCAGATCTACCGCTACATGGACGTCGGCAGCGCGAAACCGACGCTTCAGGAACGCGCGCAGGCCAGACACTGGCTCGTGGATGAGATCGATCCGAAAACGCCGTTCAACGTCGCGTCTTACCAGAAAAAAGCCAGGTCTTATATCCGGGAGATCTCCGGCCGGGGCAAATTGCCCATCGTCAGCGGCGGCACCGGACTGTATATCAACGCGCTGCTCTACGACATGGATTTTTCCGCGCCGCAGGGCGACGACGGCTTCCGTCAGCAGGTCTTCGAAGCGTGCGGCGGTGACCCGCAGAAGATCCATGACCGCCTGCGTTCCCTCGATCCGGACGCAGCGGAAGCTATCCACCCGAACAACGTCAAGCGCATGCTGCGGGCGATCGAACGCCTGGAGCACGGCGAAGAGAAACTGGCGCCTTTCACGGATGCGGTCACGCCTTATCCGGATTACGACAGCCTGCTGATCGGCCTGGACAGAGACCGCAGCGAACTGTACGGCAGGATCGACCGGCGGGTCGGCAAGATCCTAGAAGCCGGGTTGGAGCAGGAAGTCCGAAGCCTGATGGCTATGGGCTTTACGTCCGCTGACATCGCGATGAAAGGCATCGGATACAAAGAAGTGATCGACTGCCTGCGGGACGGCAGGCCAGCCGCGGACGCAGCGGAACTCATCCGCAAAAATACGCGGCATTACGCGCGGCGCCAGCTGATCTGGCTGCGGCGCTATCCCCAGATGCATTGGGTCACGCTGAAGGGAGACGCCTTCGACGAGCCCGCCTATGCTGAAATGATGCGGCTGATCGAACCATGGCTGAAGAACGGAAGATAAGGGTCCACAACAAATCGGATAAACCCGACAACGTCGTGGCCCGGGAAAACGAAATATACGAGGAGTGCGAAGCCATCGAACAGACCCTGCCCGGATGGATGCGGGGCTACTTTATGTACCTGCGCAACGGCGTGCTGCCTATGACACGGCTGTCATATCTGCGGGAGCTGCGCTTTTTCCTGCGCTATCTGCTGAAGGAGACGGAACTGCAGGAGACTTGCACGGAACTGAAAAAGATCAAACCCGAGGATCTGAACCGCATCACGTCGCCGGACGTCAACCTGTTTATCGATTATTGCAGACGGTATAAGGTGGAGGACGAAAAGGGCAACGTCACGGTCTATGAGAACGGCAACGCGGCGCTGGCTCATAAAAAATCCGCCGTCTCCGTGTTCTTCAAGTATCTGTACCGGGACGGCCTCGTGGATCAGAACATCACGGACGGTTTCGACCCGATCCGGCTGCCAAAGCCCGGCGAACGCGTCATCAAAGCGCTGCAGGACGACGAAGTCATGCGCATGCTGGACGCCGTCGTCACCGGCGACGGCCTGACGGACAAGGAAAAGCAGTTCTGGGAGAAGACGAAATACCGCGATAAGCTGATGCTTCTGCTTTTGGTCACCTACGGTCTGCGTCTTTCGGAGATGCAGCAGCTCAACCTGAGCTCGTTCAACTTCGAGCGCGGCGAGTTCAAGATCTACCGCAAGCGCGGCAAGGAATCCGTCATGCCCATCAACAACACGATCACGGAGGCGTTCGAAGAATACGTGACCCGTGAGAGGGCGCCGGAGGACACGCTGGACGAGGAGAACAAGGACGCGCTGCTGCTGTCCCTGCGCGGTACGCGGCTGACGGACCGTCAGATCCGGGAAGTCGTCAAAAAGTACACCTCGATCACGATGGGAACGAGCCGGCGGCAGGGCTACAGCCCTCATAAATTAAGGGCTACGGCCGCCACGTCCCTGATCGGCCGCGGCAATTCCATCTACGACGTGCAGGAACTGCTGGATCACGACAACGTGACGACGACGCAGCTCTACGCCGCCCACAAGCTAAATACGAAACGCGAACTCATCAAGAACTTCGAGTGGGGCGAAGACCTGAATCACAATGACAACGACTCGTAAGCAATTGAATATCCTCGACCGCAGCATTCCGGCCAGAGCGCTGATCTTCAGCCTGGTCATTCCCAGTTTTATCGAGGAGCTCGGGCAGATCCTGACGATGTACGTCGACACGGCCATGGTCGGCCGTCTCGGGGTCAACGCGTCGGCGGCCATCGCGGTCAACCATCCCATCCTGATGCTGACGAACGGCTTTAATTTCGGATTGGCAATAGGTTTTTCCGTCATGATCGCCCGTTTTATCGGCGAGGAACATCCGGAAGACGCGCGGGAAGTCATGCGCAACGCCATGTTCCATATCTTATGGTTCGGCGGACTGCTGACGACGCTGTACATCTTCGTGATCGCGCCGAATTTCGCGCGGTGGATGAACGCGGATCCGACGATCTGGGAAGATGCCGGCGCCTATATCTTCCATCTCGGCACGACCCGGCTCTTCCTCGCCATGCTGTCCATCAACAGCAATCTGCTGCGCGGCATGGGCGACACGCGAAGGCCCATGTTCTGCAACATCCTGCACAACGTGGTCAACGTGGTGTTCAACTATCTGCTGATCTATCCGACGCGCACCATCACGCTGCTCGGCATGCAGATGACCATGATCGGCGCAGGCAAAGGCGTGGCAGGCGCCGCCATGGGCACGTCCCTGGCGAACATCTGCAGCGCTTCGCTGTCCATGTATTTCGTGCTTCGCAAAGATAATCTCGTCACGTTCGACCGCAGCCGCATCGTCGGCATCAACGGCCCGCTGCTGCGCAGAACGTACCGGCTCGGCATTCCCATCGCGCTGGAACGCCTCGTTCTCAGCTCCGGACAGCTGGCGACGACGCGCATGCTGGCAGGCCTGGGGAACACCGTCGTGGCAGCCCACAGCTACGCCAATACGGCGGAATCCGTCTGCTATATGCCGATCAACGGCTTCGGCGTGGCGGCGACGACGATCGTGGCGCAGTGGCTCGGCGCCGGCGACCCGGACAAAGCGGAAGAACTGGGCAACAAATGCGTGAAATACGCCTGCCTGGTCATGGCGGTGTGCGCGGTGCTGATGTTCATCTTCGCGCCCCAGCTGGTGGGCGTGTTCACCACGGACCAGCAGGCGATCTCCATGGCGTCCCAGGCGCTTCGCGTGCAGGCGTTCGCGGAACTGTTTGTCGCCATCGCAAACACGGTGAGCGGCATCCTGCGCGGTGCAGGGGATACGAAGTTTTCTTCCTTCCTGTCCATGGTCGGCATGTGGGGCGTCCGCGTTCCCCTGGCTTATATCCTGATCCACTTCTTCGGCTTCTCGCTGCTGGGCGTCTGGCTGCCGATGGCCCTGGACTGGACCATGCGCTGCCTGCTGATGACGATACGCTACCGCCGCGGCAAGTGGAAGAACGTATGGAAACCCGCGTAACTTATCTCTTAAGAACTGTGTAATATTATGAATCTTCTCACATACGACTATCTGAATCAAAAGTTCGGCATCGACGCCGATATTCTCCGCCGTACGGAAGAGGCGGAAAGCAAACTCGCCTGCGTATTTTCCGACCTGGACGACATCCAGACGTTCAATCAATATAAAGTGCTGCATCATTTCCAGGAAGCCCGCATCAACGACCAGCATTTCGCCTGGAATACGGGCTACGGCTACGACGACGTGGGCCGCGCCGCGCTGGAGCAGCTCTACGCGGACGTATTCGGCGCGGAAGCAGGTTTGGTCCGTCCGACGATCGTCAACGGCACGCACGCGCTGGCGTCCGTCTATCTGGGTCTGCTGCGTCCCGGCGACGAACTCATCTATTGCAACGGCGACCCCTACGACACCATGCAGACCGTCATCGGGCTGAAGGGAGACGCGTACGGCAATCTGCAGGAATTCGGCGTCACGTATAAGCAGGTGGATCTGCTGCCGGGCAACGAGATCGATCTGGAAGGCATCAAGGCCGCGATCGGTCCGAAGACGAAGATCTGCGCGCTGCAGCGCTCCAGAGGCTACACGTTCCGCAACGCCATGACCATCCCGCAGATCGAAGCGTGGGCAGCGGCCTGCAAGTCCGTCAAACCGGACGTCATCTGCATGGTGGACAACTGCTACGGCGAATTTACGGACGTGAAGGAACCGGTGCAGGCAGGCGCGGATATCATGGCAGGGTCGCTGATCAAGAATCCCGGCGGCGGTCTCGCATTGTCCGGCGGATACGTCGTCGGCAGGAAGGATCTCGTCGATAAGGTCGCGACCCGCGTCACAAGTCCCGGAATCGGAGGGGAGTGCGGCCTGACGTTCGGCCAGACCCGCAGCATGTTCCAGGGCCTGTTCATCGCGCCCCGCGTGACCATGGGCGCCGTCAAAGGCGCCGCGCTCTGCGCGCAGGTGTTCGCGGACCTTGGTTACGAAGTCTGTCCGGGTCCGTCGGATCCGAGAAACGATATCGTGGAGGCGGTTAAGCTCGGTTCTCCCGAAGCGGTATGCGCGTTCTGCGAAGGCGTGCAGGCGGCCGCTCCGATCGACTCCTATGTGACCCCGGTGCCCTGGGATATGCCGGGCTACACGGATCAGATCATCATGGCGGCAGGGGCGTTCGTCGGAGGCAGCTCCATCGAACTGTCCGCGGACGCGCCGATGCGGGAACCGTATATCGTCTATTTCCAGGGCGGCATCACGTACGAACACGCTAAGTTCGGCGTGATCAAGGCGCTGCAGACGCTGAAGGACAGGGGATTGGTGAAGTAGGGGAGAGGGACGGTTCTATTTTCCCGGCATTCACATGGCCCTCGACCCGCATATGGAATGCCTCAATAGACAATAAAGAATCGCATATCGCTTCCGCCAATCACGCCCCCGTCCCCGTGATTGATTGTCGTCATCCTCGAATGAATAATTGAATAGAGTTAGAATTTCAATGGTTTTGAAGATATCCGGCCAGAAACAACGGCCGGATATTTTTTATTTAATTTTGAAAATAGTACTTGCAAAAGAACAAATGTTCTGCTACTATAGGAGTGCGAACAAATGTTTCTTTTGAAAAGAGGGAACGCAAAATGACGAAACATAAGAAGTACAGAGTAGCCAATAAAGCAAGATTCACAGCCTTCGTCGCGATCATGATCATCGCCCTGGCATTCATCGTTACGACAGCGCTCGGATTTAATACGGCATCCGGCGCCAGCACGCAGCAGTACGTTCAGATCGAAGTCCAGTCCGGCGATACGCTTTGGACGCTCGCCCGGGAATACGGTCCGTCCGATATGGACGTGCGCAACGTCATCTACGAGATCTGCCGTCTCAACGGGATCACGGCAGCCGACCTCAAAGCGGGTCAGTACATCACGATCCCGACAGAACTGTAGACTTCCTGCAGAAGTCAGTTGTATGCATATCCTTTCGGAAAGCGGCAGATAATTCTGCTGCTTTCCGTTTTTCAGGGACAGAATTGGATTATAATATCTTTATAAGGCTATCATGCCGGGGAGGATATTATGAGAGTATTTATCAGCGCAGATATCGAAGGAACCGCTTTTACGACCATATGGCCGGAGACCGATCACGGTGAAGAAGAATATCCGGCAGCGGCGCGGCAGATGACCATGGAGGTCAAGGCAGCCTGTGAAGGCGCTATCGCGGCAGGCGCGGACTATATCGTGGTCAAGGACGCGCATGACGGAGGACGCAACATCGACCTCAACGAGATGCCCAAGTGTGTGGAAGTCATCCGCGCCAGCAACGGCAGTCCCAGAACCATGGTGGAAGGCATCGAAGCCGGCTTCGACGCGGCCATGTTCATCGGCTATCATTCCGCGGCGGGCAAGATCGGCAATCCCTTGTCCCATACGTTTACTACGAAGACGACGCGTGTTCTGCTGAACGGCGAAGACTGCTCCGAGTTCATGATCTACAGCTGGTGCGCCGCGTATTACGGCGTGCCCACCGTGTTCCTGTCAGGTGACAAGATGCTGACGGAAGACAGCGCGCATCTGCATCCCATGCTGAAGACGGTCTGGGCAAAAGACGGTTACGGCGGATATACGAGATGCCGTCAGCCGCAGCTCGTCTGCGACCTGATCCGGCAGGGGACGGAAGAGGCCCTGAAGCAGGACCTGAGCAAAGCTATGTGCGAACTGCCCAAGCACTTCGATCTGCAGATCTCCTATAAGGAACACAGAGACGCGGCGAGATACGTCAATTATCCCGGATTCGAAATGGTGGACTCCCACACGATCCGCATGCAGACGGACGACTATTACGAATTCCTGCGCTGCGTGCCGTTCGTGTTCTAAAAAGAAGGGTTTGCCCTGCTGTTCTATAGCGGGAACATTTGTTCGCAATAGAAGAACAGGCGTATTCGAAGGAACGCAGGAAAGCGTTTTATAAGTGTCCGGGAGGTCTTTCGCTACAGATGCGATTCTGCAGGCTTTGCTTTGTTACCTGGGATCACCGGGGACACGGAGTGTGCGTGACACAATTTGCAAAACAGATCTATGGGTCACGGATCGGGAACGAATTCTGTGGCCCAAAGCCATTTATATCATGATGTGTCACGGTAATGCCGTGACGCGGCATGCATGGGGTCACGGATATGGCTGCGCAGGAATCCCGGTCGAACATATTCCTGCAAAATAGACCGCCTATCAGGCTTTCTATGGCAAACGGCTGAAATGGAAACAGTTTTAAAGGTATAAGATATCGATGAATCAAAAAAAATCGCTTAAATCGGCGATTTTTGGCTTCGTGTCTGTAAAGCGTTGAAATTTCAACGTTTACGGACACTGCGACTATAAGGGATAAGGATTGGAGGGTCAACATGGCCAAATATGAGGCTCATGTGAGCGGAGACTTCGGACAGATCGTGGAATTCATCCACAAAGAGCTATGGGAGCAAAGCACGTCACTCAGTCTGGAGGAACAGTTCCGCAAAACAGTCGACGGCAAACAGGTCGAGATGCGTGTGTACGAACGGTACAGTTATCTGGGCGGGAACCGCGCAAGCCTGAGCGTGCTGTTTATGGAAGACGGGGACGGTGTCGACATCTGCGGCGCGGCAACAGGAGGAAGCAATGCGGTATTCTGGAAGATCAATACGTTCGGAGAGTCCGCATTCCTGGAAACGCTTGAATTTGCCGTATCTGCGTGGAACCGGCAAAAACCGTGAGATGCCCCCGGGGGACCTGTTTTGCAGTGTTATCTATTCCCAAAACTGTGATTTTAGGAATAGATAAAGATATTCGAATCTACTCCCCTGCAGCGAAAACGCCGGCCCGGTTTTTCCGGACCGGCTCTATTATTGTCAGACAGATTAGTCTTCCGCGATCAGCACTTTTACGATTTCTCCGTGATACAGCGTGTGCACGCCTTCCCGCGCGTACCATCCGACGACGCCCGCATCGACGCTGTCCGGGTCAAAGTCGTTTCTGCCCATGACTCTGCAGATCACGACAAGTTTGCTTTCCGCAAAATACGGAGCGAGATCGTCTGTTACTGCAGTCAGGCCGCATTTCTCCATTTTGTTTTCGTCTCTGCCGGATACGCTGCCGAAATAGCCGAGCACGTCCTTATTTTCCTCCTTCAGGTAGCAGATCGCATAGTACTCTGCCCCATCGAAGATATGTTTGGAGTAACGGGTCTTATGGACGTAGACCGTAGCGGCTGGTTTGCTCCAGAGAACGCCGTATTCCGCCCATCCAATCGTCAATCCGTTCGTTTCCTTGCCGTCCGTCGCCAGCGCGATGGCCGGATCTTCGTGGATCGCGAACGGATCGATGTGGGAAAACAATTCTTTTGCATGGATTTCTTTCATTTTAATGCTCCTTAATTAATGTAAAACATAATAATGTTACTGTTAACCATAGACTAAAAACCATTGAAAATTCAACGTTTATTTCAATGTATGAACACTTTCCTTCAAGGTCTCCAAAAACTGTTTTGAAGCGGCAGGCATCGCGTTGAAATCCCTGCTTACGGCTCCTATCTTTCGTACGACCGGCGGATCTGTCGGTAAGCATACGATATGGAAACTGTTTCTTTCCAGCATCAGTTCCGACAGGATCGACACGGCAAGCCCCTGTTCTACCATGGACATGATGGCGTGGTCATCGTTTTCGATATCGATTGGATTGTCAACATAGATTCCCAGATCGGCCAAAGCGATAGTCGGCTCATGAAAATCACCGCGTTCCAGTATGATATTCTCGCCTCTCAGATCCTCAAGGCGAACGCTTTTTTCGTTCGATAACTTGTGACCCTCCGGCAGTACTGCCAACATGCGGCCTTCCTTCAAAGGCATCACCTCGTAATTGCCTGCGGATTCTACCGTCGTAACAGCAAAATCGACGTTTCCCATCCGGATCAGGTGCAAAATGCCCGCAAAGTTAGAGACCCTCACTTCGAACCTTATCCCGGGATGAACCTCATGAAACTGTTTGATCAAAGGCGGCACCCAATGTGTCGCAACGCTGGAAATGCTTGCGATTCTAATGGTTCCGGTCTCCAGTCCCTGCACTTCTTCCGCCTTTTCCCTGATGCGGGCGTTTGCGACAAGCGTCTGTTCTATATAAGGATAGATCTCCTTACCCTCTTCTGTCAAAACGGCACCGGCGCGTGACCGTTCCAGCAATTTGACGCCCAATTCCTTCTCCAATGAAGTGACCATCTGGCTTACGGCTGGCTGCGTATAGCCGAGGACGTCAGCCGCCCGCGAAAAATTACCATAATCAACTATCGTTTTTAAAGCAATATAGCGGTTCATATAACCCTCGTTTTATATAAGTAATTCTTATGCAATTCAAATTAATCTTAATTATACTTATCATAACACGCGCGCTACAATAAAGCCACAGGAAATACCGCTTCGGATCACTTGCAAAGGAGAAAGAAAATGAAATACGAAAGCTTTATTCTTGAAAACTGGCTCAATCCCGCCTGCGACAGCGAAAAGAACCGCATTTACCTGGGCGGCAGCTGCGTGCTTCCCATGACTGTGAAAGAACTGTTCGAACTTACCGGCGAAAGTCTTGACGATTTCCTGAAATGGGTCGCCGATATGAATATGGCCTATCCCGAATTCGCTGGTACGGAACGCACCCGCAGAGCGGTCTCCGGTCTGTATAAGAATGTAGACTGGAAGGAAGTCATTCTTGTCCACGGCGGTACAGGCGCCAACAGCACCGTCGTCAATACCCTGCTGGAAGAAGGCGACAACATCATTTCTATCGTTCCCAATTATCAGCAGTTCTATTCCATGCCGAAGGCGATCAAAGTCGAAGTCCGCGACGTGCATCTGGATATCAAGAACGGCTACAAGTTGGTCCTGGACGACGTCCGCAAGGCCGTGGACAAGAACACCAAGGCCATCATGTTCACAAATCCCAACAACCCGACCGGTTCTCTGCTCGAGCCCGAAGAAATGGAAGAACTTGTTGAGATCGCCCGCAGCGTCGGCGCCTATATCGTCTGTGATGAGATGTACCGCGGTCTGAAGGAAGAGTATATGCCCTCTTTCGCAGATATCTACGAAAAAGCCATCGTCACCGCCAGCTCCTCTAAAGTCTGGTCCATGGCGGGCACCCGCGTAGGCTGGATCATCTGCAAGGACCCCTCCCTGATGTTCGATCTTTTCAACTACCGTTCCTACGATTCCATCTGCGGCGGCAAGTTCGACGAATACATCTTCGCGATCGCGCTGGAACACAAGAACAAGATCCTGGCCCGTTCCCGCTCCATCGTGAACCACAATAAAGCGATCATCGACAAGTGGCTCGACGGTCACAAATATCTGCACCAGTATGCGGATGCCTACGGCACGACATATCTGATCCACTACGACGTGGATGTGGATGCCGAAACGTTCTGCAACCGGCTGCTGGATGAAAAAGGCGTACTCGTCTGCCACGGAGACTGCTTCTTCATCCCCCATACTTTCCGCATCACCCTTTCCCACGCGGAAGAACTGGAAGAAGGCCTGCGCCTGATCGACGAATTCATCGACGAACTCATTGCGGAAGACCCATCCAGACATGTAAAGTTTTAAGGAGCAATTCAAATGATCCATCTTGAACCTGTTACGAAAGAAAACATCATCCCGGTGACCGATCTGGAAATGGAAGACAGCCAGAAAGGCTTTGTAGAGGACAACCTGTTTTCCCTGGCGGAATGCTGGCTCTATAAGGAGTTTATCCCGAAAGCCATTTACGACGATGATACGCTCATCGGATTCGTCCTCTATTATCTGGTTGAGGGTGACCCGGATTACGTCTTTCTGCACCGCATCATGATCGATAAGCATATGCAGGGCAAAGGCTACGGAGTTCAGTCGCTCCAGGCCTGTTTCGAGGAATTCAAAAAAGAATTCCCTCAGATCGGCTTCGTGGAACTCATCCACTATCCGGATAACGACCGGGCTGCTGCCGTATACGAAAAAGCCGGATTCAAATTGACCGGCCGCAGCGAAAAGAGCGCGCCTGGCCGCATCGAACGGGGTTCGAAGGATCCGAACAGAACATACGAAATCGCAAGAAGAAGATATTATTGATCCTGTATAGGAGGTTAACGCATGGAGATCAAGGTTTTAAACAGAAAACAGCTGGAAGAGATCCTGGAGATGCCGGCGGTCATCGAAGGCGTCAAAGGTGTTTATATGGCGAAGGCAAACGGCGATACCGCCGTGTGGCCCCTTGTAGAACATCATTTCCCGGAGCTGAACGCGGTCACCGACGTACGCTCCGGCGCCGTAATGGGCGACATCAACGTTCATGGTCTGAAGATGCTGAACAATTATCCCGGAAACACGGAAAAAGGTCTTCCCGCCTTTTCCGGCATGCTGATGGCTTTCGATTCCACGAACGGCATGTGCCTTGGCATCATGGATGCCTCCTATGTCACCTGTATGCGCACGGGCGCAGCCGGCGGCATCTCCGCGGCGGCCCTTTCCAGAAAAGACGCGAAAACGCTGATGATCCTCGGTGCGGGACGGCAAAGCATCTACCAGATCGGTGCCGCTCTGTTGCTGATGCCCGGCATCAAAAGGCTGGTCATCTGTGACCCGTTCCTGCCGGATGGCGGAAAGGGTTACGTCGAAGCCCTTCCCGGCAATCTGAAGAAGCAGCTGAACGTGGAAAGACCGGATGTCGAAATAGTCGCGGAACCCAATGTCGAAAAGGCTGTCGGCCAAGCGGATACCGTCATCACAATCACTCCGTCCAGAAAACCCGCGATCCTGAGAGAATGGATCAAGCCCGGAACGCACTTCTCCTGCATCGGCGCGGATATGGTGGGCAAGGAAGAGATCGATCCTGAGATCTTCCGCGGTGCGCGGATCTTCTGTGACGATATCGACCAGTGCCTGCGCGTGGGTGAATGCGAGATCCCTGCCAAGACAGGCGTCATCACCAGAGCGGACGTTGCCGGTGAGATCGGTGATGTGCTGTGCGGCAAAATCGAAGGCCGCACTTCGGACGAACAGATCACGATCTTCGACGCTACGGGTCTTGCTCCGCTGGATCTCGTGACCGCAAAAGCGGCTGTGCAGCTTGCCAAAGAAAAAGGACTCGGCATGACAGCAGAGATGTAATGCTGCAAGCGATCCTTAAAATCGCGGATTTCCATAAAAAAGAGCCCGGACGCATCAATTTGCACCCGGGCTCTTTTCTCTTCCTATTTCGCCGATTTTTGGCCTTCTCGCGGCTCGTACTTGCGCACGTCTACCAGATTGGTGTGCTGCGGGTTTCCTTTTGCGACCGGAGACGGTTTATAGGTGTACGTGAGCACGTTGATGGATCCTCTCGTGTCCACACCCTCTTCATCCGGCGTATACCAGCCGCCCTGGGACATGGCGACGGCGCCGCGGATGATGCGATCGGTCACAAAGGCCGGGATGCGCACGGTGCCGCGGTCGTTGTAGACTTCGATCATGTCTCCGTCTTCGATGCCGCGCACGGAAGCATCCTTCGGATTGATCCACAGCGCGGGCGGATCCAGTTCCTCCATCCATTGGTTCTGGTCATGGATGGAATGGCAGCGCCGCTTCGTGTGATAGCCCATCAGCTGCAGCGGATAGCGGTTGAGTCCCGCGTAGTCCGTCGGTCCTTCCGGCCCGTCGAACCACTTGGGGATGCCGCCGATATCGGCCTTGTGCATATCGTACAGCGTCTTGCTGAAGATCTCGATCTTGCCGCTGGGCGTATCGAACGGCACGCCGTCGCGGATCTGCCTTGTGAACGGTACGGGCTCCGCGCAGGGGCCGGAGTACATATGTCCTCCCCTCTCCATGAACGTGTCGAAATCGGGGAGCTCGGGTTCGTTGGGCAGAAGGTCTTCGTTGTAGATCTTGCGGACCCAGTCTCTGCGGGTCTCGCAGCCGTCCGTGAACGCGTCGTAGATGCCCATCTCCGATGCGATCATCTTCATCCATTCGTATTCGAACACGGATCCGAACAGCGGCTGCATGCACTGATTGCTGTACAGCACGTAATCGTCGGAGTTCCATACGCTGGGCATGGTCTCCGTTTCGAACAGGGACGCGCCGGGCAGCACGATGTCGGACCAGCGCACGCTGGGCGTATAGAACAGGTCGGAATTGACGATCAGTTCGCACTTCGACGTATCGCTCAGGATGCGCTTCGTGTCGTTAATGTCCGAATGCTGGTTGATCAGGATGTTGGACGCCAGGTTGAACAGCAGCTTGATGCCGCAGGGCAGCTTATCCGCGCCCTTGATGCCGTCCTCTTCGGCGGTCATGGTCTCCCACTTGTCGATGATCTTGCTCCAGAGGAATACCGGCGTGCTGTATGTGCAGCCGTTCTCAGGTTTGAACATTTCCTGCGCTTCGTAGTGGCCGTTGGGCGTCACGGTGCCGGCGGAACCGCCGCCCGGGATGCCGACGTTGCCCGTCATCGCGGAAAGCGCTGCCAGAGCGCGGATCGCGTTTTCGCCGATGAACGTGCGCTGCAGGCCCAGGCCGGGCTGGATGCTGGCGGGTTTCGCCGTCGCGTATTCTACCGCGAGGCGCTCGATGGTCTCCGCGGGAACACCCGTGATCTCCTCGGCCCATTTCGGGTCGCGAACGACGCCGTCCTGCAGGCCGAACAGATAACTCTTATAGCTCTCCCCTACGGGCACACCTTCCGGCATATGCGCTTCGTCGAAGCCGACGCAGAAACGGTTCATGAAGTCCTGGTCCTGGAGGTTCTTCTGGAAGATGACGAACGCCATAGCGTTGGCCAGCGCGCAGTCGGAACCGGGCTTCAGGGGGATCCATTCATCCGCGAACGTCAGGGCGGATTCGCTCTGCCTGGGGTCGATGACCACGATGCGCACGCCCTGCTCCTTCGCCTTGGCGAAATAGTAGTTGCGGAACGGTCCGATGATGGTCTCCGCGGTGTTGTGTCCCCACAGGATGATCAGTTTGGAATTCAGCACGTCCGCGGGATGCGGCGCCGTGCGTTCTGTGCCGTAGATGTACTGCGTGATATAGTTGGCCTGTGCGCTGCTGTAGCTGTTGTAATGCTGCAGATAGCCGCCGTCGAGGCACAGCAGTCGCTTCATCAGGTGGTCGGGTCTCGCCACGGCGCATACGCCTGTGGAATAGATCAGATAGCGGCTGCCGGGACCGTACTTCTCTCCGCATTCCTTGATCTTCGCCGCGATCTCCTTCGCCGCTTCTTCATAGGTGATGCGGGTAAACTTGCCGGAGCCCCTCGCCTCTCTGCGCTTCATGGGATAGCGCAGTCTGCGGGACGTCAGGAACGTATGCCGGTACCCTCTGCCGCGGGGGCAGGTACGCAGCTGCACGCCGCCGATGGACGTATCCGCGGAGATATCCAGGACGCAGCCTTCCGCGACCCAGACTTCCAGTTTGCAGTTGCCTCCGCAGTTGTTGACGCCTGCGGAACGGATGATATGCGGCTCCTCAACAGGGATGGGCGGATGCTGCTTCCACTGCCAGCAGTCGAATTCCTCTGTGCCGATCTCTGTCACGAGCGGCAGCGGCGTCAGCTTTACGAACGCTTCCAGCGCGTCGCAGAGGAAACTGAGTTCCTCCGTGACGGGAACCGCGTCCTGATCGATCAGGTGTTTACAGAATTCTTTTACGGTATCTAACGTGAACTGTTCGACGAACGCTTCGATGCCGATCTCCGCGTTCCCTGCCCCTTTCAGACCGAAAACGCTCAGATATTCCAGGAAACGCAGCTGTTCCCCGAGAAAATCCGCGGGATTGCCGTCCATGTGAACGGGTTCGTAACCGTATGCTTTATAGAAACGGATGCAGTCGTACGTCGTGCGGTCAATCAGAATATCTCCGTGACCCTTGCAGGCCGACGCCCACATGGGGATATAGACGTCCGCATCCGTTCCTTTGAACAGGTCGTCGTACTGCTGGTCTTCGATCGTGCTTAAAACGCCGTAGCAGGAGCTTTCGCTGCGCCAGCGGTCCAGATCCTCGAAGAACGTACGCAGCAGGTGCGCGTTGTACAGAAAAGTTTTGCTGTTAGTGAATGCCATGATCAGACCTCCCGCGGGGCGATGCCCAGGATCTCTTCCTTCAGCCCCTGCATGTTCGCCAGATTGCCGATGATGATGGCGCCGACGAGCTTGCCGTCCGTATAGAAACGCTTCTCATAGGACTTTACGAACTTCTTATTGACCGCAAACAGATCCGGCTGCAGATGATCGTCCACTTCCGTCGTATAGACCTTGCCGGGATTCTTGCCGACGTCGCCGCAGGAGAACATGGAGATCTCCGGCGAATTGATGATCATGGACGAATCTGTGGGCTGGATCTCCGCGGATCCGCCGGCTGCGTTGACGCCGGCCACTCTGCCCTGTTCCAGAGCCTGGGACCACAGCTGCCAGTTGATGCCGTATTCCGCGCAGTCACCGCAGGCGTAGATGTCCTTGGCGCTCGTCTCGCATCTTTCGTTGATCACGACGGAACGGGTGCACTTGATGCCGGCCGCCTGCGCCAGACTGGTCTCCGCGCGCACGCCTGTCGACATAACGACGAAATCGCAGGGAAATACCCTGCCGTCCTTGAGTTTGACGTATTCCACGTGGCCGCTGCCGCCGATCTCTTCGATGGTCACGCCGGTATGGACCGGGAACGATTTGATCGAGTCTTCCAGTTTGCGCGCGCAGTCTTCGTCCAGAAATCTGGGCATCAGCATGGGCAGCGCTTCCAGAACGGTAACGTCCAGACCGTAGCGGGACAGTTCGAAACCTGCTTCCAGGCCGATGACGCCGCCGCCGATGATGACGGCCTTGCCCGTGTCGACGGACAGCCGCT
>JAFPXN010000010.1 GCA_017412505.1 Bacillota bacterium | reverse complement strand
GGTACGCCGCGCGGCGCTGCCGGAATGCCGGTGAGCTGGAATCTGCCCAGCGTGATGTTGTCCGCGGCCATCTGGCGTTCACCCTGCATGACGTGGATGTCCACCGCGCTCTGGTTATCCGCGGCCGTGGAGAAGATCTGGCTCTTCTTGGTCGGGATGGTGGTGTTTCTCTCGATCAGCTTGGTCGCGACGCCGCCCAGGGTCTCGATGGACAGAGACAGCGGCGTGACGTCCAGCAGCAGCACATCCTTGACCTCGCCGGTCAGAACACCCGCCTGGATGGAGGCGCCGATGGCGACGCATTCGTCCGGGTTGATGCCTTTAAAGGGTTCCTTGCCGGTGATGCGCTTGACGGCTTCCTGGACTGCGGGGATTCTCGTGGAACCGCCCACCAGGATGACCTTCGCGATATCCGCGTTCGTGACGCCGGCATCCGCCATGGCCTTCTTCATCGGTTCGATGGTGCGCTGTACGAGGTGTTCGGTCAGCTGATCGAACTTCGCTCTCGTGATGTCCATGTTCATGTGGAGCGGACCATCCTGGTTTACCGTAATAAACGGCAGGTTAACATTGGTGGTCTGGCTGGAGGAAAGCTCCTTCTTGGCCTTTTCGGCGGCTTCCTTCAGTCTCTGCAGCGCCATCTTGTCGTTTCTGAGGTCGACGCCGTTCTCTTTGGCGAACTGGTCCGCCATGTAGTTCATCAGCACGTTGTCGAAGTCGTCGCCGCCCAGCTTGGTGTCGCCGTTCGTGGACAGAACTTCGAACACGCCGTCGCCCAGCTCCAGGATGGAGACATCGAACGTGCCGCCGCCCAGGTCGTAGACCAGGACCTTGTGGTGTTCGTTCTCTTTATCCAGGCCGTAGGCCAGAGCCGCTGCGGTCGGTTCGTTGATGATACGTTTGACGTCCAGACCCGCGA
The DNA here is from genome assembly GCA_017412505.1 of Bacillota bacterium. Taxonomy (GTDB): domain Bacteria; phylum Bacillota; class Clostridia; order Peptostreptococcales; family Anaerovoracaceae; genus RUG11894. The sequence goes on along the minus strand of JAFPXN010000010.1, from coordinate 6,505 downwards.
TGCGGCCGGCGTCCTTCGTCGCCTGCTTCTGGCTGTCGGAGAAGTATGCCGGAACGGTGATGACCGCTTCGGTGACCTTCTCGCCCAGATAGCTCTCTGCGTCTGTCTTCAGCTTGGTGAGGATCATCGCGGAGATGTCCTGCGGCGTGTATTCTTTGCCGTCGATGCTGACGGTGTAGCTGCTTCCCATGTGTCTCTTTATCGAGGAAATGGTTCTGTCGGGGTTCGTGATCGCCTGTCTCTTAGCGGTCTCGCCCACGAGTCTCTCGCCGCCCTTTGTGAAGCCTACGACGGACGGTGTTGTTCTGTTGCCTTCTGCGTTCGCGATAACGGTCGGCTCGCCACCTTCCAGTACTGCCACGCAGCTGTTTGTGGTTCCTAAGTCGATACCGATAACTTTGCTCATTGTATATACCTCCTACTGTGCTACAGCCACCATAGACGGCCGTATCACTTTCTTATTTAACATATATCCTTTCTGTAAAACCTTGGTGACGGTGCCGCTTTCCGCTCCCTCCGCCGCTTCGGTCATGACAGCATTGTGATAGTTGGGATCGAAAGACTTGCCCAGCGCTTCGATCTCCTCGACGTTGTTCTTTTCCAGCACGCCCTGCAGCTGCTTTAAGATGAGCTGCATGCCTTCGGCGAACTTGGGATCGGAACTGTCCTGCGCGTGTTCCATAGCGCGCTCGAAGTTGTCGATCACTTCCAGGAGTCCCATGGCGAACTTCTCATTGGCGAAGGCGTAGATGTCGCTCTTCTCCTTATCCGTGCGCTTGCGGAAGTTCTGGAATTCCGCGTAGAGTCTGGTGTATTTGTCCTTCCAGTCCTCTCCGGGTTCCTCCGGTTTTTCTTCCGGAGCCTCTTCGCAGGGTTCTTCCTGCGGTTCATCTGTCTTTTCTTCTTCTGTCAACGTTTCTTCTGCCGCTTCGACAGGCTCTTCGACCGTTTCTTCGATCTCTTCAGCTGTCTGCTTCTGTTGATCCGTCATCGTTATGTTCTTCCTTTACGTCGTTTTTTTCCTTCAGTTCGAATGTCTGTGAGATGTTGTCGCTGATATATTTGATCACCGAAGTGACTTTTCCGTATTTCATGCGGGTCGGCCCGATGACCCCCAGACGCCCGACCAGCTCGCCGTTCACGCGGTAGTCGGCCGTGATCAGGGACAGGTCCTTCATGTCCTCGGAGTTCTCGTCTCCGATCGTGATCATGACGCCTTTGTCCCGGTTGACGATCACGTCTGTCAGCCGGTTCTTGTCCTCCAGCATCCGCAGGAACTGCTGCGTCTTCTGCATGTCGCCCGAGAATTCCGGCAGGCTGAAGATGTTGGAATACCCGTTCATGACCAGGTCCGCGTTCAGCATCTTCTCCAGCGTCTTCAGGAAACTGGGCACCACGTCCTGCGCCAGGTTCGACAGCGATTCCATATCGTTCGTAAAGCTGTCGATGATGTCCATGGCCATGACGGCGGAGATGCTCTTGCCCATGTAATTGTGGGTCATGACCTTGCTCATCAGCTGCAGGTTCTCTTCCGTGTACGGGCTCGTCAGGCGGATGGCCCGGTTCATGACCTGGCCGTCTTCCGCGACGATCATCAGCACGACCGTGTTGGAGTCGACCGGCAGGAAGTTGATATACTTCAGTTTGCTCTCATCCTTGCGCGGCATCAGGACGAACGACGTCAGGTTCGTCATGTCGGACAGCAGCTCCGCAGCGTGCTCGATGGTGGAATCCAGTTCGTTGCGGCTCTCCAGCAGCTTGGTGCGGATCTTCTGTTTATCCGCTTCGTCCAGCTGGCTCGTGTCCATGAGTTCGTCCACGTACAGGCGGTACGCCTTGTCCGAGGGAACTCTTCCGGCAGAGGTATGCGGATGCGTCAGGTACCCCATCTCTTCCAGGTCCGACATCTCGTTGCGTATGGTCGCCGGGCTGATGCCCATGTCGTGGCTCTTGGAGAGAGAGCGGCTGCCGACGGGTTCGCCCGTCGTGATGAAGTCCGCGATGATGGCCTGCAGGATCTGAAGTTTTCTTTCGTTCAAATCGTTTGGGTTCATACTTGCCTTCTATTCCTGTTAGCACTCTCAACACCTGAGTGCTAACATCCTACATAAATATACCCCCGGGACGGGGGTATGTCAATGGATTTTATAAAATTATTTCACAGGAAAAAGGACTATTTTACGGCGTCCAGACGGTAGATCAGGAAGGCTGCGGGATCGTACGCGGTCGTGAAGTTCGCGGCCCCTTCCACCTGCGTCTGCAGCGCCGCGTCGTACAGGCAGCAGCAGATGCCGTCGTAGCCTTCCGGCAGGCAGAGCGTCCACGTCAGGATCTCGCTGCAGCTCTGCAGGCCGCTCTCCTCGTCCATGACCCAGTCTTCCGCCGCCTTGCTGAAGAGCGCCACGCACTTTTTCCACTTTTTATCTTCCCAGCGCACCGTGAACGTGTCGCACTGGCGGGAATCGTCGAAGGAAAGACTGCTGCTCAGCTTGTCGACGTCGTAATAATCCGTCATGAAATAGCAGTAGCGGTATCCGTTTTCGTTGGCGGCCTCGTCGCCGAAGCTCAGGCGCATCCGCAGTCTCTGCCAGGCGTAGCCGTCCGGCGTTTTGAACCCGTCCGGCGCGTCACACTTCTCCGCGAACACGTTGACCGTGCCGGTCGTGGCCGCGGAACGATCCTTCTCGCAGACGGTCTTATACGACCTTACGTCGCTGTTTTGCATCGCGGAGGATACGGAGATCCACTGCACCTTTTTCTCTTCAAAATCGGGCGTTTGATCGCCTCCTGCGCCGCTGCAGGAGCAGAGTCCTGCCAGCAGGAAGACGGTCAGCAATATACAGATAACTTTTTTCATAATGCTAGAATCGCTGCAACAAAAATGTAAAAAACAATTATTTCCGAACGCTCCCATTATAGCACAAACAATATATAATAGAGAAAAGAAATCAAAGAGGTAACGATATTATGATATTGCTTAACCCCATCACCATCCTGGTCGCGGCGGCGATCATCCCGGCGGTCATCCTGCTGTTCGAGATCTACAAGTACGACAGGCTCGAAAAGGAATCCGGCGGGCTGCTCCGCTCCCTCGTCCTGAAAGGCATCGTCGCGACGACGCTGGCCGTCGTCACGGAAAAGATCGGCATCGCGATCCTTGGCCGGCTGTTTTCGGACGATTCCTTCATCTATTACGTCATCCTGATGTACTTCGTCGTGGGACTGTCCGAGGAAGGCTTCAAATACCTGCTGCTGCGGATCACCACCTGGAACTCCCCGGAATTCAACTGCCGCTTCGACGGCGTCGTCTACGCGGTGTTCGTCGCGCTGGGCTTCGCGCTCTGGGAAAATATCAGCTACGTATTCAGCTACGGGCTGGGCACCGCCCTCGTCCGGGCTGTGACGGCTGTTCCGGGTCACGCGTGCTTCGGCGTGTTCATGGGCACGTGGTACGGTCTGGCGAAGAAACAGCAGCTCTGGGGCCAGGAAGACCTGAGCGTCGTCAGCCGCACGGTCGCCGTCGTCCTGCCCGTGCTCATCCACGGCACGTACGACCTGCTGGCGACCATGGGCAACACCTGGATCTTCATCCTTTTTATCGGCGTCATGTTCGCCATCTCGTTCCGCACGATCAAGAAGCAGTCCACGCAGGACCATTATTTATAGAGGTTGGTTTATGAAAGAATTTCTGAAACGCAAGAATATCGAGATCTCCCTGAAGCGCTACGGCATCGACGCCCTGGGCGCCATGGCGCAGGGTCTGTTCTGTTCCCTGCTCATCGGCACGATCATCAAGACGCTGGGCTCGCAGCTGGGCATCGGTTTCCTGACGGACATCGGTTCCTACGCGATGGCGGTCTCCGGACCCGCCATGGCCATCGCCATCGGCTACGCGCTCAAGGCGGATCCGATGGTGCTGTTCTCGCTGGCAGCCGTCGGCTGGGCGGCGAACGCGGAAGGCGGCGCGGGCGGTCCGCTGGCCGTTCTCGTCATCGCGATCATCGCGGCGGAATGCGGCAAAGCGGTCTCCAAGGAGACGAAGATCGATCTGCTCGTGACCCCCGCAGTCACCATCCTCGTGGGCGTCGCTCTCGCAAAACTGATTGCGCCTCCCATCGGACGCGGCGCTTCGGCCTTCGGCCTGATGATCGACTCCGCGACGAAGCTGCAGCCCTTCCTGATGGGCATCGTCGTCGCCGTCCTCGTCGGCATCGCCCTCACCCTTCCCATCAGTTCTGCCGCCATTTGCGCGGCCCTGTCCCTGACCGGCCTCGCCGGCGGCGCTGCCGTCGCGGGCTGCTGCGCGCAGATGATCGGCTTCGCGTTCATGAGCTTTAAGGAGAACCGCTGGGGCGGCCTCGTGTCCCAGGGCTTGGGCACGTCCATGCTGCAGATGCCCAATATCGTCAAAAATCCGAAGACCTGGCTGCCGCCCATCATCGTGTCCGCGATCACCGGTCCCATTGCGACCTGCCTGTTCCATCTGGAAATGAACGGCGCGCCCATCAACTCGGGCATGGGCACCTGCGGTCTTTGCGGACAGATCGGCGTGTGGACCGGCTGGCTGGCTCCCTCGGAAGCCGCGGTCGCCAAAGGCGCCGTCGCGATGACCCCGGGCGCCATGGACTGGCTGGGCCTGCTGCTGATCTGCTTCGTCATCCCCGCCATCCTCTGCCCCATCCTGCGGACAGCGTTCGAAAAGATCGGCTGGATCAAGGAAGGCGATCTGAAATTAGACTAAAACTAACGGCCATACGGCCGTTTTTTTATGGATTTAATTCAGATTATTCACAAAATACTCGTGGAAATCGCAGTGATGGTTGCATGGTTTGAGCAGGCGCATGACCCGCATCCAGACGACCATGCATTCATCCGCCGCCGTCACCGTCTGCGGCGGCACCAGGGCGATGATGGAATGCGACAGTCCGCTCTCGCTTTCGATCTGCGGCCATTGGCCGAAATTGGGCACGGGAACGTCCGTCTCCCCTTTCAGCACGACGGGCACGAACTCTGTCTTTTCGTTCTCCGTACACAGGACCGTCCCCGCAGCCACCGTCTCCAGCTTCGCATCCATGCACTGCAGGAACTATTTGATATCCGCGTCGTTCTCGATGTGCGCGAAATACGGATGCGCTTTGATCAAAGCCATTTCATCAGGATAAATCAGCATTGCAATCACCTCATTATATATAGAAATGTATGCCCGAGGGGTGACGTCCAAAGAGGCTCATGCCGAGCGGTGCGGGCGATGCGGCACACAAGTTGGCTCCCGTCGCTAGCAAGCACTGCGAAGGCATGAGGATGTGTTGGACGGCAGGACCCCGAGGGCATGCTTTATTGCCCCTGCGTGCGCAGCATATTTACCGCCGCGTGCCAGCCGTCCAGCTTCTCCTGCGCGAGCTTCGCGTCCATCTGCGGCACGAAGCTGCCCGACACCTGCCAGTTCGCCTTGACGTCGTCCTGGCTGTCCCAGTAACCGGTCGCAAGGCCTGCGAGATAAGCCGCTCCCAGCGCCGTCGTCTCGATGCACACCGGCCGGCGCACTTCCGAACGGATGATGTCCGCCTGGAACTGCATCAGGAAGTCGTTGGCGCAGGCGCCGCCGTCCACCTTCAGGCTGTCCAGCCGGATGCCGCTGTCCGCTTCCATGGCGTGCAGCACGTCCCAGGTCTGGTATGCCAAGGATTCCAGCGTCGCGCGGATCACGTGATTGCGGTTCGCGCCGCGGGTCAGGCCCACGATCGCGCCTCTGGCGTACGGATCCCAGTACGGCGCGCCCAGGCCGACGAACGCCGGCACCATGTACACACCGTTCGTATCTTCCACCATGCGGGCGTAGCGCTCGGACGCCGGGGAATTCTCCACGAGTCCCATCTCGTCGCGCAGCCATTGGATGGCGGCGCCCGCCACGAAGATGGACCCTTCCAGCGCGTATTCCACCTTGCCGTTCAGGCCCCAGGCGATGGTCGTGACGAGGCCGTTCTTGCTGGCGACAGGCTTGTCACCTGTATTCATCAGCAGGAAGCAGCCCGTGCCGTAGGTGTTCTTCGCTTCGCCGGGCTTAAAGCAGGTCTGCCCGAACAGGGCCGCCTGCTGGTCGCCTGCGGCGCCTGCGATCCTGATGCCGTCGCCGAACAGCGTGTAGTCCGTCTCTCCATAGACGTCGGAGCTCGGACGCACTTCCGGCAGCATGCACTTGGGGATGTCCAGCAGCTGCAGGATCTCGTCGTCCCACTCCAGCGTATGGATGTTGAACAGCATGGTCCGGGACGCGTTGGAAAAGTCGGTCACGTGGGCTTTGCCACGGGTCAGGTTCCAGATGAGCCAGGTATCGACCGTGCCGAACAGCAGGTCGCCCTTCTCCGCCTTTTCCCGCGCGCCGGGCACGTTTTCCAGGATCCAGCGGATCTTGGTGCCGGAGAAATAGGCGTCGACCTTCAGACCGGTCTTTTCGCGGATCATGTCCTCGTAGTCCTTTTCCAGGGTCTCGCAGTAATCCGCGGTG
>JAFPXN010000111.1 GCA_017412505.1 Bacillota bacterium | reverse complement strand
GTCCGTCGGCGAGAAAATCAGCGGCGGAGAACTTGTCTACGAAGTTCCCGAAGGCTACAAGGATTTCTCCATCTCCGCGATCGACGACTTCGAGGATGACTCGGAAGAGGGAGGCGTCTATTTCGTCTATTTCACCGCAGGCTATATGTAAAACAACAAAATCGTATTCGGCAAAACTGCCCCTTGGGGCAGTTTTGTTTTTGCGCCGGATTGAATTCCGGACCCGGATATGGTATGATAAAATAGAACAATTGTTCTCCTTCCTGAGGAACATTTCTATGAACAAAGACCAACTGACATTATTCGAACACGATATGCCGCAGCCGCTCCCTGCCCGCATGCGTCCCCAGACGATCGACGAGATCGTAGGGCAGCAGCATCTGCTCGGGGAGGGCAGAGTGCTGCGCCGCATCATCGAGCAGGACGCGGTGTCTTCCATGATCTTCTGGGGTCCGCCGGGCGTAGGCAAGACGACGCTGGCAGGGGTCATCGCGAACCATACGAAAGCGCGCTTCATCAATTTCTCCGCCGTCACCAGCGGCATCAAGGAGATCAAGGAAGTGATGAAAGAGGCGGACGAGAGCCGCCGCTTTGGGGAAAAGACCATCCTGTTCGTCGACGAGATCCACCGCTTCAATAAGGCGCAGCAGGACGCTTTCCTGCCGTTCGTGGAAAAGGGCGCCATCATCCTGATCGGCGCAACGACGGAAAACCCGTCTTTCGAGGTGAACGGGGCGCTTTTGTCCCGCTGCAAGGTGTTCGTGCTGAAGGCTCTCACCGAAGAGGATATGCTGACCCTGCTGCAGCGCGCGCTGGACAGCCCTAAAGGCTTCGGCAATCAGAAAGTCGAGGTGGAAGAAGGCGTGTTGCCGCTGATCGCCCGCTTTTCCAACGGAGACGCCCGGATGGCGCTGTCCACGCTGGAGATGGCCGTGCTGAACGGCGAACCTGCCGGCACGGACGCACACCCGGAGGCTGTGCGGGTCACGAAGGAAGTGCTGGAACAGTGCACGTCCCGCAAATCCCTGTTGTACGATAAATCCGGCGAAGAGCACTACAACCTGATCTCCGCCCTGCACAAATCCATGCGCAATTCCGATCCGGACGCAGCCGTCTACTGGCTGGCGCGCATGTTGGAATCCGGCGAAGACCCGCTGTACATCGCGCGGCGCGTCGTGCGCTTTGCCAGCGAAGACGTGGGTCTTGCGGACCCCAGAGCCCTGGAGATGGCGGTGGCGGCGTACCAGGCCTGTCACTTTATCGGCATGCCGGAATGCAGCGTGCATCTGACCCAGGCCGTCGTCTATCTGTCCATTGTGCCGAAATCGAACGCGCTGGACGTTGCCTACATGGAGGCGAAGCGGGATGCTTTGTCCCAAATCGACGAGCCGGTTTCCATGCAGATCCGCAACGCGCCGACGAAGCTCATGAAGGAAGTGGGCTACGGCAAGGGCTATATGTACGCCCACGATTACGAAGACCGGCTGACCACGCTGCAGTGCCTGCCGGATTCCCTGGTGGGCCGGGAGTATTACCGTCCCACGGAGCAGGGCAACGAAGGACGCTTTAAGGAGCGCCTGCAGCAGATCAAGGATTGGAAAAAGGAACACGAAAACAAATGACCGTAGACAGAAACGCGCGCAAAGGCGCTCCGCAGGACAGCTCCCCGAAGAGCATCCTGGTCCGGGGCGCCAAAGTGCATAATTTGAAGAATATCGACGTGGACATCCCGCTGGGAAAGATCGTCGGCATCGCCGGCGTATCCGGTTCCGGCAAGTCTTCGCTCGCCCTGGGCGTGCTGTACGCGGAAGGATCGAGGCGCTATCTGGAATCGCTGTCGACCTATACCCGCCGCCGCATGACCCAGGCAGCCCGCGCGGCCGTGGATGAGGTCCTGTACGTGCCCGCGTCCCTCGCCCTGCATCAGAGACCGGCTCTGCCCGGTATCCGCAGCACCTTCGGCACCGGAACGGAACTTCTGAACAGCCTGCGCCTGATGTTCTCCCGGCTCGCCAGCCACCGCTGTCCCAACGGACACTATCTGGAGCCTTCCATGGATGTGGCGGCAGAACGGGAGCAGGTGTGCCCGGTCTGCGGAGCTCACTTCTACGGCCCCGGCGCGGAGGAACTGGCCTTCAACAGCCAGGGCGCCTGCCGCACCTGCGGCGGCACCGGCATCGTGCGCATCGTGGATGAATCTACGCTGGTGCCGGACGAAAGCCTCTCGATCGACGAAGGCGCCGTGCTGCCCTGGCAGACCCTGATGTGGTCCCTGATGAAGGACATCGCGAGGGAGCTGGGCGTACGTACGGATGTACCTTTCCGGGAACTGACGGAAAGAGAGCGGGAGATCGTGTTCCACGGACCTCCCGTAAAACATCATATGATCTATCAGAACCACACCAGCGGTGCCACGGGCGAGATGGATTTTACGTATTTCAACGCGAAATATACGGTGGAAAATGCCCTGGCGAAGGTGAAAGACGAGAAGGGCATGAAGCGGGTCGAGAAGTTCCTGCGCGAAGACAAATGTCCGGACTGCGGCGGCACGCGGCTTTCGGATGCTGCGAGATCGCCGCGCCTGCGGGGCATCTCTCTGGCCAACGCCTGCAAAATGACCCTGGAAGAATCCATCGAATGGGTAAAGGGTGTGCCGGCATCTCTGCCGGAAGCGATGCGTCCCATGGCGGAATCCATCTGCGAATCCTTCCTGGACAGCGCAAGGCGGCTGATGGATCTGGGGCTTTCCTATCTTACACTGGACCGGGCGTCTTCCACACTTTCCACGGGTGAGCGGCAGCGGATGCAGCTCGCCAGAGCGGTGCGCAACCGCACGACGGGAGTTTTGTATGTGCTGGATGAGCCCTCCATCGGCCTGCATCCCTCCAACATCGAAGGGTTAAACGCCGTGATGCACGATCTGGTGTCGGACGGCAATTCCGTGGTCCTGGTGGACCACGACGTGCAGATCTTAAAAGAATCAGACTGGATCGTGGAGATGGGCCCGGGCAGCGGCGAAGGCGGCGGCCGGGTGATCGCAGAGGGCACGATCGAGGATGTCGAAACCGACCCGGATTCGAAGATCGGTCCGTTTCTGGCCGGAAAAGCGGCTGCGTCCCGGGAAAGAACGGACGCTGCGCACCTGTTCGATCTCGGAGAGATCCGGCTTGCGACGGAGCAGATCCACACGGTAAAGCCGTTGGAAGTCCGCATTCCCAAGGGGCGGCTGACGGTGGTCACCGGCGTGTCCGGCTCTGGCAAGACGACGCTGGTGCTGGAGAGCCTCATCCCGGCGCTAAAGGCGGCGCTGGAGGGGTCAAAACTGCCGGAGCACGTAAAAACGATCGAAGCAGAAGGCATCGCCCACGCGAAACTGATCGATGCGACGCCCATCGGCATCAACATCCGTTCCACGGTGGCGACCTACGCCGGCGTGCACGACGAGCTGCGCAAGGCTTACGCGAGAACGCCGGATGCGAAGCGGCTGGGCCGCAAAGCAGGCGATTTTTCGTACAATACGGGCGCCCTGCGCTGCCCGACCTGCGACGGAACGGGGAGCATCAG
>JAFPXN010000110.1 GCA_017412505.1 Bacillota bacterium | reverse complement strand
CGGATTGTGCGCCCCGTCCAGGAGGACGAGCGGCTCTTCGTGCAGCACCTGGAAGCGGCCGGCCCAGACGGCGTTCTTCATGCCGTCGTACACAGCCTGTTCCGGGATGTTCCAGCCCCTGCTCGTCAGCACGTCCACCGTGTCGAGCACGGTCGACGCGTTGCGCAGCTGATAGTTGCCGGGCAGCGCGATGCGCACGTTTTTTCTCTGTCTGTAATCGAAGATCTGGCCCTTCAGGCTGCGGGACAGAACGCGGATCTTGGACGGATCGGTCCGGAAGAACCGGCTGCCGCATTCGGCGGCCTTCGCTTTTACGACGGATTCCGCGGCTTCGCTCTGCGCGTACAGCACCACGGGACAGCCCGGCTTGATGATGCCGGCCTTCTCCGCCGCGATCTCTTCGATGGTGTTGCCGAGCACCTGCGTGTGCTCCAGATCCATATTCGTGATGACGGAGCACTCCGGCGCCTCGATGACGTTCGTCGAGTCCAGCCGGCCTCCGAGGCCCACTTCCAGCACGACGATCCCGCACTTTTTGAGGGCGAAGATCAGCAGCGCCATGACGGTGATGCGCTCGAAGACGGTGGGTTTGTCCTCCATCTTCCCGATTTGGACCTCCATCAGATCCGCCGCGTGCTGCATATCTTCGTCGGACACGTTCCTGCCGTCGATCTTCATGCGTTCGTTGTAGCGGATCAGATGCGGCGACGTATACAGGCCCGTATGATAACCCGCCGCGCGCAGCACGGATTCCAGCATGGCGGCGGTGCTGCCCTTGCCGTTCGTACCGGTGATATGGACGTATTTCAGCTGCTTATGAGGGTCACCGAGCAGATGCAGCAGTTCCTGCATGCGCGAAAGCCCCAGACGGCTGCCCATCCAGTTCGAGATCTCTAAGAATTCGATGGTTTCCTGATAGGTCATGGGTCACCTCTCCATCGCGGGCAGCGACGGTTTGACCCGCTGCAGCACCTTTGCCAGCACCAGGATGCCCGCGGTCTGCACGACGGTCAGGATGGCGCTCTGCACGACGCGGGTGGCCAGCAGCGCTTTATACGGAGACCCGTACAGCACTGAGATAAAATAACTGTTGATGAGAAGCCCCAGAACGAACTGGTTGATCAGCACCGCGGGCACGACGCGCTGCGGCGTCTGTTCTTTCCGGAAGAACAGGCCGAACACGAGCCCGGTGAGCGCGGCTGTCGCCGTGAATCCGGGGAAATACGTTCCGATGGGGAAAAGCGTAGCGCCCAGGAAATCCGCGAGACCGCCGCAGACGGCGGCTTCGACGGGACCCAGCAGAATGGCTGCTGCGGCGACCGGGATAAACGCAAACCCAATCTTCATGTTCCAGGTGCTGATAGAAACGAAACGGCTGAGGACGACTTCCATGGCGACCAATACGCCGAGGATGACGAGTTTCTGAACACTCATGCCCTTCTTCATAAGACAAACTCCTTTCTCGTCGCCGTGAAAGGAGTTTACAGACATCCTTTTCGGCAGCGGACGCGGGGCAGCACCGCGGCAAGCCTTCGTTCCGGGGCGACATCCCATCCTCCGGACACTTAACGCGCTGCTCCTACTCTGACCAGAAAGTATTTACAATTTCTATAAGGATTCTATCTTATTCTTTGTGAATACTCAACCTTTTTACTGTTAAATTTTTGTTACTTTCTATGCAATTTTTAATGACTCCCATCAGCGTCTTTTATGTTTAAAACGGCACGTCATCCTCCGGGACCTCCTGGGACGCCGCATCGGCTTCGAACACCTGCGCGGCGGTTTCTTTCGCGGCTGGCCGGCCAAGCTGCGTGCCTCTCACCGCCAGCCATTTACAGATCTGATCCGCCTCCGCCTTCGTGAACGTGATGCCCCTGCCCATCTTCTCGTGCATGGGGTCCCAGTCGCGGATGTCGAAGCGCGGCGTGCCGCCGTTCCACGACACCACGTTGAGTTCCCTCGTCCAACCCGTGTTGCTCTTGCGCAGGATGCCGATGGTCTCCTGGATGTCGAACAGCACTTCGTCGTTTTCCGAACGGTAATTCGCTCTGCTCTCCTCCACGGCCGCGTTCGCTTCCGCCGTTTTCGCCAGGTCTTTTGCATATTCTGCTGTCATATTGCTTCCTTTCCGCCCCGCTGCGGAGAAGTGAGAGCACTATATCACAAATGTTAATATATGTCAATATTAACTTTATTAAACAATATAAAGAGACAGGTGCAATGCGCCGCAAAATGACACATTGTACCTGTCCCCGTGTGCACTTTTTATACGGAATAATTGTGCGCCTTCTGCAGCACCATCTCTTTCACCTTGATCAGGCGGACTTTCGTGGAGTTTTCGTTCTCCTCGAGTTTCATGGTGATATAGTGGATGTTGCGCTCCAGATCGGGGATCGTGGAGTACTCCAGCGCGTTCACGCGGCGGCGCGTGCTCTCGATCTCCTCCGCCATCAGCTGCATCGACTTCTCGACTTCCGCGAGCTGCAGCATATCGGAGAAGACGGACGACATCTTTTCGAGCGCGTCGTCCAGATCGCCGGACGTCTGCGCGAAAGCGTAGGGAATGATATCCTCCGTTCCGCCGGATTCGCCGAAGCTGTACTGGGGCACGTTGACGCTCATGACGTTCTTGTACGTCACGTCGAGGTCCACCGTGCGCCGCGGATACAGCAATGCCTGCTCCAGCATCTGAGGCGACATGACCGCGCTGGCGGCGGACAGGCTCGTGAACGCTTCCGTCAGGCCTTCTTCTACTTTTTTGCGCAGTTCCTTATTCTGTTTGACGATGTCCATAAACTGGCGCATCAGCTCGTCGCGTTTATCCTTCAGCAGCTTGTGGCCGCGTCTCGCGGTCGTCAGCCTGCCCTTGAGCTGGTTCAGCACCATTCTGGTCGGTGTATAAGTGGCCATTTACGCCCTCCTTACTGGGCGGGAAGATACTTGTCGATGAATTCTTCCTTGATCCGCTTCAGTTCCGTTCTCGGCAGGATCTTCAGCAGCTGCCAGCCCAGATCCAGCGTCTCCTCGATCGTGCGGTTCGTATCGTTGCCCTGGCTGACGTATTCCTTCTCGAACGATTCGGCGAACTTCGCGTACAGTTTGTCCACGTCGGTCAGCGCGGCTTCGCCGAGGATCGTCATGAGTTCCTTGGCGTCCTTGCCGCGGGCGTAGGCGGCGAACAGCTGGTTCATGGTGCCGGCGTGATCTTCGCGGGTCTTGCCCTCACCGATGCCCTTATCCTTCAGACGGGACAGGGACGGCAGCACGTCCACAGGCGGCACGATGCCCTTGCGGTACAGTTCGCGGGACAGGATGATCTGGCCCTCCGTGATGTAGCCGGTCAGGTCGGGGATCGGATGCGTCTTGTCGTCTTCGGGCATGGTCAGGATAGGGATGAGCGTGATGGAGCCCTTCTTGCCCAGACGTCTGCCGGCTCTCTCGTACAGTGTCGCGAGGTCGGTGTACAGGTAGCCCGGATAGCCGCGGCGGCCCGGAACTTCCTTCTTGGCTGCGGAGACTTCGCGCAGCGCTTCCGCGTAGTTCGTGATATCGGTCATGATGACCAGCACGTGCATGTCCTTTTCGAACGCCAGATACTCGGCAGCTGTCAGGGCCATGCGCGGCGTGGAGATACGTTCGACAGCCGGGTCGTTCGCCAGGTTGGAGAAGACGACGGTCCTGTCGATGGCGCCGGTCCTGCGGAAGTCGCGGATGAAGAACTCTGATTCCTCGAACGTGATGCCAATAGCGGCGAACACGACGGCGAAGTTCTCGCCGTCCCCCAGAACCTTCGCCTGGCGCGCGATCTGTGCCGCCAGTTCCTTGTGCGGAAGGCCGGAGCCGGAGAAGATCGGCAGTTTCTGCCCTCTGACCAGCGTGTTCAGGCCGTCGATCGTGGAGACGCCGGTCTGGATGAATTCCGCCGGGTAGGCTCTCGCCGCGGGGTTCATGGCCAGGCCGTTGATGTCCTTCATCTCGTCGGGCAGGATGTCCGGACCGCCGTCGATGGGTTTGCCCATGCCGTTGAACACGCGGCCCAACATGTCGCCGGACACCGCCAGTTCCAGCGGGTGACCCAGGAAGCGGACCTTGCTCTGCGCCAGGTTGATGCCTCTCGCGTCGTCGAACAGCTGTACGACCGCCGTGTCGCCGTTGACTTCCAGCACCTTGCCGTGCCGGACCTGCCCGGTGGGCAGTTCGATCTCGGCCAGTTCGTCGTAGGCGACCCCTTCGACTTCCTTGACCACCATCAGCGGGCTTACGACTTCTCTTATCGTTCTGTATTCACGTATCATAGGTCTTTCCCTCCCGCTTCGACCGCCTTGGCGATCTCATCCTCCATCTGGGCGTCGATCTTCTGATAAGCGGCTTCATATTCTTCTGCGGATACGTACTTCGCGCGGCCGATCTGCTCTCTGGAGGGCAGATCGAACAGGGCGTTCATGTCCGCTCCCTTGCCGAGGGCGTCGCGGCCCAGCGTATCGTATTTCAGGATGATCTCCAGCAGCATGGCCTGGCGCTTCAGCTCGGAATAGCTGTCCACGTCCATGAAGGCGTTCTGCTGCAGGAAGTCTTCGCGGATCATCTTCGCGGTCTCCAGCGTCAGCTGGTCCATGGCGCCCAAACTGTCGCGGCCGACGAGACGGACGATCTCGTTCAGGCTCGCCTCTTCCTGCAGAAGGCTCATGGCGCGTTCGCGGTTCTTGATGAAATCCTTACCCATGTTCTCGTCGTACCAGGGCTGCAGATTGCCCGTGTACAGCGAATAGCTCGTCAGCCAGTTGATGGCCGGGAAGTGGCGGGCGTAGGCCAGGGAGCTGTCCAGGGACCAGAACACCTTGACGATACGCATGGTGCCCTGGGAGACCGGTTCGGACAGGTCGCCGCCCGGAGGCGAGACCGCGCCGATCGCGGTGATGCTGCCCCTTCTCTCTTCCGTGCCCATGGTCTGGACGACGCCGGCTCTTTCATAGAACTGGGCGATGCGGGACGTCAGATAAGCCGGGTAACCTTCTTCGCCGGGCATCTCCTCCAGACGGCCGGACATTTCGCGCAGCGCCTCCGCCCAGCGGCTCGTGGAGTCCGCGATGACCGCCACGTCGTAGCCCATGTCGCGGAAATATTCCGCGATCGTGATGCCGGTATAGATGGAAGCCTCGCGGGCCGCCACCGGCATGTCGGACGTGTTGGCGATCAGCACGGTGCGCTTCATCAGAGGCTCGCCGTTATGCGGGTCGATCAGTTCGGGGAATTCGTTCAGAACGTCCGTCATCTCGTTGCCGCGCTCGCCGCAGCCGATGTAGATGACCACGTCCACGTCGGACCACTTGGCCAGCTGGTGCTGTACGACGGTCTTGCCGGAACCGAACGGTCCGGGGACGGCTGCCGTTCCGCCCTTCGCCAGGGGGAACAGCGTGTCGATGATGCGCTGACCCGTGGAAAGCGGGATCTCCGGCACAAATTTCTTTACGTAGGGACGCGCAACGCGCACCGGCCATTTCTGGGCCATCGTGAGCTCGCGGACCGTGCCGTCTTTCTGTTCGATCTTCGCGATCACTTCGTCCACGGTGAACATGCCGCCGCGGATCTCCTTCAGAACGCCGTCCGCGCCGACGGGCACCATGATGCGGTGCTCGATCGCGGTCGTCTCCTGCACGGTGCCGAGGAAGTCTCCGCCCTGCAGGACGTCTCCTTCCTTAGCCGTCGGCACGAATTCCCAGGTCTTTTCCCGGGAGAGCGCCGGTACGGAAATGCCTCTGGCGATGGTATCGCCGGAAAGCTTGCGGATCTCCGTCAGAGGACGCTGGATGCCGTCGTAGATGCCTTCCAGCATGCCCGGTCCCAGTTCGACGGACAGAGGATAGCCGGTCGTTTCGACCTTCGCGCCGGGTCCCAGTCCGGAGGTCTCTTCGTAGACCTGGATGGAGGCGCTGTCGCCCGTCATGTTCAGGATCTCGCCGACCAGGTGCTGTTCGCCGACCCTGACGACGTCCGCGACGTTGGCGTCCGACAGACCGTCGGCCACGACCAGCGGACCTGATACTTTTATAACTTTTCCGCTCATATTTAATCTCCTGTGATATCAGAACCCACCGCTTTTTCCACGGCGTCTTTCAGCGCCTGCAGACCCAGCCCTTTGCTGCCGTCCCGCCCCGGGATCAGGATGATCGCCAGTTCGGGATCGCTGCGGAATTTGTTGATGGCGGAGGAAAGTCCTTCCGCCCAGGTCTCTTCTACGTACACGATGGCGTAGGGGTTGTCGGTCTCGGCCTGAAAGATTTGTTTGAAAGCGGCGGAGGCTTCTTCGTCCGAATTCACCGGGAACGTGTCCAGGCCCAGGGCCTTGAATCCGATCACGGTGTCGCTGCCGCCGATCACTGCAATCCTATACATTTACATCACGCAGCCTTTCCTTGATCGCTTCGCCGGGGATGCCGCAGATCTTGCCGGACAGCACCATGCGCAGATCCATGATCTCCGTATCCAGCGACGCCAGATACGACACGACCGCGTCCGCTCCGAACGGCACGTAGCGCGTTTTGCGCAGATAATCGGTCAGCGCGTTGTCGCAGGCCAGTTCGAACGGCGTGATCTTCCAGCCGCCCATGGCCTCGCCCGCGAATTTCGCCGCGGCCTCCAGGGGCCCGCCGGCGTACAGATCGCTCACGTCCTGATCCGGCCAGCGGGAAAGCAGCGCATCCGCGTCGAGGCTGCCGCCGTCCACCAGCGCGAATTTCAGGAAGTCCGCGCTCTTCCCCATGCGCACGGAGCGCACGTAGGAATTCAGATTGGCGCAGTCGATCAGCAGACGGATATAGCCGTCCGAAGCGCCGCCCAGTTCTGCGGCGCACTCGCGCATCTCCCTGAAATACGCCAGATCCAGCCCGAAATCCGCCAGCTGCGGATTCTCCGTCTTCGCCAGCGTCTGGGACGCTTCCGTCATGGCGTCCTTCAGGATGCCGGAAGCGGTCTCGTCCGCGAACAGCGCCTTGATCTCTTCGACGGTCAGCCGGCCCTCTTCGGAGAGCACGCCTTCCGGAAGTTCGAGGCGCGAAGCGTTCTTCACCAGCACTTTCGCGTTGTGGTAGTCGTATTTCAGCCGGAACAGATCCAGCAGCGAAGCCTGGGGCAGAATGCCCGCCAGGTCGCGGTATACGTCCGCGCGCATCTTCGACAGACCGGCATCCAGCGCCTGGGGCGTCGACAGATCCAGCCCGGTATAGCCATAATCTTCCGCCATCTTCGCGGCGGCCTGGGCGTCTTCCGCGTCCGCCATGCGGGCGAACATGTCCGCCAGGATCATCCGGGCTTCCTTGCCGCGGAGCATCGCGGAGACGCAAAGGTAATCGTTATCCCTGATCCTGGACATAACGGTCCACCTCCCTACCCGAAGAGCATGGCTGCGACCTGGGGCACCAGAGCGTCCTTGCCGGCCGCGATCAGCGTGCTTATGGAGCAGTTCGTCTCGACGCTGCCGTCCTTCAGCTTCAGCCCGCCGTCGATGTCCGCGGGTTTCTTGCCGAGCGTCAGCTTCGCGGGACGTCCCGCCTCCTTCAGCTTCGCGTTGATCTCATCGCAAAGATCCTGGCCGAAGCGCTTCAGATCCTTTGCGTTCAGCAGCAGTTCCTCCTTGCCGGAAAAGCAGGCTTTGCATGCCAGCGAGACCAGAAAGGCGCGGTACTTTTCCCCGTCCATGGCAAGGATCTCCTGCTGCGCCAGCTCGAAAGCCTTCTGCATCAGGGCCTGCTTTTCTTCCAGAAGCGCGCTGCGGGCTTTCATGTCCGATTCGCCCTTCATGCGCTTGACGATCTCCGCCGCTTCTTTTTCCGCTGCTTCCAGGATGTCTCCGGCCGCGTCTTTGGCCTGTTTTTCGTATTGGGCATCGATCTTCGCGCAGTTTTCGTCCGCGATGGACCGGATGCCTGCCGCCTCTGTCTGCGCGTCCCGCAGGATGCGCTCGGCGATCCTTTCGATTCCGTTGATAGCCATTTCGCTTGCCTTTCGTTTCGTCGACCCTTACAGCACTCTCATCAGCAGAATGACGGAAGCCAGCAGGGAAAGGATGGCGTAGAATTCGACAATGCCGCACATGATGGTGCCCTTGAACCAGTCGCCCGGCTTCTTGGCAACGATGTTGATGGACGCCGCGGCCACTCTGCCCTGCGCGATGGCGGAGAGCAGACCGCCCAATGCCATGGGCATGCAGGCGCCGAAGATCGCGAGGCCCTGGGTGACAGTCAGCGGAACGATGCCGCCGGAGAAGGCGCCCATGGTGTACAGCGCGAAGAACCATACAACGATGCCGTACAGGCCCTGCGTGCCCGGAAGGACCTGCAGGATCAGGCATTTGGAGAAGTGCTCGGGAGCCTGGGACAGCAGGCCCGCAGCCGCTTCGCCCACGATGCCGGTGCCCTTGGCGGAACCGACGCAGGACAGGCCGACAGCCAGCGCAGCGCCGAGGAAGGCGAAGAACAATCCGTTGTAGGATTCGATGAACTCAAGCATGATTTTACCTCCTTAAAATACGCTATTCGCGTTCCGTAACGTTGTAGTATTTCGTCTGTACGTCCAGCGGGCGGAAAGGCTTGCCGCCTTCCTTGTAGAACCGCTTGAAGAATTCCAGACACTGCAGACGAAGGTCGTGCACGTAGCAGCCCAGCAGGTTCAGAGCCAGATTCAGCAGGTTGCCGATCATGGACACGATCACGAACAGCAGGATGTTGCCGGTGACCGAACCCAGGGTGTTGAACACCTGCGAGATGACGCTGCCTGCCAGCATCAGGGCCATCAGGCGGGCATAGGACAGGATGTCGGAAAAGTATCCGGTCACCCCGTTGTAGACCGCGCCGACGATGGACGTGACCTTCGCGAAGCCCTTGTTGTTCACGAAGCAGCCCGCGACGAGCAGCAGTCCGCCCACGCACAGCAGCACGGGGATCCTGCCCGCGTTGCCGATGCCCAATATGGCCAGAACGGCGCCCAGCAAAATAGCCCACCAGGTGAACTCTTCGAACAGAGCGCCCTTGAAATCCTTATCCTTAAACTTTTCCTTGACGCTTACGACCATGCCGGTGAAGATCTGCAGTACGCCCAGGGCCAGCGATCCGAACAGGATGGCGATGGTGTCCTCCAGCGGCGTGAACAGCGCCGGCATCGTAAATGTGCTCGCGGGATTGATGATCTTGAGCGCCTGCGGGATGAAGTCCCCGAAGAACCCGCCTGTCGCGGCGCCCCACAGGAACGTGGAGATGCCGCACCAGATCAGCAGTTCGCCGAAATCGCGCATGCCGCCCCGTGCCTTCATCTTCCGGATCATCAGCATGCCGCCGACGAACATCAGAATGCCGTAGCCCATATCCGCCATCATCATGCCGTAAAATATAATGAAGAACGGCGCCATCAGCGGGTTGGGGTCCACCCCGTCGTACGTGGGCAGCGCGTACATGTTCGTGATCATGTTCATGCAGCGCGTCAGGATGTTGTTTTTCAGTTTGACCGGAACGTCCGGATATTCCTCCGGCTCGGGATCTTCGAACTCCGCGTGGACGATGAACTGTCCGAGGATGCGCTCCAGTTCGGGCAGATCCTCTTCGGCGATCCAGCCTTCCATGGCGAAGGAACTCTCCGAGTTCAGCATCTTGCTGCGGCTCTCCGCCTGGCACAGCTTCGTCGCCAGGCCGTCCCACGCCTGCTGCAGGTAAGCGCGGTAGGCGGTCTCGCCCATCAGCTTCGCCTTCGCCCGCTCGATCTTGACCTCGTTGAATTCGATCTCGTGCGCGATATGGTCCGCGTTGAGTTTCGCCGTGCCGCTCATCTTCAGCCCTTCCATGGGGCTGTAGCTGAAGTTGCGCAGCGCATCCTCCGCCGCGGCGAATTCGTCTTTATGGCAGATCAGCACGCAGTAGCGCAGGAATTTATCCGAGGAGACCGGGATGAGTTCGCTCTCGGGCGCCGCGTATTCCAGCGCGGAGAGAACGTCCGCCTCCGGCGCGTCCGCGGGCAGGGAGCACAGCGTCGTGCAGACGTGCTCCGTTCCTTCGGCATCCAGCGGCATATCCAGATCCATCCAGGGCTGCAGAGCGGTCTGCGTCTCCTTCAGTTCCTGGATCTTCGCCGTCCAGTTCTTGATCTCGCCGTCCAGCCGGATGACCCGGGTGGCGCTGTGCAGGCAGCTGTTGAGACGGGCGTTGCTCAGGAAGGTCTCCAGCGGAGCCTCCGGCTTGGGATCCAGCAGCTTTTTCTTTTCCGGGAAGTATCGCTGCAGGATGTCCAGGGCCGCCGTCAGCTTCTGCTGGTTCACCGCCAGCATGTCCGCGGGGATGGCCGTCTTGTCGTAGTTGTTTGTGCTGAACACCACGACGTCGCCTTCCGCCTGCGGATAATCCGAGACCTCGACCTTGCCGAAGCGGAGCAGCTCGTCCAGCAGCGCTTCTTTCTCGCTGCGCAGGCCGATCAGCCGGATCCGTTTCATCTTCTGAATGCTCATAGGCCTTCCGTGATCCTTTCCGCAATGAACTTAGCAGCCTCCGGAAGTTTTCCTTCCGCGGCGCTGCGCAGCCTTGCCACGGCGTCGGCAGAAGCCCTGTCGATATCTGTGCAGGAAGCTTTTCCCACGAGTCTCGCGTTTTCCAGGATATCTTCCGCAGCTTTCCTCGCCTTTTCCGCTTCCGCGTCCATCCGTTCTCTGCCGGATTTCGCCGCGTTGTCCGCAGCCGCCTTGGCCTCCGCTTTGGCGTTCGCGATCATCTTTCTGGCGTCAGATTCCGCTTTTTCGACCATTCTCATGGCTTCCAGTGACATCCGCATCACTCTCCTTGCTCGGGATATAAAAAATAGCGTAGGGAACAATGGTAACGATCTCTACACACATCCGTTTTCATACTTATTTGAATTATACCATAGAACACGTCTTTTCGGCGAAAAACTTAATTCAACCGCAGACCAATAAAAAACCTCGCCGACATCGTTTTTTTGTTCACAAATGCCAAATCGATGATATAATGTATCTGTGCAGGTATGCCGCAAATTCTTTGAATACCTGCTGCACTATTTATCTTTATTCATTTAGGAGGTTATTTTCTATGGAAAAGAAAAGCACAAGGACCGCCTATCTGGTTGCCGTCTGCGCGATCATCGTGCTGCTGGTGATCCTGGCGATGTCCTACAAGAACGCCCCCATCCTCGTGGAGGACGCTGCGTCTCCATTCGCGGGCACGTTCTGGTCCCTGCTTCCGCCGATCTGCGCCATTGTACTGGCACTGATCTCTAAGGAAGTATATTCCTCCCTGTTCTTCGGCTGCATCGTAGGCGCGCTGCTCTATACGCAGTTCAGCCCCTGGGACACCCTCACCTCTCTGGTGGGCGCTGACTACGGTCTCATCTGCGTGCTCGCAGACAGCTGGGATATGGGCATCATCATCTTCCTGGTCGAACTGGGCATCATCTCCGACCTGATGAACAAGGGCGGCGGTTCCGAGGCATTCGGCCGCTGGGCTAAGGACAAGGTCAAGTCCAGAGCGTCCGCGCAGCTCATGACCATGCTGCTGGGCGTGCTCATCTTCGTGGACGACTACTTCAACTGCTTAACGGTAGGCGCTGTTATGAGACCGGTCACCGAGTCCCACAACATCTCCAGAGCCAAGCTGGCCTACGTCATCGACGCTACCGCGGCTCCGGTCTGCATGATCGCTCCGATCTCTTCCTGGGCAGCTGCCGTATCCGGCTATGTCAACAGCGACAACGTCAACGGTTTCGAACTGTTCATCAAGCAGATCCCCTGGAACTATTACTGCATCCTGACCCTGGTCATGATCGTTACGATCTCCATCAAGAACATCGATTATGGCCCAATGCTCAAGCATGAGTACAACGCGCAGGTCAAGGGCGACCTGTTCACCACCGAGCACAGACCGTTCGCCGGCGCGGACGATTACGAAGCGCCCAGCGGAAAGAAGACTTCCGTCGCGGATCTGCTCATCCCCGTCATCGTGCTCATCATCTGCTGCGTTGTCGGCATGATCTGGACCGGCGGCTTCTTCGACGGCGCTGCGTTCACCGACGCTTTCGCTGACGCAGACGCTGCAGCCGGCCTTGCTGTCGGCGGCACGCTCGGCATGATCTTCACCTTCATCTATTTCTGGTGCCGCAGGACCATCGGCTTCGACAAGAGCTTCGAATCCGTTCCCAACGGCTTCATCCAGATGGTATCCCCGATCCTCATCCTGACCCTGGCCTGGACGCTGAGCTCCTTCACCAGAGGCGCTCTGTGCTCCGCTGACTACGTAAGCGCTGCCCTGGCAGGCGCAGGTGCCCTCAAGAACTTCCTGCCCGCAGTCATCTTCGTGATCGGCGCGGCGATCGGTTTCGCGACCGGTACTTCCTGGGGTACGATCGGCATCATGGCTCCCATCGTCGTTGCAGTCTTTAACTACGACGTAGAGCCAACCCTTTGCACCATCGGTCTGGCGGCTGCCTGCGCAGGCGGCGTTATGGGCGACCACTGCTCCCCCATTTCCGATACCACGATCATGGCTTCCGCCGGTGCGCACTGCTACCACCTGAACCACGTGTTCACGCAGCTGCCCTACGCGCTGACGGTCTCAGTCGTCTCCTTCATCTCCTTCATCCTGGCCGGCATCATCCAGAATGCCGCGATCTGCCTGGTCATCGGCATCGTCCTCATGATTGGCACCGTCCTCGTGATCGGCAAGATGGAGAGAAACAAGCATGCGGATATGTTCAAGGAAATGGACGAAGCGTATGCGAAGATGCTTGCCGGAAAGTAATTTCTGACAAAAGCGCATTTGCCACAAGACATCGGAAGACCGGGTCCTTCGGGACCCGGTCTTTTATTGTGCAATGCAAGGCAGAAGCCGCTCTCGCTCAGCGTGGCCCCAACAGCGGTTCTAAGCTCTGGCGTCGCCTCGCGGCTCGCCAATCGCTAAGAACCGGTATCCCCGATGGTCCTCGAGCAACATCTGCCTTGCATCACCATAATCAAACAAAAGACGAACAAACAAAACATGTACAGTTTTAATCATACATAATAATCCGAACGTTCGGATTTTATCATTTTTTATTGTTCCAAATTTGTCCGGATTTCATTGAAATACGGAGTTTGTTCAGGTACATTTAGAATGTGCAAACAGGAATCTTACTCTATATAAGGAGGCTGACATGAAAAAAGTCGGAATCATCATGGGATCGGACAGCGATCTGCCCGTCGTCAAGAAGGCGACGGACATTTTGACCGCTCTTGGCGTTCCCTTCGAAGTCCACGTCTATTCCGCCCACCGCACCCCGCAGCAGGTCCACGATTTCGTAGCTGCCGCGAGAGACAACGGGTTCGGCGTGATCATAGCGGCAGCCGGTATGGCTGCCCATCTGGCAGGCGTCGTTGCCGCAGGCACCACCCTGCCCGTCATCGGCATCCCCTGCAAATCTTCCGTCCTCGACGGCATGGACGCCCTGCTGTCCACCGTCATGATGCCCCCCGGCATCCCCGTGGCCACGGTCGCCATCGACGGCGGCGCGAACGCGGGCCTGCTGGCGGCGGAGATCATCGCGCTGGGCGACGAAACACTCACCGCGAAGCTGAACGCGAAGCGCGAGGCGGACGCCGCGAAAGTCCTGAGCAAAGACGCAGACATCGCGTCCAGACTGTAACAGAAAGGAACGAACCATGGGAGGCTTCTTCGGCATCACATCCAATAAAGACATAGTCCTGGACGTATTCTTCGGCACGGACTACCATTCGCACCTGGGCACGAAGCGCGGCGGCATGGCCGCCTGGGACCCGGAGATCGGTCTGCAGCGCGAGATCCACAACATCGAGGACTCGCCGTTCCGCACGAAATTCGGACACGTGCTGGACGAAATGAAAGGCACTTCGGCCATCGGCTGCATCTCCGACACCTATCCCCAGCCCCTGCTCATCCGCTCGAACCTGGGCGTCTACGCCATCACGACGATCGGCGTCATCAATAACGCGCAGGATCTGATCGATAACTATCTGTCCTTCTCCGGCGGGCATTTCGGCGTCATGACCGGCGGCCAGGTGAACGGCACCGAGCTGATCGCGGCGCTCATCAACCAGAAGAGCACGTTCGAGGAAGGCATCTGCTTCGCGCAGAAGAGCATCGAAGGCACGGCCAACATCCTGATCCTGAGAAACGACGGCAGCCTGATCGCCGCCAGAGACCGCCTGGGACGCATCCCCGTAAAGATCGGCAGGGACGGGGACGGCTACGCGGTATCCTTCGAAGACTTCGCCTATCAGAAACTGGGTTACGAGGACTACAAAGAGCTGGGGCCGGGAGAGATCGTCGAGATCATGCCCAAGAGCGTCCGGCAATTGAAGGCGCCCGGCAAGAAAAAACGCATCTGCGCGTTTCTGTGGTCCTACTTCGGCTATCCGACAGCCACGTACGAAGGGGTCACCGTGGAGGCCATGCGCTACCGCAACGGCAGGATCCTCGCGGAGAACGACCTAGCCCGGGAAGGCGGAAAGGAGCTGATCGACAACATCGATTACATTGGCGGCGTGCCCGATTCCGGAACGCCCCATGCCATCGGCTATTCCAACCGCAGCGAAAAGCCCTTCGCGCGGGCGTTCATCAAATACACGCCGACCTGGTCCAGAAGCTTCATGCCCACGAACCAGAAGGATCGCAACAAGATCGCCGAGATGAAACAGATCCCGGTGCACGAACTCATCAAGGACAAGGAACTGCTGTTCGTGGACGATTCCATCGTACGCGGCACCCAGCTTCGCGAGACCGTCGAGTTCCTGTACAACCACGGCGCAAAAGCCGTGCACATGCGCTCCGCGTGCCCGCCCATCATGTACGGCTGCAAATTCCTGAACTTCAGCCGCTCCATCAGCGATATGGAACTGCTAGCCAGAAGGATCATCCTGGAGCTGGAGGGGCCGGAAGGCTTCCAGCACATCGAAGAATATTCGGATGGCAAAACGGAGCGCGGAAAGAAGCTGCGCGAAACCATCTGTGAGAAATTCAACTTCGCATCTCTGGAATTCCAGACGCTGGAAGGCGTCATCGAATCCATCGGCCTGCCCGAATGCGAACTGTGCACTTACTGCTGGGACGGAAAAGAATAAGGAGAACACGAGATGAAGAATTCCAGATCCGAAGCCTACGCCGCGGCAGGCGTGGACATCACCGCGGGCTACAAAGCCGTGGAACTCATGAAAGAAAGCGTCCAGAGCACCTATACCGACGGCGTTCTGGGTGATATCGGCAGCTTCGGCGGCCTGTTCGAGCCGGATCTCGCCGGCATGACGAAGCCCATTCTGGTCTCCGGAACCGACGGGGTCGGCACAAAGCTGCGCCTCGCGTTCCTGATGGACAAGCACGACACCGTCGGCATCGACTGCGTGGCCATGTGCGTCAACGACATCATCTGCTGCGGCGCGAAACCGCTGTTCTTCCTGGACTACATCGCCTGCGGCAAGAACGTGCCCGAGCGCATCGCCCAGATCGTCAAGGGCGTCGCGGACGGCTGCCGCCAGGCGGGAGCGGCCCTCATCGGCGGCGAGACCGCGGAGATGCCCGGTTTCTATCCCGAAGACGAATACGACCTGGCCGGCTATTCCACGGGCATCGTGGACAAGGCCGCCATCATCGATAACAAGACCATGGCCGAAGGCGACGTCATCATCGCGCTGCCCTCTTCCGGCGTTCACTCCAACGGTTTCTCCCTCGTCCGCAAAGTATTCGACGTGGAGAACGCGGATCTGAAGAAGAAAAGGAAGGAGCTGGGCGGAAAGTCCCTGGGCGAGACCCTGCTGACCCCGACGAAGATCTACGTCAAGCCCGTGCTGGCGCTGCTGAGAGAAGTCAAGGTCAAGGGCATCTCCCATATCACGGGCGGAGGCTTCTACGAGAACATTCCCAGAAGCATTCCCGATGGCCTGTGCGCGGACATCGAGAAAGCGAGCGTCAAAGTCCTGCCCATCTTCGACCTGATCGCAAAGACCGGCGGCATCGATGAGCGCGACATGTTCAATACGTTCAACATGGGCGTCGGCATGAGCATCGTCGTCGCGGCGGAAGACAGCGGCAAAGCGCTGGACATCCTGAAAGCCCACGGCGAAGACGCCTACCGTATGGGACGCATCGTCAAGGCGCCTGAAGAAGGGGTGAAGATCGTTGTCCGCTAAGAAAGAAAAGAAGGCGCGCATCGCCGTGCTGATCAGCGGAGGCGGCACGAACCTGCAGGCCATCCTGGACGCGGAGAAGACGGGTGCGCTGCACAGCGGCAGCGTCAAGCTCGTCATCTCCAACCGGACGGGCGCTTACGGGCTGGAACGCGCGAAAGCCGCGGGGGTCAAGGCCGTGACCGTCACAAAGAAGCAGTGCGGCAGCCAGGAGGCTTTCGAAGAAGAGCTGATCCGGCAGCTGGACGGAGCGAAGGCGGACCTGATCGTGCTGGCAGGCTGGCTGGCCATCCTCAGCGAACGCTTCACGCGCCACTACGAACGCCGCATCATCAATATCCACCCCGCCCTCATCCCTTCGTTCTGCGGCGAAGGCTTCTACGGACTGAGGGTCCACGAAGCGGCGCTGGCGAAGGGCGTCAAGGTGAGCGGCGCCACGGTGCATTACGTGAACGAGATCCCGGACGGCGGCGAGATCATCGCCCAGAAAGCCGTGCGGGTCTACCCGGGCGATACCCCGGAAAAACTGCAGCTTCGCATCATGAAGCAGGCGGAATGGAAACTGCTCCCGAAAGCGGCGGAGCAGATCAGCGCACAGATCGTCGCCGGCACGCATCCCGGCTTCAAGGAGGTTTAAACGCATGGACATCTACAAAGTCAACGATATCGCGGAACTGATCCGCGGCAATTCCTACGTCGGGCGCGGCATCGTCCTGGGGAAGAGCGAGGACGGCAAGTGCGCCGTTTCCGCGTACTTCATCATGGGACGCAGCGCCAACAGCCGCAACCGCGTCTTCACCGTCAAGGAAGGCGAAGTCTTTACCGAACCGTTCGACGCTTCCAAAGTGGAAGACCCCAGCCTGATCATCTATGCGGCGGTCCGCTCCTTCGAAAACCATCTGATCGTCACGAACGGCGACCAGACCGACACGATCTACGACGGTCTCGCGAAGGGCAAGTGCATCCGCGGGTCTCTGAAGAGCCGCTGCTTCGAGCCGGACGCCCCGAACTTCACGCCGCGCATCTCCGGCGACGTCGAATTCGGCGAAAAGGATTTCTGCTATCACATGAGCATCCTCAAGAGCATCGACGCGGAAGGTTCGGACTGCGCGAGATTCACGTTCGACTATCCCGCGAAGGCCGGTCTCGGCCACTTCCTGCACACCTACGTCTGCGACGGCAGCCCCATCCCGACGTTCCAGGGAGAACCCGAGCGCGTTGCCATCCCCTCCTCCATCGACGAATTCACCGAAAAACTGTGGGACGCCCTCGATGCCGACAACAAGATCTCCTTATATGTGAGATACACGGACTTAGAAACAAAAGAAAATAAAGAAAGATTAATCAATAAAAACGCTTAACACGCAGTAAGGCATTCCATATGCGGATCGAGGGCCATGTGAATGCCGCCGGTTCTTAACGATTGGCGAGCCGATAGGCGAAGTCAGAGTTTAGAACCGCTGCGAGCAGAGGTAGCGAAAGCGAGACCCGAGACCTGCATATGGATGCCGGATAAAGGAGATCTATCTATGAAAGAATTCGAACTTAAATACGGGTGCAACCCCAACCAGAAGCCCGCGAAGATCTACATGGCTGACGGCAGCGAACTGCCCGTGCAGATCCTGAACGGCCGCCCCGGCTACATCAACTTCCTGGACGCCTTCAACTCCTGGCAGCTCGTAAAAGAGCTGAAGGAAGCCACCGGCATGCCCTGCGCCGCCAGTTTCAAACACGTCAGCCCCACGTCCGCGGCAGTCGGCAAAGTTCTGCCTGATAAGCTGAAGAAGGCCTGCTTCGTGGACGACATCGAAGGCCTGGACGACTCCCCCATCGCCTGCGCGTACGCCAGAGCCCGCGGCACCGACCGCATGTGCTCTTTCGGCGACTGGATCGCCCTGTCCGACGTCTGCGACGAAACGACCGCGAAGATCATCAAGAGAGAGGTCTCCGACGGGGTCATCGCGCCGGGTTACACCGAAGAAGCCCTGGCCATTCTGAAGGCCAAGCGCAAGGGCGGCTACAACGTCGTGCAGATGGACCCGGACTACGTGCCCGCCGTCCAGGAGACCAAGCAGGTATTCGGCATCACGTTCGAACAGGGACGCAACAACTTCAGGATCGACCGCGAGCTGCTGTCCAACATCGTGACCGCGAACAAGGACCTGCCCGACGATAAGGCCGTCGACCTGATCGTCGCCCTCATCACCCTGAAATACACCCAGTCCAACTCCGTATGCTTCGCGACGGACGGCCAGGCCATCGGCGTCGGCGCCGGCCAGCAGTCCCGCGTGCACTGCACGAGATTGGCGGGAAGCAAGGCAGACACCTGGCTGCTGCGCCAGTCCGACAAGGTCCTGAACCTGCCGTTCAAGGAAGGCCTGGGCAGAGCGGACAGAGACAACGCCATCGACGGCTACATCAACCAGAACGAACTGGACGTCTGCGCGGAAGGCAACTGGCAGAGATATTTCAGCGAACAGCCGAAGCCTTTCACGAAGGAAGAACAGCGTGCCTATCTCGACACCGTCGACGGTATCGCGCTCGGTTCCGACGCGTTCTTCCCCTTCGACGACAACATCGAGAGAGCTAAGCTTTCCGGCGTCAAATACATCGCGGAGCCCGGCGGATCCGTCCGCGATGATCTCGTCATCGGCGCCTGCGATAAGTACGGCATGGTCATGGCCTTCACGGGCATGCGCCTGTTCCATCACTAGGAGGCATACATGAAAATACTGGTCATCGGCGGCGGCGGACGCGAGCACGCCATCATCAAGAGCATCAAAAAGAATCCGCAGGTCGAAGCTATCTACTGTCTGCCCGGCAACGGCGGCATCGCGATGGACGCGTTCTGCGTGGACATCAAAGCGACCGACCTGGAAGGCATCAGAGAATTTGTGAAGGGTCATCCCGTCGACTACGCCGTGGTCGCGCCGGACGATCCCCTCGTCCTCGGCTGCGTGGACATGCTGCAGGACATGGGCATCCCCTGCTTCGGTCCCGAAGCGAAGGCGGCCATCATCGAAGGCAGCAAGGTCTTTTCGAAGGACCTGATGAAGAAATACGGCATCCCCACGGCGAAGTACGAGACGTTCGACGACATGGAAAAGGCGCTGGCGTATCTGGAGACAGCCCCCATCCCCACCGTCGTCAAGGCGGACGGCCTGGCGCTGGGCAAGGGCGTCATCATCGCCCAGACCCCGGACGAAGCCAAGGCAGCCGTCGTCTCTATGATGCAGGATAAACAGTTCGGCAAGAGCGGCGAGCGCATCGTCATCGAGGAGTTCCTGGAAGGTCCGGAGGTCTCCGTCCTGTCCTTCACGGACGGCAAGACCGTCGTTCCCATGATCTCCTCCATGGATCACAAGCGCATCGGCGACGGCGATACCGGTCTGAACACCGGCGGCATGGGCACAGTCGCTCCGAATCCCTACTATACCGAAGCGGTCGCGAAGCGCTGCATGGAAGAGATCTTCCTGCCCACGATCGCGGCCATGAACGCCGAAGGCCGCACGTTCAAGGGCTGCCTGTATTTCGGCCTCATGATCTGCGCCGACGGTCCGAAGGTGATCGAGTACAACTGCCGTTTCGGTGACCCGGAGACGCAGGTGGTGCTCCCCCTGCTGGAAAGCGACCTGCTCACCGTCATGCAGGCGGTCACGGAAGGCAGACTGGCGGAGACGGAGGTCAAGTTCAGCGATAAGCACGCGTGCTGCGTCATTCTGGCTTCCGCGGGCTACCCCACGTCCTATAAGAAAGGCTTCCCCATCCGCATCCCGGCAGACGTGCTGCCCAGCGTTTTCATCGCGGGAGCGAAGAAGGACATGGGCCAGCTGGTCACGTCCGGCGGCAGAGTTCTGGGGGTCACGGCGGTGGAAGACAGCCTGCCCAAAGCCATCGAAAGCGCCTACGCCATGGCGCAGCGTATCTCGTTCGAAGGCGCATATAAGAGAAGCGATATCGGCGCAAGAGCCTTAAAAGCAGTTCAGGAATAGAACACGGAGGAAACAGAACACATGGTTTACAGAGTATTTGTAGAAAAGAAGCCCGGATTCGATCTGGAAGCGAAGGGCATGCTGGCGGACCTGAAGTCTTCCCTTGGGATCGAAGGACTGAAGGACGTGCGGATGTTCAACCGCTACGACGCGGAAAACATGTCGAAGGAACAGTTCGACTACGCTGTGAAGTACGTCTTCTCCGAGCCGCAGATGGACGTCGCGACCGAACAGCCCGATTTCGGCGACGCAAAGGTCTTTGCCGTGGAATTCCTGCCCGGCCAGTTCGACCAGAGAGCGGATTCCGCCGCGCAGTGCATCCAGCTGATCTTCCAGGGCGAGCGTCCCCTCACCCGCTCCGCCAGAGTCTACGCGCTCTACGGCGACCTGAGCGACGCGGACGTGGCGGCGGTCAAGAAGTACGTCATCAACCCGGTGGAAGCCAGAGAAGCCGCGGCAGAAAAGCCCGAAACGCTGGTCGTCAACTATGACATCCCCACGGAAGTCGCGACGGTGGAAGGCTTCATCGACATGACCGACGAAGACCTGGCCAAGTATATCGCGGACAACGGTCTGGCCATGGACGAAGCCGACCTGATGATGGTCCGCAACTACTTCGCGTCCGAACACCGCGACCCGACCATCACCGAGATCAAGATGATCGACACCTATTGGTCCGACCACTGCAGACACACGACGTTCAACACCGTCATCGACGGCGTAACGTTCGAGGACGAACTGCTGCAGAACGCCTGGAACGACTACATGAACACCCGCAAGTTCCTGCACCGCACAAAGCCCATCTGCCTGATGGATCTGGCGACCATCGCGGTGAAGCAACTCAAGAGCGAAGGCAAGATGGACAAGCTGGACGAATCCGAAGAGATCAACGCCTGCACCATCAAGATCACTGTAAACATCGACGGCAAGGAAGAACCCTGGCTGCTGCTGTTCAAGAACGAGACCCACAACCACCCGACGGAGATCGAACCCTTCGGCGGCGCAGCCACCTGCACCGGCGGCTGCATCCGTGACCCGCTCTCGGGCCGCGCGTACGTCTACGCAGCCATGAGGGTCAGCGGCGCGGCGGACCCGACCAGACCGCTGAGCGAAGCCCTCCCCGGCAAGATCCCCCAGAAGCGGCTCACCCAGACGGCAGCTGCGGGCAACTCCTCCTACGGCAACCAGATCGGCCTGCCCGCCGGCATCGTGGACGAGATCTACCATCCCGGCTACGTGGCGAAGAGAATGGAACTCGGCGCGGTCATCGCGGCGGCTCCCGCGGAGAACGTCCGCAGAGAAGTCCCCGCACCCGGCGACGTCGTGATCCTGCTGGGCGGCGGCACGGGCCGCGACGGCATCGGCGGCGCGACCGGCGCTTCCAAGGCGCACGACGTGCACTCCGTCGAGACCTGCGGCGCGGAAGTCCAGAAGGGCAACGCTCCGGAAGAGAGAAAGATGCAGAGACTGTTCCGCAACGGCGAAGCCACCCGTCTGATCAAGCGCTGCAACGACTTCGGCGCAGGCGGCGTGTCCGTCGCGATCGGCGAACTGGCAGACGGCCTCGACATCAACCTCGACCTCGTTCCCAAGAAGTACGAAGGCCTGGACGGCACGGAACTCGCCATCTCCGAATCCCAGGAGAGAATGGCCTGCTGCGTAGCGGCGAAAGACGTCGAGAAGTTCCTGGCCCTGGCTGCCGAAGAGAACCTGAACGCGGTGCCTGTCGCGAAGGTCACCGACACGAACCGCCTGGTCATGCACTGGAACGGCAAGACCATCGTAGATATTTCCCGCAGTTTCCTGAACACGAACGGCGCGGACAAGCACATCACCGTCGCCCCCGCCCCCGCAGTCTGGGACGAAGAACTGGTCGAAGGCGGCTTCGTCGAGAACCTGAAGAATGTTGCCGGCGATCTGAACTCCTGCTCCCGCAGAGGCATGGTCGAACGCTTTGACTCCAACGTCGGCGCAGCCACCGTTCTCTCCCCGTTCGGCGGCAAATACCAGCGCACCCCCATCCAGGCGATGGTCCACAAAGTGTCCGTCGAGAAGGATGACACCGATACCTGCTCGCTGATGGCGTTCGGCTTCAACCCGTTCATCTCCAGCAGCAGCCCCTACCACGGCGCGTATCTGGCCGTCGTGGAATCCTGTGCGAAGCTCGTCGCGGCCGGCGCGGAGTTTAAGGACGTTTACCTGTCCCTCCAGGAATACTTCGAGAAGCTGGGCAAAGACCCGAAGCGCTGGGGTAAGCCCCTGGCAGCCCTGCTGGGCGCTTTCGAGGCCCAGATGGCCCTCGGCGTCGGCGCCATCGGCGGCAAGGACTCCATGAGCGGCACGTTCGAGAATCTGGACGTTCCGCCCACGCTCGTCTCCTTCGCGGTCACAACGGATCAGGTCGATCACATCTGCGGCAACGAATTCAAGGCGCCCGGCCACAAGGTCGTCTGGATCCGTCCCGAACTGAACGAAGCGGGACTGCCCACCGGAGAATCGCTGCTGAAGATCTTCGGAGAGGTCACCGAGCTGCTGAGATCCGGTAAAGCCTGCACGGTCTACACTCCCGGCATGGGCGGCGTCGCGGCGGCGATCATGAAGATGGCCTTCGGCAATCAGATCGGATTTTCCTTCGCGGACGACCTGGATCTGCAGGACGTCTTCGCGACTTCCTACGGTTCCTTCATCGTCGAGATGGCGGATGGCTACTGCGAGAAGTGCGCGGCCAAGGTCGCGCCCGAGAGCACGCTGCTGGGCGTCACGACAGACGACGGCAAGTTCACCGCCGGCGAAGAGAGCGTGACCCTCGAAGAGATCGCGAAGATCTACGAGAGCAGACTCGAAGACGTCTTCCCCTGCAACATCCCGACTGAGAAGGACACTCCGGTCGAAAAGTTCACGTCCGATAAGACGTGCACGGCGGCGCCTGCCGTCAAGGTCGCGAAGCCCCGCGTGCTCATCCCCGCCTTCCCGGGGACGAACAGCGAATACGATTCCGCCAAGTACTCCGAGGCAGCCGG
>JAFPXN010000109.1 GCA_017412505.1 Bacillota bacterium | reverse complement strand
GTGCACCCAAGTGCAATGTGAGATCAGAGAGTCGGGAAGTAGTATTGCTTCCCGGCTTTTTTCTTGGCTTCGTCCCAGCCGGTCAGGATGCGCACGGCTTCGGCGCCGGCCAGGCAGGCCGCTTTTTCCGCTTCCGGGTCCTCGTTCCATTCGCCGGTACAACGCTGGGCGACCACGACGGCGCACATGCCGAAGCGCTTGCCGTACAGGCGGCAGAGCGTGGAGAGGGCGGCGCCTTCCATCTCGAAGTTCAGCACGCCCTGCGCGCGGAGGTCGGCCAGCATGCCGTCCAGATGCGAAGGATAATAGCCGTTATAAGCAGGCCGGCACTGACCCGTAAAGAAGCTGCCGCAGGTGCAGCCGGTGCCCACGTGATAGCGCAGCCCCAGGTTTTCGCAGGCCTGCACCAGCGCCATGGTCACCTCGTAGGCGTTGGCCGCCGGGAACGCCTCGGGCACATAGAGGTTCGACGTGCCGTCCAGGCGGATGTGGGCGTCGTTGATGATGATGTCTCCGACCGCGATGTCTTCGCGTATGGTTCCGGTCGTTCCGACGCGGATGAGGGTATCCGCGCCCTTGCCGAGCACCTCTTCCAGCACGACTTCCGCGGAAGGACCGCCGATGCCGGTGGACCAGGCGCCGATCGCCGCGCCTTTGTAAGTTCCCGCGGCGCATTTTGCCTGGCGCGCCAGCGTCCAGACCCGGGCGCCTTCGTCCCATTGGTCCGCCATGGCGGCCACCCTGTTAGGGTCACCGGGCAGCAGCACGCAGCGCGGGGCCCGGTCGGGTCCGTTCTGATTTACGTGGCCGATATCGGCCGCGGTTTTGGCTGTTTTCTCGCTCATTTTCGTTCTCCTTCACTTGATTATACCCCGCGGCGCGGCTTTTATGCTACAATAATATGGATAAGAAAGGACGCCGGGCCGATGGGTGCGGCGAGAGATAAAGATGAAGGCATTAAAATTAGTAGCTCCTGGCACCATGGAGGTGCAGGAAGTCGAGATCCCCAAGTGTGAACCCGGCGACGTGCTGATCAAGGTCGCGTACGCAGGCATCTGCGGCACAGACCTGCACGCGTACAAGGGCGAGTATTCCAGAACGAAATTCCCTGTGGTCCTGGGCCACGAACTGTCCGGCGTCATCACGGAAGTCGGCGAAGGCGTGACCCAATTCAAGGTCGGCGACAGGGTCACCTGCGAATCGACTTACAAACCCTGCGGCACCTGCCGTTACTGCAAGAAGAAGGAGTACAACCTGTGCGGACACCGCATCGGCATCGGCACGAACAAGGACGGCGCCTTCGAGGAATACATGACCATGCAGGCGGACCGCGTCTGGAAACTGCCCGATAACGTAAGCCTGCGCAGCGCCGCGATCTCCGAACCCCTGGCCTGCGCCACCCACTCCGTCATGGAGATCGGCAACGTGCAGGAAGGCGAGACCGTCGTGGTCTTCGGCGCCGGCGCCATCGGCCTGATGGTCGCGCAGGTGGCCGTAGCGGTCGGCGCAACGGTCATCCTGGCAGGCCTGACCATCGACGAACCCCGCTTCGCCATCGCGAAGGAAATGGGCGTACAGCGCTGCGTGGACCAGATGAAGGAAGATCTGGTCGAGGTCGTCATGGGCATGACGGACGGCGGTGCGGACGTATCGGTCGAGTGCTCCGGCGCGGTACCCGCTTTTGCCAAGGCGTTCGACGTGCTGCACAAGGGCGGCCGCATCATCCAGATGGGTCTGTTCCGCGGCGATTCCATCCCCATGCCCTGGGAAAAGGTCGTCCAGAACGAGATCTCCATCCTCGGGTCCCGCAGCCAGAAGCCCAGCTCCTGGCAGAAGGCCATGGACCTGTTCGCTTCCGGCAAGATCGTGCCCGAAAAGGCCGTCACCATGGAAGTGCCCGTGGAAGAGTGGAAGGAAGCGTTCGATACGCCGCCTTCCGGCAAGAAGTTCATCAAATTCGACGATTTCGGCGAATAACAGGCGATAAGAGGAGACAGCTATGAAATACGATTTTGACCGCATCATCGACAGAAAAGGCACGAACTGCCTGAACGTGGAAGGCTGGAGAGGCTATATCTTCAAGTGCGGCCCGGAGAGAAAGTTCGCCTACGCGGACGACGAGTTCGTGCGCATGTGGGTGGCGGACATGGAATTCGCCGTGGCTCCGGAGATCCGCCAGGCCATCAAGGACCGCGTGGACCGGGAGATCTTCGGCTACACCCTGGTCTACGATCCGGACTACGTCAAGGCGTTCCAGAACTGGTGCGAGAGCCGCTACGGCTGGACGTTCCCGGCGGAGCAGCTGACGTATTCCGCGGGGGTCATCCCGGCGCTGTACCAGCTGACCGAGGACCTGGTCGCGAAGGACGAGAAGATCATCACGTTCACGCCGGCGTACGGATTCTTCCTGCACGCCTGCGAATACAACGGGATCGAACTGCTGCAGAGCCCGCTGAAGTGCGAACACGGCAAGTGGAGTCTGGATTGGGACGATTTCGAAGCCAAGGCCGCGGACCCGAAGGCCAAGCTGCTGATGCTGTGCAATCCGCACAACCCGACCGGCTATATCTGGACCGAGGAAGAACTGAAGCGTATCGGCGAGATCTGCGCGAAGCACGACCTGTGGATCGTCTCCGACGAGATCCACTGCGACCTGGTGCGCACGGGCTTGTCCCATACGCCCATGGGCAAGGTGATGCCGGATTACGACAAGCTGGTCACCTGCATGTCCGCGAGCAAGACGTTCAACATGGCAGGCATGATGCATTCCCATATCATCATCCGAAGCGATGAGGAGAGAGAGCGCTTCAAGTCCCGCGACAAGACGGTCGGCGACCTGAACCCCCTGTCCCTGGCGGCCCACAAGGCGGCGTACGAGCAGGGCGGCGAATGGCTGAGACAGCTGCGCGAATATCTGGATGGCAACTTTAAGATGCTGAAGGATTTCCTGGATGAGAACTATCCCGAATGTGAGTTCGAGATCCCCGGCGCCACGTACCTGGCCTGGGTCCACATGGGCAAGGCCCTGCCCGGCGAGAAGGACCTTTGCAGCTTCTTCGCCAACAAGGCGGGCATCCTGCTCGAGGGCGGCGACAGCCTGTTCGTCGGCAACGCCGAAGGCTGGATCCGTCTGAACCTGGCCATGCCCAGAAGCATCCTGGAGGACGGCTTCGCGCGTATGAAGAAAGCCATCGACGCGGCGAGAGCATAAAGGTAAAAAAAATAACGTGTCGACGGGGACGGTTCCCAGCGACAACTTTTTCCGAAAAGTTG
>JAFPXN010000108.1 GCA_017412505.1 Bacillota bacterium | reverse complement strand
TCCTGGAAAAGCTGGCCGCGGCCGTTCCCAGGATTTAGCCATTGAACTGTACTACTTTCTGTAGTACACTTATCCAGTATTACAGATAAGGGGGAAATGCGTATGGATGACAACGCACTCATACGGATCAGGCACGTCCGCAAGGTGTACCTGATGGGAGAGGAGAAAGTCGTCGCGCTCGATGACGTCAGTCTCGATATCTATAAGGGGGAATTCGTCTGTTTCCTGGGCACGTCCGGTTCCGGCAAATCCACGTTCCTGAACATGGTCGCGGGGCTGGAGAAACCCACGAAAGGCGAGATCTGGATCGGCAAGGTACCCATCCACAAGTTGAACGAATCCCAGGTGACCATCTTCCGGCAGAAGAACATCGGATTCATCTTCCAGGCCTATCACCTGATGCAGAGCATGACCGCGATCGAAAACGTCGCGCTGCCGCTGATGCTGAAGGGCGTACCTAAGGAGGTACGTGACCCGGCGGCGAAAAAGGCGCTGGCCGAAGTCGGCCTGAAGGGCTACGAGAACCGCAAGCCCAATCAGATGTCCGGCGGCCAACAGCAGAGAGTCGGTATCGCGAGAGCCCTGGTAGGAAAGCCGAAGATCATCTTTGCGGACGAACCTACGGGCAACCTGGACTCCCACACGACAAAGGACGTCATGGACCT
The DNA here is from genome assembly GCA_017412505.1 of Bacillota bacterium. GTDB lineage: Bacteria > Bacillota > Clostridia > Peptostreptococcales > Anaerovoracaceae > RUG11894. The sequence continues at coordinate 6,668 of JAFPXN010000108.1, read as the reverse complement.
GATCAGCAAGCAGGTCAAGGCAAACGGCCAGACGCTCATCCTCGTGACCCACGACAGGAGCATCGCCGATTACGCCGACAAGATCGTCACCATACAAGATGGAAACATCATCAACATAGAAGTAAAGGGGAAAAAGAATGAGATCGCTTAAGAAAATCTTAGCAGTTCTGATGCTGGCCGCTTTGCTGGCCGGCATGGCGCCGGATCTCGCCTTTGCGGCGAAGAACGATCCGGTCAAATTCACTGTCAGCAGCACGTTGTTCGTGATGCAGGGGGCATCTTCGTACGTCAACGTCGAAGCGGCTGCGGCCGATGACGTCAGTTACAAACTGACCCTGACGTGCGACGATAAAGGCATCGTCATGGACAACGGTAAGAGCGGCATCCTGAGCGGCAACGCCAAGCAGACGTTCTCCTTCACGGTGAACCGCAAGGCGGAGAGCGGCTACAAGACGCGGGTCTTAAGAGCCGTCGACCCGGACGACGCCACGAAGATCCTGGGCGAACAGAACGTCTATGTGGACGTTGTGGAGAACATCAACAGCTTCTCCTCCCAGGGAAAAGCGGCGTTCGACGTCAGCTATTCCATTCAAGGAAGCGACACGCTGAACACCGGCCAGAACTTCATCAAGCTGACCCTGTTCAACCGCGGCAATACCCTCATCCGCAATGCGCGGGTGGAGATCTCCATGCCCGAAGGCATGACGATCCAGAGCGGTCCCGCGTCGCGGAATCTCGGTTCCTTCTCCATCGGCGACACGAAATCCGTCGATTATCCCATCCTCGTCGATTCGTCCATGTATTCCGGAAGCTATCCGATCACGGTCAAGCTCACCGGGGAGAATGCCGGCGAAGACAAATCCGCCGTGGAAGCGATCTACGTTCCGCTGACCGGCAAAGAGAAGGATCAGGAAGAAGAAAAGAAAGACGAATCCGTGCCTCTGCTCGTCGTCGATTCCTTCGACTACGGCAGCACGAGCGTGATGAAGAGAGATCAGGAATTCACTTTAAAACTCACGTTCCTGAACACCGGCACCAAGGATATCACCAAGGCCGTGATCAACGTGCTCGATCCCTCCGGCGCCATCGTGCCGACGGAGACCAGCATCATCAAATTCGATACGATCAAGGCGGGCGAAAAGACGAACGGTTCCGTAGTGCTGCGCACTGTCAAGGACACGGACGTCACGTCGACGACGCTTTCCGTGGACATGAACTACTATTACGAGCCGGATCATCTGTAGCATCAGGCCAACTATCCGATCTCGCTGTCCATCGAAAAGAAGCCCGAGGAAGAGGAAAAGAAGAAAGAGGGGGTCACGAACCCCATTCTGATGGTCACGAACTACAGCATCGGCAGCGATAAGTACGTCATGGCGGGCAAGGACTTTCCGCTCAGCCTGACCCTTACGAACACGTCCGGCAAGACCCTGCGCAACATCAAGGTCACCGTGCAGGATTCCACCGGCGGCGTTCTGCCTGCGGAAGGAAGCAACAGCTTCTTCATCAACAGCATCGCGCCGGGCGCGTCCTACGGCAAACTGATGCCCATGACGGTCAACAACGACGTCGCGGCGGGCAACAGCACCATCGCAGTCAACATGAGCTATGAAGATCTGGACGGCGGCACGCACACCAGCGCCGATACCATTACGGTGCCCGTGACGCAGGAAGACCGCCTCATGATCGACGACATTCTCGATCCGGGCTGGCTGATGATGGGCGAACAGGGCTACGTGCAGATCAAGTACTACAACATGGGCAAGACGACCCTGAACAATCTGCGCATCTCCGTGTCGGGCGACTTTACCGTCGACGGCGACAGCTCCCAGTACATCGGCAATATGGCGAACGGCAGGAGCGATTACTTCTCCTTCAACTTCTTCCCCAACAGCGAGGGCGAGATGAAGGGTAAAGCCGTGTTCACGTTCGAAAACGCGCAGGGTGCAGAGCAGGTCATCGAAAAGGAATTCACGTTCAATATCCAGCCGGCACCGGAGTGGGACCCCGGAGAGGACATGCCCATCGAACCGGTAAAGCAGCCCATGTCGCTTGCGCAGAAGATCCTGATCGGCGCGGGCGTGGCCGCTGCTGCAGCCGCTGCCCTCGTGATCGGCAAGAAGCGCAAGAAAGCAAAGGCGGAGGAGTTGGAACTGGATGAATAACAAGGATATACTGCAGCTCTGCTTCGGTAATTTGCTCCGCCGCAGGACCAGGACCATCCTTTCCGTCATCGGTGTCGTCATCGGCACGACCGCTATCATCGTCATGCTGTCGCTCGGTCTGGGCCTGTCGCAGGGCTTCCAGGAACAGCTGGAATCCTACGGCAACCTGCACATGATCGAAGTGTACAACTGGGGCGGCGGAGGGTCTTCCGGTCAAAGCAAACTGGACGACCGCACGATCACCAAGATGGAGAAGATCGACGGCGCGACCGTCGTGACGCCTCAGGTCTCCCAGTACGTGGTGATCACGGGAGATCACAAGCGGGCGGAAGCGCAGGTCATCGGCATCAAGATGGAAATGCTCGAGGCCATGAACCTGCAGGTCGAAAAGGGCCGTATGCTCAACGGGTCCGACAAGAACGGCCTGCTGATGGGCAAGGCCGTGGCGGCTTCGTTCTACGATCCGAGGCGACAGGAGGGCAGAGACTGGGGCAATATGGAGCCCAACGTGGATCCGCTCGCCAAGTTTACGATCACGAACGACTGGAATGCGGGCAGCAACCGGGAAGGGCAGGACATGGGCGAGACCCTGCTGCTCAATATCGATGCGCAGGGCATCGGCATGCTCACGAACACGGACGACGAGTATGCCTACAACATCTATACCACCATCGAATTTGCCCAGAAGATCAAGACGGAATGGGAAAAGGCCCAGAACGGCGGCCGTCCCTCCGGCAATTCCGGCAATCAGAGCGAATACAACGAAGTGATGGTTTACGTGGAGGATCTGAACAAGGTCTCCACCGTGAGCGAGACCATCCGCAACGACTACGGCTTTTCGACATACTCCCTGAACGACATGGTTAAGGAGATGCAGAAGACGACGAACATGATCGAGGCGGTCCTGGGCGGCATCGGCGGCATCTCGCTGCTCGTCGCGGCCATCGGCATTGCGAACACCATGATCATGTCCGTATACGAGCGCACACGCGAGATCTCCGTCATGAAGGTCATCGGCTCCAGTTTAAAGGACATCCGCAAGATGTTCCTGCTCGAAGCCGGCATGATCGGCTTCGGCGGGGGGCTCATCGGCATCGCGCTCAGCTACGGCATCTCGTTCGTCATGAACCGCTTCCTGAGCGGCGTGATCGCCGGCGCGATCGGCGGCATGGGCAGCAAAGTCTCGGTCATCCCCTGGTGGCTGACCCTCGCAGCGCTTGCCTTTGCCACGTTTATCGGCGTTATCTCGGGCTACAGCCCGGCGCAGCGCGCCATGAACATGTCTGTGCTCGAAGGACTGAAGAACGAATAAAGGTTGGAAAACATGCTTACACTGGAAAAGATCCGGGAAGCGCAGCAGGCCCTGTCGGGCATCGTGCGCGTCACCCCGCTCACCCCGGCGCCAAAGATCGGCGCCAACGTCTGGATCAAGTCGGAGAACCTGCAGCTGACAGGCGCCTTCAAGATCCGCGGTGCCTACAACAAGATCCGCAGCCTGACGCCCGAAGAGGCGTCCCGCGGGGTCATCGCGTGCTCGGCGGGCAACCACGCCCAGGGCATCGCGCTGTCCGCGTCCATGCAGGGCATCAGATCCGTCATCTGCATGCCGGAAGGCGCGCCGATCAGCAAGGTGGAGAACACCCGCGGCTACGGCGCGGAAGTCGTGCTCGTGCCCGGCGTCTACGACGACGCGGCGAGAGAGGCGGCGCGGCTGGCGGAAGAGAAGGGCTACACGTTCGCCCACCCGTTCAACGACGAAGCCGTCATGGCGGGGCAGGGGACGATAGGCCTGGAGATCCTGGAACAGCTGCCGGACGTAGATCAGATCGTCGTGCCCATCGGAGGCGGCGGCCTGATCTCCGGCATCGCGGCTGCGGTCAAGAGCGTCAAGCCCGAATGCCGGGTCATCGGCGTGCAGGCGGCCAGCGTCGCGTCCATGAAGGCCTCGCTGGAAGCAGGCCGCGTCGTGACCGTTCCCGACGGCGCCACCATCGCGGACGGCATTCACGTGCTCACCCCGGGCGAGCTGACGTTCGAAGCGGTGCGCCGCTATGTGGACGATATCGTGACCGTCGAAGAAGACGAGATCGCGGCGGCCATCCTGTCGCTGCTCGAAAACCAGAAGACCATCGCCGAAGGCGCCGGCGCCACGACTGTGGCGGCCTGCATGTTCGGCCACGTGGACCCGATGAAGAAGACCGTGTGCGTCGTATCCGGCGGCAACGTGGACGTCACGATGCTGTCGCGGATCATCACCCGCGGCCTTTCCAAGAGCGGGCGCATCCTGGAGATCGAGACGAAGATCGAGGACAAGCCCGGCAGCCTGATCAAACTGCTGCAGATCGTGTCGTCGACCGGCGCCAACGTGCTGTCCATCAGCCACGACCGCGAGGACAAGGATTCGGACGTTTCCGCCTGCGTTGTCGCCATGGTGCTCGAGACCCGCGACGCCGCGCACATCGAACAGCTGCTCATCCGGCTGGAGAGCGCTGGCTATCCGCTGTACGAAAAGTAGGCAAAAACCCCAAAAATATTGAAATTCTATGCCCGGAGGACTTGACATGAGTTTTCCGGGCATATAAAATATTTGGGCGTGACAAAGGCACAGGCCCCAGAGGCCCTAGGCCGAACTATCAACAATAGTAGTGCCGAAAACGATGGCCGGACCCATCAGAGTAGGCGTCGAAATCTATGCGGGTCACGCCCCGCATATGAGTAGGCAAAGGAGGTTAACAGCCATGTCCAGTTACATCGCAAGACCTTCTGAGATCGAAAGAAAGTGGTACATCCTGGATGCGGAAGGCAAGACCTTAGGCCGCCTGGCATCCGAAGCCGCCATGATCCTCAGAGGCAAGAAGAAGCCGACTTACACCCCGTTCCTCGACTGCGGCGATTACGTCATCGTCATCAACGCGGAAAAGATCGAAGTCACCGGTAAGAAGGCAAAGGAAAAGATCTACAAGCATCACACCGGTTATCCCGGCGGACTCCGTGAGATCACCTATGAAAAGCTGCAGGCAAAGGATCCGGAAGAGATCATCCGCCACGCAGTCAAGGGCATGATGCCCAAGGGACCCCTCGGCCGTCAGATGTACAAGAAGCTGAAGGTCTACGCAGGCCCCGAGCATAAGCACGCTGCTCAGAAGCCTGAAGTCTGGGAATTCTAAGGAAGGGAGGAGTAAACAATGGCTAAAATGCAGTATAGCGCAACCGGCAGAAGAAAGTCTTCCGTCGCCAGAGTAAGACTCGTCCCCGGCAATGGCAACATCACCATCAACAAGAAGTCCCTGGACGACTATTTCGGAATGGAACTGCTGAAGAGAGAGGTTAGAAGACCTCTGCAGCTCGTCGATGCAGAATCCAAGTTCGACGTAATCGCTACCGTTTACGGCGGCGGCACCACCGGTCAGAGCGGCGCTCTGCGCCACGGCATCTCCAGAGCTCTGTGCCAGGCTGATCCTGAGAACAGACCCGCCCTGAAGGCAGCCGGTTTCCTGACCAGAGACCCGAGAATGAAGGAAAGAAAGAAGTACGGTCTGAAGAAGGCCAGAAGAGCTTCCCAGTTCTCCAAGCGTTAGTCTTTTATGGGTATCAGGACGTTCATATGCTCTATATGGCGTCCAACACACAAGGTTTTGTACAATATGTAGCTGTGAGATGCTCTTCATAATACTCGCGAATTGTGTATATGAAGCACGCATGCAGCGTGTATGCAGCACTCACAGTGTCCGGAAAACCTGAGAATTCAGGAGATTTTGTCCGAAAGGATAAAGTCTCCTGTTTTTTATGCGCAGCAATCAGATCTGGTTTATCGCTTCCAGCAAGGCTTTCGTATCAAGATGCGTATAGATCCTTTCTGTCAACGACATAGCGCCGGAATGACCCACAATCTTCTTGATCATTGTCTGATCCACATGAGCTTCTGCCAGCAGGGAGATACAGGTATGACGCGTATCATGGGGTTTGTGATCAAATCCCAGAGCTTCCATGACAGGTTTCCAGTAGGGTTCGTAATAACTGTCGTATACAAATCCTTTTCCGGCAGGGGTATGCAGCAGATATTCGCAGTCAGAACTCATGTACCATGCTTTGTACATTGGCAAGACCTTATCTGCAATAGGCACTCTGCGGATACCGTTTTCAGTCTTACTGGAGACCACATCGAAATACTGTTCTTCCAGATTGATATTTTCTTTCTTCAGACTCAGAAATTCCGATATACGGCAGCCATTGTAGATCAGCATCAGCACGATCTGGTAATAGGGCATGTCGGCAAATTCTCACAATCTTTCGATCTCATCGCGCGTAAACTTGTTGCGATCTTTTCGATTGGGATTCTTATCCCGGTAGTATCAAACCCTCCTTTCACATATATAACGATTAAATATGGATGATGTGACAGATCAAAAGGTGGTTTTGTTATTATGGCCGTCACTTTGTAGTGGTAAACTTTAATTGGACACAGAGGGGGTAATTTTTGTACAGGAAATGATATGATGATGG
>JAFPXN010000107.1 GCA_017412505.1 Bacillota bacterium | reverse complement strand
GTGATGCTTGCGAAGGCGCCTGAACTCCGGTCCTGGCTGTACGAGACCGGACTGGCCGGCAAGATGGACAACGCGTCCCACATCGTCTGGGCGACCGGCGGCAGGCTGGTGCCCGAAGAGGCAAGAAAAGCGTTTATGGAGACGCATCTGTAGACGGAAAGGTTAGGCTGGACTATGAAATACATGACCCGCGCCGCCACCATGGCGGACGTACCGCGCTTGCGGGAGATCGAGATGGCTGCCATGCCGCATTCCAAGTGGTATTCCACGGAATGTGCGCCGCTGTTTATCGAGCAGAAAGGCCAGAAAGGCGAGATGATCGTGGCGGAACGGCCGGATCTGCCGGCGGATGACCCGGACAGAACCATCGGCATGGGCCAGTACTCCGTCATGCCGGACGGTTCCGGCTGGCTGGAATGCCTGCGCATTCTGCCGGAATACCAGAGGACTGGTGCCGGACGGCAGATCTACGAGAGATATCAGCAGCTCTGGAACGAAACAGATGCCCCGCATGTGGCGATGTTCACAGGCCGCAGGAACGTGGCCAGCAAAGCGCTGTCCGAGATCTACGGGTTCGAATACGCAGGCGCCTACGACGAGTACAGCCTGCCGCTGGAAGGCGTGGAACCGCAGTGCCCGGAAGGGTTCGAACGGGTCACAGATCCCGAGGCCGTCGCGAAAGTGCTGGACGCCCGGGACGGCGTGGGAAACCACATCGTGTTCAACCGCACGTACCTGCACTACACGCAGCCCATCTACCGCTGGCTGATCGAAAAGGGCATGGTCTGGTCCGACGGAAAGACGCTGCTGGTCTTAGGCGCCCGCATGCTCGAGGAACGGGGCTGGTATCTGGCGTTCTGGTCGGACGGCCTCGACAAATGCCTGGCCTTTGCCATCGCGAAGACGAAAGAGGCCGGACTGCCCGCGCTGACGGTCAACTTCCCGCCCGAACGCGAAGATCTGAAGGATTATTTCGAGAGCAAAGGCTTCCATTACGTCTATTCCAACATCGTCATGGAACTGGACCGGAGGAAGGGACGGTAAGGGCAATTTTCGTCAAGGATATGGCAAGATCCGTCATAGTCCCCCGCAAGAGGCCTCGCTATAATGAAGCCAGAACCGGGGGTCTTCTTTCTATCGAAAATATTTATTGAAAATATCAAAATTAAGTGTTTTCCTTTTGAAAGAAACTCGTGGCAAAGCGCCCTGCAGGCATTATAATAAGAGTATCAAACCGTACTTACTGTTTTGCGAAAAGGAGATGCAGCATGGAATATAAAACCGATATTCAGATCGCACAGGAATGCGAAAAGAAAAAGATCACAGAGATCGCGAAAGTCGCCGGCGTGGACGAGAAGTATCTCGAACAGTACGGCAACTACAAGGCAAAAGTAGACTATCAGCTGCTGAGAGACAAGGCCGACCAGCCCGACGGCAAACTGATCCTGGTCACCGCCATCACCCCGACCCCGGCCGGCGAAGGCAAGACCACCACGTCCGTAGGCCTGACCGACGGTCTGAGAAAGATCGGCAAGAACGCGATCGTCGCGCTGCGCGAACCCTCCCTGGGTCCCGTGTTCGGCGTCAAGGGCGGCGCTGCCGGCGGCGGCTATGCCCAGGTCGTTCCCATGGAAGACATCAACCTGCACTTTACCGGCGACTTCCACGCCATCGGCGCAGCCAACAACCTGCTGGCAGCCATGCTCGACAACCACATCCAGCAGGGCAACGTGCTGGGCATCGACCCCAGACGGGTCACGTGGAAGAGAGCCGTCGACATGAACGACAGACAGCTGAGAAACATCGTCGGCGGTCTGGGCGGCAGAGCGAACGGCACGCCCAGAGAAGACGGTTTCGATATCACGGTCGCTTCTGAAGTCATGGCGGTCCTGTGCCTGGCTTCCGACATCACGGACCTGAAGGCGAGACTCGGCCGCATCATCGTCGGCTATACGTATAAGAACGAACCGGTCACCGCCCACGATCTGAAGGCGGAAGGCGCGATGGCAGCCCTGCTGAAGGACGCCCTCAAGCCCAACCTGGTCCAGACCCTGGAAGGCACCCCGGCGTTCATCCACGGCGGACCGTTCGCCAACATCGCGCACGGCTGCAACTCCATCACCGCGACCAGAATGGCCCTGAAGCTGGGCGATTACGTCGTTACAGAGGCAGGCTTCGCTGCTGACCTGGGCGCCGAGAAGTTCCTCGATATCAAGTGCCGCATGGCGGGTCTGAAGCCCTCCGCGGTCGTCATCGTCGCTACCGTACGCGCGCTGAAGTATCACGGCGGCGTGCCCAAGGCCGAACTGAACAACGAGAACCTGGAAGCTCTCGAAAAGGGTCTGCCCAACCTGCTGCAGCACGTAGAGAACATCACGAAAGTCTACAAGCTGCCCTGCGTCGTCGCGATCAACGCGTTCCCGACCGACACGAAGGCCGAACTCGACATGGTCGAGGCGAAGTGCAAGGAACTGGGCGTCAACGTAGCCCTGTCCGAAGTCTGGGCAAAGGGCGGCGAAGGCGGCGTAGCGCTGGCGCAGGAAGTCGTCAGACTCTGCGAACTGCCCAACGATTTCTCCTTCTCCTACGAGCTCGACGGCACGATCGAGGAGAAGCTCGAAGCGATCTGCAAACGCATCTATCATGCGGACGGCGTGATGCTGACCGAAAACGCCAAGAAGCAGGCGAAGCAGCTGACCGAACTGGGCTTCGCGGGCTGCCCGATCTGCATGGCGAAGACGCAATACTCCTTCTCCGATGACCCGGCCAAGCTGGGCGCCCCGAAGGGCTTCACCGTCACAGTGCGCAACCTGAAGATCTCCGCAGGCGCGGGCTTCATCGTCGCGCTGACCGGCGAGATCATGACCATGCCCGGCCTGCCGAAGGTACCGGCAGCGGAAAAGATCGACGTGGACGAAAACGGCGTCATCTCCGGCCTGTTCTAAAAAACAATTTTTGCGCGGGTCGTGACAAACCCGCGCTTTTTTATACCAATCCTATGATTTAAAGGAGAAAGCGATGGATTCTTTATATAAACTCACCTGCGAAGACTTCAGCAAAGAACTGTTCTCCAAAGCCCCCGTCCCCGGCGGAGGCGGCGCCGCCGCCTATATCGGCGCGCTGGGCGTGTCCCTGGGCGCCATGGCGGTCAACCTTACCCGCGGCAAGAAGAAGTTCCTGCCGTTCGAACCGGAATATGAGCAGATGCTGACGGACGCGGAGCTGTACCGCAAACGCCTTCTGCAGCTGATCGATAAGGACGCGGCGGCGTTCGAACCCCTGTCGAAGGCCTACTCCATGCCCAAGGACGATCCGAATTATGCCGAAACCATGCGGGCGGTCACGATCGAAGCGGCGAAAGCGCCTCTGGAGATGATGCGCTACTGCGCGCTGTCCGTCGACCTGATTCGCCGCATCCTGGAAAAGTGCAGCAAACTGATGATCTCCGACGCGGGCTGCGCGGCGATCGCGGCGAAAGCGGCGCTGGAATGCGCTTCTCTGAACGTGTT
>JAFPXN010000106.1 GCA_017412505.1 Bacillota bacterium | reverse complement strand
TGGCGGGGAGACCAGGCTTCCACATCCAGGCTCTTCACCTTCAGGTCAGCCAGGTCGCCGCTGCAGCATTCCAGCGTACGCACCGGAATGTCCAGCGTGCGGAAGAAGTCCACCGTGTTCTGCCACAGCCTGTCAAACCACATCGGGCTGTCCTCGGGCTTGCAGACCACGATCATCTCCTGCTTCTCGAACTGGTGGATGCGGTAGACGCCGCGCTCCTCGATGCCGTGGGCGCCGACTTCCTTGCGGAAGCAGGGGCTGTAGCTGGTCAGCGCCTGGGGCAGCTGATCCTTGTCCAGCATCTGGCCGATGTAGCGGCCGACCATGGAGTGCTCGGACGTACCGATCAGGTACAGGTCTTCGCCCTCGATCTTGTACATCATGTTCTCCATTTCCTTGAAGCTCATGACGCCCTTTACGACGTCGCCGTGGATCATGAACGGGGGAATGAAGTACTCGAATCCCTTGTTGATCATGAAGTCGCGGGCATAGCTAAGGATGCTGGAGTGCAGTCTGGCGATGTCGCCCTTCAGGTAGTAGAAGCCGTTGCCGGACGTTCTGCGGGCGCTGTCCAGATCGACGCCGGAGAACATCTCCATGATGTCGATGTGGTAAGGGATCTCCCATTCGGGCACGACGGGTTCGCCGAAGCGTTCCAGTTCCACGTTCTCGGAGTCGTCCTTGCCGATGGGCACGGAGTCGTCGATCATCTGCGGGATGACCATCATGCGCTGGTTGATCTCAGCGGCCAGTTCTTCTTCCTTCTTTTCGAGCGCTGCCAGTTCGTCGGCCATCTCGGTGACCTGCTTCTTCGCTTCTTCCGCTTCGTCCTTCTTGCCTGCCTTCATCAGCTGGCCGATCTGCTTGGACACGCTGTTGCGGTTGGCTCTCAGTTCGTCGCCTCTCGTCTTCGCCGCTCTAAGTTCCTCGTCCATGGCGATGACTTCGTCGACCATGGGGATCTTTTCGTCCTGGAACTTCTTGCGGATGTTCTCTTTGACCGCATCCGGGTTCGCTCTTACAAATTTGATGTCTAACATGTTTCCCTCCTTTTCGTGCTGCGGGCCTTGCGGGGCCTGCGGGCGGAGTATGAAAAAAGCCCTCCGCCCCAGTATTTCCTTGGGACGGAAGACTCCGCGTTGCCACCCAAATTGCCTGGGTCTGTGTGACCCGGCCACTCGTCTCGCGCTGTAAAGGGCGCACCCTCCCGCTCCTCGCGGGCGGCTCGGAAAGTGGAAAGGCACCGTATCCCGCCTGCTCGCACCGGCCGCAGGCTCTCTGCAGGGCGTCGGATGCCGAAGTTTTCGTCATCGCCGATAAATCATTATATATCCCTGCGGTTGCGAATGCAAGCGGCAGTGTCGCTGCCTGCTATCCTTCCAGGCTCTTCATCGCGTCCAGGGTCTTCTGCAGCAGCTCGTCCAGCTCCCAGCCCAGCATGTCCGCGCCCTGCTGGATCACTTCCCGGCTGCAGCCTGCCGCGAACTTCTTGTCCTTGTACTTCTTTTTCAGGGACTTCAGTTCCATGTCGCTGCAGGACTTGGACGGGCGCATCAGGGCGGCCGCGCCGATCAGGCCGGTGAGTTCGTCGGAGGCGAACAGCAGCTTTTCCATCCGGCTCTCCGGTTCGAAGGGAGCGCCGGTCAGGCCCCAGCCGTGGGCGACGATGGCCCGGGTCATGGCGGGGTTAAAGTCCATGTCGTTCAGCCACTGCAGTTCCTTGACGCAGTGTTCTTCGGGGAATTCCTCGAAATCCAGGTCGTGGAGCATGCCGACGCAGCGCCAGAACTCCTCGTTCTCGGGGTCGTATTCCTTCGCGAAATACCCCATGACGCCGGAGACGGTCTCCGCGTGCTGACGGTGGAACGGTTCCTGGTTGTGCTCTTCCATGAGTTTTCTTGCTTCTTCCAGTGTGGGTGTGTACATTTTTGCCTCCTAATCCAGCGCTTCGGATACTTGTTTCAGATGTTCGATGATGGGCAGATGCTGCGGGCACACGCTCTCGCAGGCGCCGCAGCCGATGCAGTCCGCCGCGCTGCCGCGGCCTTCCGTCATCTTCTTGTATTCGGGCTGCACCTTCCATTTGTCGTCCGGCTTGACCCGGTATTCGTTATATAACTTGAAGTATTTGGGGATCCAGACCCGCTGCGGACAGCCGGACACGCAGTACGAACAGCCCGTGCAGGGGATGGCGGTCAGTTCCCGGACGATCGCCGCCGCTTTTTTCAGCGCAAGCGTTTCCTTTTCGGAGAGGGGCGCGAAATCGCAGAGGTTGGCCTGCACCTGAGAAAGCGTGCTCATGCCGGACAGACAGACGTCCACGGAAGGGATCTGCTGCACGAAGCGCAGCGCCCAGTGCGCCGGGCTGCAGGAAGGGTTCGCCGCCCGCAGCGCCGCTTCCGCTTTTTCCGGCAGATTTGCCAGCATGCCGCCCTTCACGGGCTCCATGACGATGACCTTCTTGCCGAATTCCTCCGCGACCTCCAGGCACTTGCGGCTCTGCACCGAGTCGCTGTCCCAGTCCAGATAGTTGATCTGCAGCTGCACGCAGTCCATGCCGGGCTGCTCCTCCAGGATCTGCCGCAGCACGTCCGCATTGTCGTGGAACGAAAAGCCGATTTCCCTGACGCGGCCTTCCGCTTTCAGCTGCCGCACGAAGTCGAAATGGCGCAGTTTCTTGGATCTCTCATAGCTCTCGCTGTCCACGCCGTGCACCAGGTACACGTCGAAATACCCCGCGCCGGTGCGCGCCAGGCTCTCCTGAAAATACCGCTCGCTGTCTTCTTCGCTTTTCGCCAGGTAGCCGGGCAGCTTGTCCGCCAGGCGGAACGATTCCCTCGGGTAACGCTCCACCACGGCTTTGCGGATCGCGTTCTCGCTCTCCCCGTCCATGTACGTCCAGGCCGTATCGAAATAGTTCTGCCCGGACGCCAGGAAAGCGTCCACCATTCTGTTCAGTTCTTCGTAGTCCGTCGTCTGGTCGTTCTTCGGGTCCAGCAGCGGCAGACGGAGAAAGCCGAAACCGATCTTATTCATCTAAAACGCCGCCTCCTGCAGGATGACGGTCTCTTCGCCGTCTTTCGGAATGATCAGCTGCTCCGGAGAGATGCCCGCCGCGTCCGCGGCTTTGCGCAGGCTGTCGCGGGTCACGACGCAGTGGTCGCAGCACTCCATATGGACCGCGATCACCTTCGCCTCCAGCGCCGCCTTGCACACCCGGATGACGTCCTCTTCGTTCATGATGATGGGTTCGCCGTTCCACATCGCGGACCCGGCGTGCACGACGATCACCTTCGGCGCGAACGTCTGGATGGCCTCTTCGACCCCTTCGAACCACACCGTGTCGCCGGCCCAGTACAGCGTATCCTCGCCCGCCGCCATGAACACGACGCCCGTGCCGGGACCCATATCTTCCAGCACCGCGGGGGACGTGCCGTGCCTGGCGGGCACGCGCTCGTACGCCACCTCGTTGAAGATGCCGGACGTGCCCGGACGCACGTCGATAAAGTCCTTTAACAGTTCGTTGCCCTCGTCCTCCGGCTGGATCAGCACCGGGTGATCCTTATCCAGCGCTTCCGCGGCCGCCGCGTCGAAGTGGTCGGAGTGGATGTGGGACAGAACGATCGCGTCCGTGCGGCTCTCCGCTTCCCACATCATGCAGGGCATGTCCACGAGGGGACTGTGTTTTTCGCCCGCGTACGACGGTCCCGTGCCTTTTTTCGCGAACGCCGGATCCAGCAGGAACACCGCGTTGCCGTAGAACAGTTTCGCCGTCGCGTTTCGTATCAGTTGGTATTTCATCTCCTGTCTCGCTCCTTATGATGCTCTCTTTTTCAGCCGTTTCAGGACAGTGCTTTCTTCAGTTCGCCCATCAGGACGTCGACGTCGATGGGTTTGGCGATATGCGCCTGCATGCCTGCGTCCAGCGCGGCCTGCACGTCTTCGCGGAACGCGTTCGCCGTCATGGCCAGGATGGGAATGTTTGCCTTCGCAGGGTCGTCCAGCGCGCGGATCGCCTTCGCTGCCGTGTAGCCGTCCATCACGGGCATCTGGATATCCATCAGGATCGCGTCGTAGGCGCCTGGTTTGGAGGACTTCACTTTGTCCAGCGCGATCTGGCCGTTCTCCGCCCCTTCCACTGTAAATCCCTTCTGCTCCAGGATCATGCGGGCGATCTCCATGTTGATCTGATTGTCCTCGACGAGCAGGACCGTCTTCTGCGAGAGATCGATCTCCTGCGCTCCCTCCGACGCGGCTGCAGCCTTTTCGGTCAGTTCCGCTTCCTCCGCGAGCCGCATCTTCAGCCGAATGATGATCTGCGTGCCGCTGCCCGGGGACGTCAGCACCTCGATGGTGCCGCCCATCAGATCGACGAGGCTCTTCGTGATCGCGAGGCCCAGCCCGGTGCCTTCCACGCCGCTGTCCGTGGACGTGCGTTCCCGCTCGAACGCGTTGAACATCTTCTCCACGAACTCCTTGGACATGCCGATGCCGTTGTCCTGCACGCGCATCTCGTACGATCCGTAGCCGTTTTCACTGCCTGTTTCGAACAGGGTCACGGAGATCTCGCCGCCGGCGGGCGTAAACTTGTAGGAGTTGCTGACCAGGTTCAGCAGCACGCGGTTGAGGTTCTTCTTATCGCACCAGGCATAGCGGTGCTCCACCTGCGTGTCGTGGACCGCGAAGCGCAGATCTTTTTGCTTCATCTGCTCCTCGAACAGGCTGCCGAGCTCCTCGAAGATCCGGCACAGATCCGCCGGCTCGTATTCGACCTCGGGCCTGCCGCTTTCGATGCGGCTCATCTCTAAGATGTCGTTGATCAGGTCCAGCAGGTGGCGGCTGGACGTATCGATCTTGCCCAGATACTCCTTTACGACCTCCGGGGACTTTTCTTCCCGCGCCAGGTTCGTGTAGCCGATGATCGCGTTCATCGGCGTGCGGATATCGTGGGACATATTGAAGAGGAACTGGCTCTTCGCCAGGCTGCCTTCGACGGCGCGGATCTTTTCGCGCTCCGCTTCCTCGTGTTTTCTGCGCACGATCTTCTGGATGTAGAGCATGACCCACAGACCCACGAAGATCAACAGGAACAGCACGACGCCGTCCTTGACGATCGCGGCGCGGACCGCCTCCATGCTCTCTTTCGCATACAGCTGCTTCGCGATCCACATCAGCGCCGCGTACACCAGCAGCGCGAACAGGATCGTGCCGGAAATGGACATGCCGCTGTATTCCGTTAAGGAACTGCGGTGGATCGTCCGCCAGTAGTACACGAATCCAAGGAAGCACCACAGGGAGAGCAGCAGGAACGCTTCGCTGCCCATGGCGCCGATGGCCGCCAGACGCGGCACGAGCTGCACGACGGCGAACGAGACCGCGATCACAGTACCGATGCGGCCCGCCCATACGATCTTCGCGTTGTTCTCCGACTTCGCCGCCCGGCTGGCCGCCGCGCAGGTATAGCCGTAGGCGACGATGGCGCCGAACGCAGTCAGGTCCACGAACCAGATCAGCGTGTTGCGCCCCAGCAGGGAGATCAGGATGGACAGCAGCATGATGAACAGGATGCTGTAGCTCGTCTTCGAGAAATGGTCCGAGAGGATCTTGTCTTCCGCCATGGTGGACAGCACGCGCATGGTCGCGCGGTACGCGCCGATGATGCCCGTCAGGATCGCCGCAAACGCTGTGACCGCGATCATGGCAAGCCCGCCGCTGCCGATGACCGTCTTCGCGGCGTAGAACGTGGGCACGGCTTCTATCCCGCCCAGTTCGCCCAGATGAACGATATAGTCGCTCCAGGACGCGAAGCCGTCCGGATGGACCGTGATGCTCACCAGGGCCATCGCGATATAGGCAAAGGCCGCCAGAAAGAGCGCGGCGAGCAGGATGCCGCCGGTCTTCTTCACCGGGAACCGGAAGTGCGCCGTATCGAACGTGACGACCTCGAAGCCGACGAAAGCCCAGGGAGCCAGGATCACGAGGCTGAACACGCCGATCACGGGGTTGACGCCCTGCGTGCCGAAGGAGAGGAACGCGTCCGCGGGCAGCCGGCCGGGCAGACACAGAATGGCCGCCACGATGACCCCTGCCGCCAGGATGAGGGCCAGGATCGTGTGCAGCCTCTGCAGGATCGCCTTCGCCGCGATGAACAGCAGACCGATGCAGGCGAGCGCCAATATGGACGTGGCGACTTCGCGCACGTAGATCGTGCTGCCCGCGACCGTGTACGAGAGCCCGGTCTGGATGTTGTCACCCAGGATGGTGCGGATGACGACGAACAGCGCGCTGCCGTTCAGGAACAGGACCGTCAGATAGGAAAGGCATAAAAACCAGGCGCACAGGAACGCGTGGTCGCGTCCGAACGCTTCTTTCGTGTAGGAGTAGATGCCGCCGGTACGGGGACTGCGCTGCATCAGGAAAGACATGCACTGGGCGATGATCAGCATGACGCCCATGCCGATGAGCATGGCAAGGATCGTTCCTGCCGGTCCCGCGACGGGAAGGAACGTCGTTCCGGGCATGACGAACGCGCCCCAGCCGACCATGCAGCCGAAGGCCATCCCCCATACGTCGACCGGGTGCAGATACCGGTCCAGAGCTTTCTTGTCGATTCGGTTCTCCATATACTGCTTTCTAATCTTCGATGAGCGTCTCGAGCGTCTCGAACAGGGCGTCGGGTTCTACAGGCTTGGACAGATGCGCGTTCAGGCCGGCCTGCAGGCTGCGCTGCACGTCTTCGTCGAACGCGTTGGCTGTCAGCGCGATGATGGGGATCTTCTTCGCGTCCCCGCGTCCGCAGGCGCGGATGGTGCGCGTCGCTTCCAGACCGTCCATCTCCGGCATGCGCATATCCATGAGGATCGCATCGTAATAGCCCGCCGGATGTTCCAGGAACTTGTCGACGGCGATGCGGCCGTTTTCGGCGAGATCCGCGTCGATCTCGCGCATGGCCAGCACCATCATCATGATCTCGGCGTTCACCGGCACGTCCTCCGCCAGCAGCACGCGTCTGCCCTTCAGGTCGGCGCGCTTGACGGCCATCGACGCGTTTTTCAGTTTGAAGGCTTCGCGGAATTCGTCCAGGACGTTCGCGGCGAACAACGGCTTCGGTACGAACGTATCGACGCCGGCATTCTTCGCTTCGTCCACCACGTCGTCCCAGTTGTACGACGTCAGGATGATGATGGGCGTATCGTTTCCGACGATGGCGCGGATCTGCCGCGTCGTCTCCACGCCGTCCATCTCCGGCATCTTCCAGTCCACGAGGATCAGGTCGTAGTCTTCCCTGCGGGCGTGCCGCATCCGGACCATCTCCACAGCTTCCCCACCGGACTGCGCGACGTCGCAGCTGATGCCGGTCTGGCCGAGCACGATCTTCGCGTGTTCCAGCGCGATCGTATCGTCGTCGATCGCCAGCACGCTCATCTCGTGAGGATTCAGTTCGCCGGATTGCAGCGCTTCGGGCTTGTGCTGCGATTCGCCCAGCGTCACGGTGACGGTGAACACAGTGCCTTTGCCCTTTTCGCTGTCTACTTCGATGTGGCCGTTCATCAGCTCGACGATGCTCTTCGTGATGGGCATGCCGAGACCCGTGCTGCCGTACTTGCTCGTGGAGGACGAATCCTCCTGGCTGAACGCGTCGAACAGGTGGGGCAGGTAGTCTTTGCTCATGCCGATCCCCGTATCGGCAAACGTCATCTTCAGCGTGGCCTTGCCGTCGTAACGGGGGCCCTCCTGGATCTGCAGGGTCACTTTGCCGCCTTCCGGCGTAAACTTCACCGCGTTGCCGAGGATGTTGATCATCACCTGCTTCAGCTTGACGCCGTCGCCGATATAATAATCGTCGATCTTGCCCGCCAGGCGGCAGTCGTACTGCAGCCCCTTGTCGCGGCACTGGCCGCTGATGATCGTGTTGACCTGCTCCAGGTTCTTCGCGAACGAGAACTCCTCGTTCTTGATGACCATGCGGCCCGATTCGATGCGGGACATGTCGAGGATATCGTTGATGATGCCCAGCAGATGCTGCGCGGAACCGCCGATCTTCGTCAGGTATTCCCTGGTCTTGTCCGAAATGTCCGGTTCGTTGAGCGCGATATTGTTCAGGCCGATGATCGCGTTCATCGGCGTGCGGATCTCGTGGCTCATGTTGGAGAGGAACGCGGTCTTGGCTTTGCTCGCCTGCTCCGCTTCCGTCAGCGCTGCGGACAGCGCTTCTCTCTGCGTGATGTCGCGGCGGGTCTCCACATCCACGTCCGCGAAGCACGCGCCCACGTTGTGGACGACGTTATCGTCCCGGTCTTCCGGATGGCGCACGCCCGCGAAGCGGACGGCTTCGTAGGACTCCTTGCCGTCGACGTTGATCAGGTAGCGGTACGAGATGACCCGGCTCTGCTTCAGCCCCTCGCGGATCGCGTCGGGCTGGATGAAGCGCATAAATTCTTCTCGATAGGGTTCGGTGACGTACTTGTTGCAGTACGCGGTGACCGCTTCCAGATACGGGAACGTCTCGCCCTGCTTCAATCCGTCCATATCGGCGCGGGACTGATAACACATGCCCAGATTCTTATCGAGTTCCAGATAGTACACGCTGCGGTAGTCGGACGCCAACGCCGTGATCATCTTCTCCTGCTTCTCCTGCTCTTCTTTCTGGGCGAGGATCTGGTCCTGCAGGGAGATGCGCTGCTCCAGTTCCTGGCGCTTGACGCGGTTCGCCGTCTCGGCGGTTTCCTTTTCCAGCTCGAGCCGCGCGTTCTCGCGCATCTGCCGGAACACGAACGCAAACATGGCGGCCAGCACGAGGGCGGCCAGCAGGGATTGGATCAGGCTTTTGCGGATGATGCCTTCGGAGACGAAACGGATGCGTTCGCTGATCAGACTGTCGCGTACAAGATAGGTCAGCAGCCAGTCCGTCCCCTTGACGGGCACATAGCTGAGCGTCTCTTGGATGCCGTCGTAAGTGAAGGACGCTGTGCCGCGGTTTCCTTCGCGGAAATCCGCAGCGACCCGCTCATAGGAATACCCGGTTTCATATTCGGCCTTCGCCAGCGCTTCCAGCAGGTTGTCCTCCACGGCGAGTCCGCCCAGGACGGTGTTGCTGAGCGCGATGCCTTCGCTGGTATAGATGTTGCAGAACGTGGCGCCGGAATCCTGCGCCGCCATGGACGCGCCCTGCAGCAGCACGGGCATGTCGATCTGCATGTAGCAGACGGTGAACTTCTTGCCCAGGAACGAGATATCCTTGACCGGGACCGCGATGATGGCCTTCTTGTCGGTGCCTTTCACGTTTTTGACGGAGATCTCGGGCCCGGAGAGCGTCTTATGATCGAACGCGTAATCCGCCAGGTCTTCTTCTATGCCTCTTGCTGTGTAGACCATGCCGTCTTCGTCGACGAATGCGAAGCGCTCCAGATGGAACAGCTCTTTCATCTTCGCCTGATATGCCTGCAGGTGTACTTTATCCTGCAGATCGTCCTCCGTCAGCAGACCGACCGCTGCGTTGATGACGTCGATGTTGTCGCTCAGGTTCTCCTCGAGGACCTGCGCGCGCCGGCCTGCCAGTTCGTCCAGATACAGTTCGCTGACGGAACGCGCGGCTTCGACCGTATCTTTCTGCGCGCTGCGGTCCATCAGGATCGTGCCGAGGATCAGGATCGCGGCCACGAAGATGAAGCCTGCGACCACGATGCGCATGGTTCGGTTCTTCCGCCCGGTATCCATTCCGGAATCCCTCCTTTATCTATCCGTTAAAGTGGTCAAACACTTTTCCACTATAATGTTAACATAAAAACGGACCCTTGCGGGTCCGTTTTGCTTCCTAACGGATCATTCCGCCTGCATTGCCTCCAATTCCGCTTTGCGTTGGAACAGTTCCTCCAGCATCGGACGGTAGTCCATCTGCGTGCGGCTGCGCAGCAGTTCGCACATTTCCGAAGCGGGCTTCAGGATCGGATCGAGCGAGAGGTTGGCCAGCACGCCCTTCAGCGCGTGGGACGCTTCGAACGCCGCGTCGAGATCGCCTGCTTCGAGCGCGGCTTTCAGGCCCTCGAAATTCGCGTCCTTCAGAGCCATTCCGATCAGACGGAAATAGAAAGCCTCGTTGTTCATGCAGCGGCCGAGGCCTGTCTGGGTGTCGGCACCGAATGCGTTGAGTTTATCGATCGTCAGCATTGTTCTAACCTCTTTTCTATAAACGTTTCAAATTCTTCTGGGGTCACGGGCTTCGAGAAGTAATACCCCTGTACGATGTTGCAGCCCATGTGGCGCAGCAGTTCGACCTGTTCCCGGGTCTCCACGCCTTCCGCGACCACCGGTACGCCCAGATAGTGCGCGATGTCGATCATCAGTTCGATGATGCGGTTGTTCTTCGAGCCGCGGGTGTGCATGTTGCGGATGAAATTCATATCCATCTTGAGCGCGTCGATCGGCAGCGTCGAGATCATGTTCAGGGAGGAGTAGCCGGAGCCGAAATCGTCCATTTCCACCGGGAAACCTTCCGCTCTCACCCTTTCCACCACGCCCAGCAGCTGTTCGGAGTCCTCCGTATAAGCCGATTCCGTGATCTCCAGGAAATAATTCTCGGGGCGCAATCCGTAGCGGGCGACCAGAGCCTTGAAATTGTCCACGAAGTCCGGCGCATATACGTCGATGCGCGACACGTTGACGGAGACCGGTATTTCGATGCCGTACTTGTCTTTCCAGGCGGCCATCTGCCTCGCGGCTTCTTCCCAGACGAAGCGGTCGACCTTCTGGATCAGGCCCTTTTCCTCGAAGAGCGGGATG
This sequence comes from Bacillota bacterium, assembly GCA_017412505.1. GTDB lineage: Bacteria > Bacillota > Clostridia > Peptostreptococcales > Anaerovoracaceae > RUG11894. The sequence continues at coordinate 7,334 of JAFPXN010000106.1, read as the reverse complement.
AACACGCCCGGGCTGACCATGCCGAATTCGGGGTGCTGCCAGCGGATGAGCGCTTCCGCGCTGCGCAGGCGCGGCTCTTCTTCGGTGATATCGTATTTCGGCTGATAGTAGATGCGGAACTGGTGCTCGGCAATCGCTGTGTCGAGGCTTTCGATCAGCCGTTCGTTGCGCAGTTCTTTCTGCAGCAGGGACGCGTCGTAATAGGCGACGAAGCGGGTGTAACTGTCCCGGATCGTGTCGGCGGCCTGCTTGGCGCGGTCGAATCGGCGTTCGATCTTGACCGTTCTGTCCACGTTCGGATAGACGCCAAGACGCAGTTTGACCTTATTGGACTTCTTGCCGGCGAGCAGGTCCTTGCACAGTTCTTCCTGCAGCTTCTCGTAATCCGCGCCGCTGGGGAAATAGACGAGGAACATGTCCGCGTCGATGCGGCCGGCGATGCCGCCGCTTTCCGCCATCATTTCCCGCACCTTGTTGCCGATGCGCGACAGCACTTCGTCGCCGAAGTCCCAGCCGTACAGCTCGTTGATCATATGGAAATGATTAATATCCAGGGACAGCGCGTCCATGTTGGCATTGGGATTGTGCAGATCGTACTGTTCGACGTAGCGGTAGAAGAACTCGCGGTTGAACAGGCTCGTCAGCGGGTCGCGCTCGGTGCTCTGGATGATGTCCTTGTCTTCCGCCAGCTCGATCGTGCGCTGGATGCGCGCCTGGATGACTTCCGGCTGATCGAAGGGCTTGGCGATGAAGTCGGAGGCGCCGTTCTTCAAACTATTGACCTCCGCGGATTTCTCCGAGGTGAGCACGATATAGGGGATGTGCTTCAGTTCGTCGTCGGAGCGGAGGATATCCATCAGATGGAAGCCGTCGAGCTTCGGCATCATCAGGTCCAGCAGGACCAGGGAAAGCGTGTGCGCGTGGCTACGGATCATGTCCAGCGCTTCTTCCCCGTCCGCCGCATAGAGCACGTCGTACTCGTCCTGCAGCATAAAACCGAGGATCTCGCGGTTGATCTGCTCGTCATCGACGACGAGGATCTGGCGCTTTCCGTCTGTGGAAGAAAAATATTTTTCGTGGCTTTTCAGCATGGTCTCAATTTCCCTCTGCCAATGGAGTTAATCGTAAAAAGCAAGTCCGTCCTTGCCGCCGTTCTTGATCCGGTACTGCGCCGTATCCGCGTCCCGGTAGATGTCGCCCGTGGAGTTGGGGCGGTCGGGGAACGCGACGCCCACGCTGAGCGTGATCCCGGGAACGCCGTCTTCCGGCTGCCGCAGCTGCGCCTGGGCGGCCTCGATCTTGCGGGTGACCAGGGTCCGCAGCGAGGAATCGGAATTCATCATCAGGACGGCGAATTCGTCGCCGCCGATGCGGCAGACGTAGTCTTCGGAACGGAAGCTCTTGCGCAGGATGGACGCCACGCGCTTCAGGAGTTTGTCGCCGGTCTCGTGGCCATATGTGTCGTTGACCTCCTTGAAATGGTCGACGTCGATCAGGATCATGGCCGTCGTCTGCGGGTCACAGACCTCGCGTTCATGGTCGAACATCTTGCGGTTGCAAAGACCCGTCAGCGCGTCGTGAGACGCTTCGTAGGACAGCGTCTCCTGCTGCTTCTGCGTCGCTTCGTACAGCTCGTTGTACGTATCCGCCAGATAGCGCAGTTCCGAAGAGCCCGTGACCGGGAATTTCTCGTTCTTGCGGATGTGCTCGATGCCTTCGTACAGCGGTTGGATGACGAGGTACATCGTGAACAGGACGACGCCCAGAACCGCGAGCATCAGCACGGCGATCAGCAGGGACTGGCGCTTCAGCACCTGCAGCAGGTGGTTGGAGCTGTCCGTCTGGCCGCTGCGCGCGGAGGCGATCAGAGCCGTCGTGCAGAGGTTGACATTGTTGCGGATCTTATCCTTCTGCGTCTGATAGGAATTGTTGAACACGAGATCGATCGCGGCGCTGCGCATCTCTTCGCCGGTCAATTCTCTGTGCTCCGGCAGCAGTTCGATGTTGCGGATCTCTTCCGGGAACTGGCTGAGCGGCAGCCCGTAGGCGTCGACCGCAAGGCGCATCGCGTAATGCTCCAGCTTTACAAGTTCGTTGGACAGGGCGTTCGCTTCCTGCAGATAACGGTATGTATCCGATCCCTGCAGATACTGCTCCATGGTCTCGAGCGCGATATCCCTGCGCTTCGTCTGGTTCACTTCTTCGAAGAAGTTCTGCACGTATTCCGCTTCGCCCGTGACGGTAAAGGAGCGGACCTGTTCCGTCAGGTAGTCGGAAGCCGACATCATGTCCTGCGCGGCGGTCTGGCATTCGATGTATTCCTCCGTCGCGTCCTGCATGATCTCGTAGCTGTCCGAGACCTGGTTCGTCGCGAGCAGCAGGAGCGCCGCCAGAATGACCGCGATCGCGAACATGATGATGTTCAGCGTGCGGATCGATATGCCTGCCAGTGATTTCTGATTCGTCTTTTCATTCATCGCTTCTGTTATCCGAGCCTCTTTACCATGTTCTCGTAGTTCGCGCAGGAGATCAGCGCGGTATCGCGGCTGATACGTCCTTCTTTATACAGTTTCAGCAGGCTGCCGTCCATGGTGATCATGCCTTCCGCGGCGCCCGCCTGCATGGCGGACTCCAGCTGATGCAGCTTGCTTTCGCGTATCATGTTCTGAATGGCCGTCGTGGACTTCATGATCTCGAACGCCGGGATCAGGCTGCCGTCGACGCCGGGCACCAGCTGCTGGCAGACGATGCCCTTCAGCATCTGCGCCAGCTGGATCTTCACCTGCTGCTGCTGGCCCGCGGGGAACACGTCCAGAATGCGGTTGATCGTGTTCGCTGCGCTGCTCGTGTGCAGCGTGGAGAGCAGCAGCACGCCGGTCTCCGCCGACGTGATGGCCGCCGAGACAGTGTCGTAGTCGCGCATTTCGCCCAGCAGGATGACGTCCGGACTTTCGCGCAGCGCGCTGCGCAGGGATTCCATGTAGCCCGGCGTGTCGATGGAGATCTCGCGCTGGGTGACGATGGAGCGCTTATGCTGGTGGATGTATTCGATGGGGTCTTCCATCGTGATGATATGGGCCTCCCGGGTGTGGTTGATCCGGTCGATCATGCAGGCCAGCGTCGTGGATTTGCCGGATCCGGCGGAGCCCGTGATCAGCACGAGGCCCTTCTTCGTATCCGCCAGCGACAGAACGCTCTCCGGGATGCTCAGCTCCGCGGGGTCGGGCAGGCCGAAGCGGATGACCCGGATGACCGCGGCGAGAGAACCTCTCTGCCGGAACACGTTCACCCGGAAGCGGCCGGTGCCGGCCAGCGCGAAGGAAAAGTCGTCGTCGATACCTTTTTCCAGGTTCGTTTTCGCCCTTCCGCTGAGCTCGTAAATATCGTCCACGCACACGCTGATGTCCGCGGGCAGCATTCTGGGGCGGTCCATCCTCTCCTGGACGTTCCCAATCTTGAACGTGATGGGAAGTCCGGCGACCACGAAGATGTCCTTGACGTCCTTGCGGACCGCATGTTCCAGAACGGTCCGGATGTCCATCGGTTCGTAGGCTTTCTTCTCGGTGTCACTCATAACGCTATTCTCCCGTCCAGATGTTGTCCAGACTCGTATCCTCTTCCCAATCCCGGATGAATTTCCAGGCCGTGATGTCGTAAGTGCCCCGGGCGTTCTTCTTCAGCACGAAATCCAGGTGCAGCGCTCCGGTCTCCTGCACGAGGGACCCCAGCGTGCCGCTGATCTCGTCCTGGCCGGATTCCGGCGCCTTGCCCTCGTTTACGATCGCCACGTACTGCTGCCCCTCCGCTTCCAGCGCGTAGCGCTCCGTTACGGTGTCGGCATAGCGCTGCGCTAGGCGCAGGTCCGCCTGACCCGTCGTAAAGGACAGGATGGCAAGGATCGTCAGGCAGATGGCGACGACCGCCAGCAGCAGGGCCAGCGGGCCGAGTTTGACAGGTACGTGCTTCATGGCTGCACCTCCGGGATATAGGTCTTGGTCTGCAGGGTATAGACCGGGTCTTTCTCCGGATCCGCCGTTTTGTAGACCTTGATCGTGCCTTCCGCCAGGACCGCGCCATTGCTTTGCTCAGTGCCTTTCACCGGTTCCCAGCTGACCACGAGCCAATACGCGCATCCCTCCTCCGGCACCTGGTTCAGATCCGCGTCGTAAGCGGAAAAAATCATGGCGGGCAGCCGGTCTCTTTCGGGGACCGTAGACTGGGAAGACGCGGATGCCAGGGTCACGAGGGGCTCGCCGCCCAGCAGGTCCGCCAGTTCCGCGGGCCCTTCCGCTGCGGCGAACGCTTCCGCCGCGGTCTCCGCGATGCGCACCGCGGACGTCAGGTCGCGGGCCTTGGCGCTCTCGAGCTTGCCCAGGCCGAATACGTTCGTCAGCACGAGGATGACCGCGACGAACGAAACGATCATGAGGATCGTCTCGATATAAAAGGCGGTGTTGTGTTCGCTTCTGCCTTTCATTGGACGCCTCCTTTGCTGCGGACGTAAACGTAGGACGTGCCCGCGTCGGTCGTGACGGCCAGCAGTCCCTCCGCCTTTTCTTCCACGGTAAAGACTCCCGTCTCACCGATGGTCTGCGCGTCCTGCGGGTCCAGAGGCGCGTCGATCTCGTTGTAATCCTCCACCAGACAGCCGTCCGACAGATACAGCCTGGACGCGTAGCCGGTGTCTCCGTCCGCAATGACGAGCACAGCAGAATCTCCGTCTTTGCGGATCTGCACGCAGCCCGTCTCGTCGCAGCTGCTCAGGCAGGTGGAGACGTAGGAAAGCAGCACGCGCGAATCGTCGTTCGCGTGCTGTGCCGTCACCGCGCCCCGGTAATTCTGCGCGCCGAACACGACCAGAAGGAAGAATCCGAGCAGGAACAGCGCGGCGATGCCGATGGAATACAGTCCGAGGGGCGAAGTTTTCTTATCGTTAGACAACATGCTTCCCCACCCTTCTATTTATGGATCACGGTGATGTCGGGAGGCAGGTTCGAAGCGAACGCCTCGTACACCACGTAGTAATTGTCGGTGTTCACCTGCAGGCCGTAATGATCCTGCAGATACGCGAGATCCGGCGGATACACGCCTTCCACGACGTAGCACTGCAGCGCGCTGCGCCGGATGGCGTCGCGGATGGCTTCCATGGCTTCTTCGTCCACGTCGCCGCGGCTCCCGGAAAACACAAAAATCGCGGCAGCCAATGCGAGGATGCAGAGGCATACCACCAGGACCACGCCTGTTCTGTTGTTCCGTTTCTCCTGATACATGGCTTAACCCACGGAATTCATCATGCCGATCAGCGGCAGCATCACGCTGAGGAGCGACAGCCCCACCGTGACCATCAGAACGCCGGACAGCAGCGGGTCGACGAAACCGACGAGGCGGTCCACGCCGTTGCCGCAGTTCTCTTCCAGCAGGCCGGTCAGGCGCTCCAGCACGTCTTCGAGATTGCCGCTGCGCTCGCCCGCCAGCAGCATGCGCCCGTACGTGGGCTCGAACAGCTCTTCGTTATACGCGGCCTGGGCGATGCTGTGCCCTTCCTGCATCTGGCGGCGCACCCGCTCGAGTTTTTCGTTCACAGGCCCATAATCCGCCATCGGGATGCTCTTTTCCACCGCTTCGTCCTGCATGTCGCCGCTGGCGATGAACGTCGCGAGCGCCGAGGTGAAGCGGAACATGGCCATGTCTTCCAGGATGGACGCGCAGACCGGGAACTTGCGCAGCAGCGCCTCCACCGACTCGCGTTTGCCGCTCTTCCACATGCTATAGCCGATCAGCAGGACCGCCGCGATGGCAATCAGGACGATGAGAGCCACCCAGCAGAACACGTACGCCCAGCGCACGTAGCCGTAGGCGGACGCCGCGATGCTGCCGGTCAGTCTTTCGTACACGGACGTGAACGAAGGCAGCACCATCTTGATCATGACCGCCAGCAGCATGATGATCAGCACGATCATCACCGACGGATACGTGATGGCGTTCTTCAGTTTTTCCGAGATGGTCTTCTGATCCGCGTAGTAGCGGGCCAGGCGGAACAGGATGCCTTCCAGCTTGCCGGACGTCTCGCCGGCTTCCACCATCTGCAGCGCGTAGTCGGGAAAGATTCCGCTGGCCTTCATGGCTTCCGCCAGTCCTTCGCCTGCGTTCACGTGCTCCTGCATCGCTGCCAGGCCGGTCTCCAGAACGCCGCCTGTCTTCGTCTTTCCGTGCTGCAGCAGGCTGACCGCTTCGTCCACCTGGATGCCGGAGCGGATCATCATGCCCATGCTCTCACAGAAAGCGCTTACTCCCATGTGGTCTAGTTGCTTGCTCATAACCGTTACTCTCTCTTAATACATGTAAACGTCTTTATAATTGCCGCCGTCGCCGATGAACTTGCCGTCCGCGCCGTTGGCGGAGAACGTCAGGTCCATGCGGGTCCAGTTCTGCGGGTTCAGCTGGTAGCTGACGGTCACCCAGCCGCTCTCCTTCGTGTAGAACATGTTCCAGGCGTGGTACAGTCCGTTGGGGGAGACGTAGCCGAAGATGACCCTCGTGGGGATGCCCTGGCTGCGCAGCATGGAAGCTGCCAGCGAGGCGTAGTCGAAGCAGATGCCCTTGCCCGTCGTCATGGTCTCGTCGGGGGTGGGCAGGTAGCCGGACTGCACCGTCTTGGCCTTCTGGTGATCGTACTTGACGGTCTTGCAGACGAAGTCGTAGATGACTTTGATCTTCTCCAGATCCGTCTTGCAGTTCTTCGTCAGTTCCGCCGCCTTCGCGATGCACTTGGAGCTCGCGTTGTAATTCACGTAGGCGCTGGGGCGCAGGAACGGCTGGAATTGATCCTTTAGCGTGACCGTGCACGTGACGGAATGCATTTCCGCGTACTTCTTCTCCGTCGTGTTCTTCATGATGCGGAAGCGGTACTCTCCGTTGCCGCTCTGCAGCGGGAAGATGGAGGGCGTGCCGTTGTTCGCCATGTCGTAGTTGTACGTCGTCTGTCCGCAGATCACCTGGAATTTCAGACGCTTGTCCGATTTCGCCGCTACGGCGACGTAGCCGTCTGCCACGGATGACACGTCGATCCACGCTTCGCCCTTTGCGACGGCTTTCGTGATGTCGAATTTCGATTCCAGGATGCCGGGGTTTGCCAGCGGCGTCGTTTTGGTGCGTAACGTCTGTGTTTCCGCGGCGCTGACCACGGTAATGCCTGCCGAGCAGGCGGTCGCCGTCAGCAGAAGGATCGCGGTCAGGATGATAAGGAATGGTCTGCGCTTCATGGTTGGAGTGCTCCTGTCTTGAACTCAGTACAGTTATCAATATTATACAGGATTATGATGCAATTATCTATA
>JAFPXN010000105.1 GCA_017412505.1 Bacillota bacterium | reverse complement strand
TCGTGATCGCGCACCGTCTGTCTACGGTGCACAACTGCGACCGCATCGCCGTCGTGGAAAAGGGGCATATCACCGAGATCGGCACGCACGACGAACTGATGGCGCTGAATGGGGAATACGCGAGGCTCGTCCGCGCACAGGAGCACATAGGAGGCGCGGTATGAGGAAACGCTTAGCGTCTCTGTTCTTAATAGTCGCGCTGCTGTGCGCCTGTGTCCCCGTGTGGGCAGACGGCCCGGAAATGCCGGATTTCAGTGCGTTTCCTTTCGATCTTCCCATCTGCTTCAGCAATTTCAACATGATCTCCGTGCCGATGATGAAACGGACGCACCAGGAATACACGACGGGCAATATGATCGCGGATTCCTACGTGTTCGAGGCGAAGCGGCTGGGCGTGGAGGACGTCAACGTGGCGATCGTGTCGCTCGGTACGATCCGCAAGTCCGTCCGGGTCGGAGAGCTGACCCTTGCCGACGCTTTCAATATCTGTTACGCCGACGACACGGAGGAAGGGCGGAACGGTTATCCGCTGATCTGCGTGTATCTGACCGGAAGAGACCTGCGGCATCTGACGGAGCTGGACGCTTCGCTGGGTCCGCGGTATCCGGAGCTGAAATTGAGCTATTCCGGTCTGAACATGCGCTTTAACACGAAGCGCATCCCTCTGGACCGGGTGACGAGCATCGGATTGTCCCGCAGCAGCGGCATGGTGGAGCTGCTCGAGCCCGCGATGCTGTACAAGGTGTGCTGCAATCTGTACGCGGCGGAGCAGATCGACCGCCTGAACGTCCTGACGAAGGGGTTTATGACGGTGACGCCCAGAGATGAGAACGGCGAACCGCTGGAGAGTTTCGAAGACTGTATCCTGAAAACGGAGGACGGCGAAGAGATCAAGGAGTGGATGGCGCTGGCGGATTACTGGATGTCGTTCCGCACGGGGAATTCCGGGCTGCCGGAGATCCCGTCCATGTACACAGAACCGCAGAACCGCAAGGTGAAGTACGAGGCGGGCGGCATTTCCCGGATCGACAGTCCCGGCCGCGTGACCCTGCTGGTGCTCGGCGGGGGCGTTGTCCTGATCCTACTGGCGCTGACGGTCCTCTCGCTGATCCGCAGAGCCGTCGAACGCCGCCGGACGAAACAGCCGAAAGGGAAAGCTTGATGCGCGCCTTCTGGATCGCCTGCGCCTGCGTTTCCACCTGTCTGATCCCCGTGATCGCAGGCTGGATCTGGCGGAGAAAATATCAGAAAATGCGCCCCGTATGGATGGGTGTTTTGGGCTTTTTTGCGTTCGCTTGCATCGCGGAGATGCTTTTCGTGATGTTATGCCTGTCCGCGCTCGGACCGGTGTCGCGGGCTTTGAACGCGAGCACGTTGCGGCTCGTCGTGTTCTCGTGCCTGTGCGCCGGGCTGTTCGAGGAAGCCGGCCGGTATATCGTGTACCGCAGCGGTCTTTCGAAGTGCAGCGGGCGCAGCGTGGCGACGGGCTACGCCATCGGGCATTTCGGCGTCGAGATCCTGGTGCTGACGGTCTGGCCGCTGCTTTCGCGCTCGCCGGAGGCGTTCGGGTTGGCGCAGGCCGCCTTGACGCTCTGGGAGCGGCTGGCGGCCTGCGCGGGTCACACGGCGCTGTCCGTGCTCGTGTGGTACGCGTTCTGTGAAAAGAAGCCGGGCGTGCTGGTGCTGGCCATCGCGCTGCACGCGGTCTGCGACGCGCCGCTTGGTTTTCTTCGCTACGGCGCGATGGGGACGGGGCCTGCGGAAATCCTGTTCGCCGTTTTTGTCGCGATTCTGGGGATCATCGCGTTTGGGTATTGGCGAAAAATGCCGGACGGTGCTATGATAAGAGAAGAGTAAGGGAGTTAGAGACGAGAGGGGGTTCTGACAAGATGAAACGAGAGAAGAAGCAGAAAAAGAGTTTAGGCAGGAGAGCGGCGTGGTCGCTGTTTAAAATGGCGCTGATCTGGTGCGCAGCCATTTCCGTGTACAAGACGCAGGAGGCGAATGCGGCAGCAAAAAAGCGCAGAGAAGCCCGTGAGCAGTCTGCGCAGGAATGGGAATTCGACCGGGTCTATCCGGGATCTCTCAGAGACCGTTAATCTGCGAAATACGCGCTCAGCACCGCTTTGGCGAGCGCGTTGCACGACCGGTAGTCGGGCTCTCCGTTTTCCGCAAGGACAAGGTATCCGCTGTGGAAGCCGGGGAGCTTTTTGCATGCCTCGGAGGCGCCGGGGATCTTTTCCAGGTCCGCGTACAGGAACTGCTGTTCCTCGGACGGGAAGATCTCCAACAAAGCCTTGCCGGTGAACATGTCGTATTCCAGATGGTACTGGTCTTCGTAGGCGGAGACGGGGATGAGGCCGCTTTCGAGTTTTGCCTGGGTCACGAGGGCGTTCTTCTTGAATTCGGAACCGTTCGCTAGGATCTTCCGCGCGCCGGCCTTGAACAGGAATCCTTCCCGGAACGCGATGGTGTGATAGGGCAGAAAACTGCATTTCCAGGCGATGCGGGCGAGCTGGCGCACGTCGTCCGCGTTGTGCAGCAGGATGGTCTGCTTTGCCTTTTCGTCCTTCGTCTGCAAGTAGTAGTTGTACAGAGGGATGCAGTCGCCGCCTGGGATCTCGTCATCGCGCTTGTCCGAAAGGCCCATGGCTTCCTCCACGGACTTCTGGGACAGGCTCTTCATGGATGGCGCGAGCGGCCAGTATTTCTTCAGCCAGCGGTACAGATCGACGCTCCACAGCAGGGGCAGCTTTTCGCAGAGACCGTATTTCTGCGCTCTGCGCAGCAGGAAAGGCAGGTCGAACGTGTCGCCGTTGTACGTGACGACTGCGTCCGCCTCCGCGATCCGCTCCAGCGCCTCGGTCACGACCCGTTTTTCGTCCGTCGGGTCCTCCGTAAAGTTCTGCCACACGTCGCCCATGCTGCTGCAGAATCCCGCGTTGATGATGCAGTCCCGCGAGTGGAACAGCCCCGTGGTCTCGATGTCGAAGACCGTCGTATGCAGGTCTTTTAAATAATAATTATTAAACATACCTACAGTATATCAAAAACAACACATGGGGACAGGTACAATGTGCACTTTTGCAAGCGGGAAAACGACACATTGTACCTGTCCCCATGGGACAAAAAACAAAAGAAGCTGCAGGGGGGCAGCTTCTTTTGTTCAAAAGGGGTATTGGGATTAGAGATCTGTATGACTATCGGGGGGATAGTCATTCACCTAGGATTTTACACAAGTTTCTACTGTTTTACAAGGCATTCGGTGTAAGTATTTTCTAAAATTTTTTTTGTGGGTCACGGCAATTGCCAACCATTTCGCAATGGGGTAAACTGAATGTGTATGTGAACATAATCCGAATTATGGATGTTCAGATATGGTTGGAAAGAACGAGCGTCAATATTTATTTTGAGGAGGAAAGAATAATGACACCCGAAATCAAGAAAAATCCCGCAATCGCAAAGAGAGTAGAAGAGATCGCGCTGGCGCTGGGCCAGGTGAGAAGCGTTGTCGATACTCCGGGCGAGATCGATGCGGCGAACAAGGTCTACGAGATCTTTTCCGAGATGGATTATTGGAAAGAGCATCCCGAAAACCTGTATTTCGTTCCCGTTAAGAACGATCCGATCGGCAGAAAGAGCTGCACCGCCATTCTGGAAGGGAAGAAGGGCAACTCCAAGAAGACCGTCATCATGATCGGCCACATCGACCACGTCGGTATCTCCGACTACGGCAATCTGCAGGAGTATTCCAACAGCCCGTTCGAACTGATGGAGAAGTTCAAGGAGATCGAACTGCCTCCCTCGGCGAAGAGAGATCTGGAATCCGGCGAATACATCTTCTGCCGCGGCCTGTTCGACATGAAGACCGGCGACGCAGCCATCATGGCCGTTATGGAAGATATGTCCAAGCATCTGGACGAACTGGAAGGCAACCTGATCTTCTCCGCCGTATGCGACGAAGAAGGCAACTCCGGCGGCGTTCTGAACTGCGATCCGGACTACGTCCGTCTGGCAGAGGAGAGAGGCTATGAATATCTGGCCATGCTCGATGCGGACTACATCACCGAAGAATACGAAGGTGACCCGAACAAGTACATCTACATCGGCACCGTCGGCAAGACCATGCCCACGTTCTACATCGTCGGTAAGGAGACGCACGTGGGCGAATCCTTCAAGGGTCTCGACCCGAACCAGATCGCTGCGGCGATCACCATGCGGGTCAACCTGAACCCCGAATTCGCAGACGTAGCGGACGGCGAAGTCGCGCTGCCGCCCATCACGCTGAAGCAGAGAGACTTAAAGACCGAGTACTCCGTACAGACCGCGAAGGCCGCCACCATCTACTTCAACTACGCCACCCACTGCAGCACCCCCGAGATCATCCTCGAGAAGATGATCAAGGTCGGCCAGGAATGCTTCGAACAGACCATGGACGTCCTGAACGAGCGCTATAAGAAGTTCTGCGAGATGGCAAGACGCGACTACACGCCGATGCCGTTCAAGCCCAGAGCCATGAGCTTCGATCAGCTGATGGATGCTGTCCGCAAGGAAGTTCCCAACCTGGACGAACTGGTGAAGGCAAAGGCGGAAGAGCTGATGAAGACCGATATGGACTCCAGAGACCGCTCCACCGCGATCTGCGCTTACGTCCACGACATGTGGTCCGACCGTGACCCCGTGGTCATCGTCTACTTCTCCAGCCCGTACTATCCGCACGTATTCATCGAAGGCAGCAGCCAGAAGGACAAGAACCTGATCGCAGCGGTCGAAAAGGCCGTAAACGAAGCCGAGACCGATTATCAGATCGGCTACAAGAAGTTCTTCCCGTACATCTCCGACCTGTCCTATGCGGCAGTGCCCGACGAGAGTGTGGTTGAGACCTTCAAGTCCAACATGCCCGGCTACGGCATCACGTACGATCTGCCGTTCGACACGATCAAGAAACTGAACCTGCCCGTTCTGGACATCGGCGCCTTCGGTAAGGATGCTCACAGATGGACGGAGAGAATCGAAAAGAAGTTCTCTTTCAATGTTACGCCGGAACTGATCTACCGCACGCTTCTCAACCTGCTGGAGATCTCCAAATAGGCACGTATTTCAAGTCATTCAAGAGGTGAAACATGAAACAGAAAATCGACAAACTGTTTATCAACGGTAAGATCTACACCTTTATCGAGGAAAACGATACGGTGGAATCTGTCGCCGTCAACAAGGGCTACATCATCTGGACCGGCCTTACGAAGAACGCGCTGGAAAAGTTCGACCCCGCCGAGATCATCGATCTCGAAGGCAAGGCGATGGAACCCTCCATGGGCGACTCCCATCTGCACTTCTACGCCTATAACCAGACTCTGTTCACCGTAGACCTGGGCGGCATCACCACCAGAGCGGAAGCATGGGCCAAGCTGAAGGCTAAGTGCGCCGAAGTTCCCGCCGGCACCTGGGTAAAGGGCTCCAACTACGACCAGTCCAAGTGGACGGACATGGACGTGGACAGAATGCCCACCGCGGACGACCTGGATCTGGTCTCCACCGAACATCCCGTCATCATCAAGAGATGCTGCCTGCACGAAGTTTCCGCGAACCATAAGGCTCTGGAAGTCGCCGGCATCGGCAAGGGCTACGTCTTCGGCGAAGGCGGCCTCGTAGAGCTGGACGAGAACGGCTATCCCAACGGCGTCATCCGCGAACAGGCTTCCAAGATTTTCGACGATATCGTACCCGATCCTCTCACCGACAAGACCGTCCGCGAGCAGACCATGGAGAAGACGTTCAAGCACGTTTCCAGCGTCGGCGTTACCATGATGGATACCTATGCCGCCAAGATCTGGAACTTCTTCGAAGATCCCGACGTATACGAAAATCTGGACAAGAAGGGCAAGCTGCCCGTCCGTATGAGAGTCTGCCTGGAAGAGATGTACGACAAGCCCATCCTCACCGAGCAGGAAAAGGCTGACCCCTACAGAAAGGTCGACTACGGCACCTTCAAGAGCTTCACTGACGGCTCCTTCGGCGCCAGATCCGCCGCTCTGCTGGAAGACTATGACGACGATCCCGGCAACAAGGGTATCCTCGTTATTTCCCAGGACGCTCTGAACGAGAGAATCTATCAGGCTTATAAGCACGGTCTGCAGCCCGCGACCCACTGCATCGGCGACGCCGGTACTGAAGCCTGCCTGCAGGCTATCGAATACACCGTCAAGAGATGCATCGAGGAAGACGGCTACACCATGGCAGAGATCATGAAGGGACCGAAGTTCCGTGTTATTCACGCACAGCTCGTTCACCCCGATCAGCTGGAGAGATTCAAGAAGGTTCCCGTGATCTTCGACATCCAGCCCGTATTCCTGAACACCGACCTGCACTGGATCGACGAACGCATCGGCAGCAGATCCGAGGATGCCTACACCTGGAAGAAGTATCTGGATAACGGCATCATCTGCACCGGCGGTTCCGACTGCCCGGTAGAGAGCTACAATCCGTGGCCCGGCATCTGGGGCGCCGTCAACAGAACGGATCCTCTGTTCCCGGACGAACCCGCCTGGGGCCCCCAGGAAAAGTTGTCCAAGTTCCAGGCTGCCTGCCTGTACTCCAAGTACATGGCCTACGGCAACCAGATGGAGAGATATCTGGGCACCATCGAGCCGGGTAAGTTCGCCGACATGATCGTCACCGACAGAGACTGGCTCAACGGCCCGGACGACGACATCCTGAACGTCAAGGTCCTGAAGACCTACCTGGCAGGAGACGAAGTCTACTCCGCTGAATAGAGCAATAAAGCAAGGCTGACAATGGCCCGTCCGCTTTGCGGGCGGGCCATATCGTAAGGAGAGTTGTATGAATCTCGATTCTTTTGAAAAAGTCAAAAAACTTACCACAGAAATGGTCAACATCCCCTCCATCAACCACGCGGGTGACGGAGGAGAAGCGAAAGTCGCGAAATACGTGCATGATTTCTATGCGAAGATGCCGTATTTCCGGGAACACCCTGACCAGAACTATATCTTCGGCAATCTGGAAGAACCTGACCGGCAGAACAACATCTGCTATCTGAAGGGCACGAAGGGCGATTCGAAGCGCTGCGTCATTATGATCGGCCACATCGACACCGTCGGCGTGGACGACTACGGCACGTTCTGGGAAAAGGCGTTCCGTCCCGATCTGCTTCCCGAGCAGTTCCTGTCCATGAAGGTGCCCCAGGAAGTCATCGACGACATCAAGTCCGGCGAGTTCATGTTCGGCCGCGGCGCTCTGGATATGAAGAGCGGCGTAGCGGGTCACATGACCATCATGGAATACTT
>JAFPXN010000104.1 GCA_017412505.1 Bacillota bacterium | reverse complement strand
CGGAGATACCAGGGTCTTGGCGGCTCCGTTCCATTGCGCTTCGTAGGCATCCACCAATTCGTCGAGCGGTGCCATCTCGTAGCGCGCAGTAAAGTCTTCGGTCTTAAGGCGTATCCAGGTCTCATCCTCTGTCCAGCGTTCCACTTTGTAAGGTACCTGCTGAACATCAAGCATGTACATGATGTACGACCCGAGCAGCCTTCCGTCGTTTTCATCTACCCAGTGCGGAACGCCCAGATGCTGGCGGAGTCCTTCGTTTGCGAAAGGTTCAATGAACTGGTTTTTCCCCGCGGTGGCAAAGACTATCCGGAAGACTCTGAGGAATTCCTCGTCATCCGGAGCCATATCGCGTATAGCCATCAATGGGAACTGCACCGACCAGACCCATCCCATCTGCGCTACCCAGTGGTATGCCGCTTCCAGAGACGTTTCCTCGCCAAAGGCCTGCGTATATTGACCGTTTCGTAGGCACTGACCTTCCTTTACCATGCGCTCGCGCGGAGTGTCATGGATCGGGTTTACCGGTTTCTGCATGTGGTCAAGCCATCCCTGCGCAGGAAGACCGAAAGTGTCTCTGCGCTCGGCAACGACACGGCAGTGCTTGTTGCCGCAGCCTCTTGCCTGGCACATGTTGAGGGCGACTTCGTTCTCTGTTCCGTTGGACGACGCAAGATCAAAATTGGCCGTAAACATGCTTGTTGTCATATTGCAAAGTTCACTTCCCACGATGTCCCACGGGCAGGTATCGAGCTCTTTTTCCACGCGGTCTCTGGTAAACTGGATGACGCGTCCGGCCATGTTTTCCCATTCGTCGCCGGAATCGCCGGTTATACCGCCCAGCCAGCTCGATTTTTCGCACAGTTCCGGAATATTGAATGCCTCATACAAAGATTCGTTCACATAAGCCTTTTGTTCTTCCGGAGTGCCTGCAACAGCCATGTTCATCATGTTCGCAATCTCGCAGATCGCCTCTGTGCGCTTCTCCCAGCTTGGTTCAAATATCCTCATTATCTGAAAAAGATTCGCGCATACGGCAGCGATCTGACGATTGACCTGCGTATATGCCTCTTTTTCGGTTATGAGCTTGCCCCAGGCTGTCTTGAAGCATTTTGTTGTTTCAAGTTTTTCCTTAAGCATATGGTGTCTCCTTTTTTTACAGAGTTATACTTTGCAATTAAATCGTACTCCGCAGATCACGATCCTGAAATTCTGCAAACAATAGGTTTTTGGGGGCTTTAAACCGTCAGAAATAACGGTTATAATATAAAAAACAGGGAAGATAACACCATTAAGGCTTAAATATCCCGTTATAAAAAACGGTTTTTGGTTGTCACGCATCTCCCTGCATGCAACGGAAACAGTACGAGGATACATATATGAAACTGAATGCGGATATTATTTACAACGATCTTCAGAAGGTGCTGGATGTATCATTCAACGGAGACAAGTTAAAGGAACTGGTCCTTCAAAGGCCGGAATTCTATATTGACAATACAGCTGTATTTCAAAGTAACCATGTCTATGTGTGCAGTGCTGATCATCTTCCGGAAGATCCTTCAGTAGAGGACAACGTATTGCTTGTATGTCTTGGGAAGAATACTCCGCCCGCGTTCTTCTACAGCGGATGCAGTATTATTTCAGTTCCGCCCGAAGAAGACATTTTTCATGTGTTTAATCTGGTCCAGACTGTCTTTAACAAATACGAGACCTGGGAAGAGACCGTGAACGGTATCATACGCACAAACGCCTCACTGCAGGAGATGCTTGACGCGAGCCGCAGCGTATTTGACAACCCGCTTCTGCTTATAGGCTCCGATTTCAACTATCTGGCGTATACGGACAAGGACTATCTGCAGAATGACCTTGGGATAGACTTCAGTGGAAGCAATTTTGACCCTGAACTGCTGGCCGAGTTCCTTACCATGCACGAGATCGCCACTAATATCAAAGAACCGATACTGCTCGGCCTTAAAGGCCGCAGCACGCTTTCGATCAACATCTTCGAATCTGATGAATACTTGGGATGCCTTACTGTTTTTGGCGAATTCCGGGACATAAGACCTTCAGATATCCAGCTGTGCATGTATTTCTCGGAATTGCTGAGACAGGCTCTTCAGCTTAACCCCTCGCTGGCTGGAACCCGGTCCGCGTACAGGCAGGTACTAAAGCATCTTGTTGACGGCCAGCCCATCAGCAGCGAGGCCCGCGCAGTGATCAGCAAACATAACGATCACAGGGCGAAGCTCTGTATGTGCCTGAATTACAAAGGAGATTCGCAACTGATGCCGAAAGGATATCTGTCTTCTCTCATAGAACAACAGATTCCCGGGAGCATGGCATTCACATATGACGACCAAATAATAGCAATAGTCAGTGTAAACGAGACGGAATATAAAAACGATGCTGCATCAAGAGCGCTTCCCATACTTGAGAAGAACCATCTCAGCTGCGGCATCTCACAGACGTTCCCGGATCTGTACGACAGCGCATATGCTTTGTTTCAGGCGTCTTCAGCCCTGAAACAGGGATCGAAACAACATCCGGACAAAAGATTATTCTTCTACGAAGACTACATCCTGCCGCAGCTTTTTACCGGAGCGAAGGGAATGATCCCCGCGAAGTATTACCAGACGGATGGACTGAAAAGGCTGTATGCGCACGATGCCTCATCATCCGTATCATATATTGAAACTCTGAAAACATTCCTCGACAACAACATGTCGATCTCGGCAACGGCTAAGGCGCTGTACCTTCACCGATCAAGCCTCATAGACCGGCTGGATCATGTGACACGGCTTCTTGGCAGTGATCTGGACGATCCGGCCGAACGTCTTAAGCTGCAGTTTATTCTGCACATGAGCGAAACTTCTGAATAAATGCGCAGAGTATGATATCAAAATTCGAGTATGGAGGACATCTGGTCCACCAAATATGCAAAATCCGAACTCTTTATACCAAATAAGGGGTTCGGATTTTTCTTGTATTTGGACCAAATGCAATAGGAGGCAAAAAGATGGACCGTTATTATTAAGAAAGATATCGATTCATTCCTTCCGGGGGAAGGAACGATCGGAAGTGTTGTGTATTGAGAATACTTGCTTTTTGTAAAATGATTCTGTACAATAAACGTGGTAAAGAAAGTAAGGAATTTCAAGTTTTCAGGAGGCATATACCATGGATGTTGCAACTGTATCGAGCAAAGGACAGATCACGATCCCTCTTTCTGTTCGCAGAAAGTTGAGATTGAAAACCGGAGATAAGATCGTCATTCAGGAAGAGAACGGCAGATTCTACTTTGACAATGCTGCTCTGGTAGCTTTTATGCGGATCAGCGATGCTTTTGATGGCACTGCAAAGGGCAGCGGATTCCAATCTGAAGAAGAGATGCAGGACTATATGAAAGGTATCCGCAAGGAAGTAAGAGGATATTAGTATGCGTGTGCTTCTGGATACCAATATTTTGGTTTCCGCGATCTTTTTCCCCTCTGAGCGGACACGTTCCTTTTTGGAGGTGCTGACAAGAGATCACGATATCCTTCTTGCAGAGTATTCCCTGGAAGAACTGCGTCTTGTCGTCAGCCGGAAGTTTCCATCGAAATTGGAAGCATTGGAATTGTTCTTTGATGAACTGCCATTCACATTGCTTCCAATAGCACGTCCCGGTCAAATGGAAGGACTTCCCGCGATTCGTGATATAAAAGACCTTCCGATCCTTGCGTCTGCCATTCTGGAGCATGCAGATGTACTGGTGACCGGCGATAAAGACTTTCTTGTCTTAAATCTGGATTATCCACAGATCATGACGATGAGCGAGTTTGTTGAAAAGTTTGCTAATTAATATATGCGCAAAACAAGTGAATAACAAGTAACGACTTTTAATCGCGCAAGCGGAGCAGCCACGGTCACGTGACTGAGAAACTACCAAGCACCGTACGAAGCCGAATCAACGAGAGGATAAATAGGTCCTTTTCAATGATTCGATTCGACGGTGTCTTTTTTTATGAAGAAAGGAGAAACCATGTATTTTAATCAGTATGGATTTGGAAGGCGTCTTAAGGAATGCCGTGAACTGATCGGAATGACGCAGGAAGAGCTGGCCGGGATCGTCGGTGTAGAGAAAAACCATATCGCCCGGATTGAGCGTGGATCCAGAGCATGTTCTATTGATCTGTTGGTGATTTTTGCAGCGACTCTTCATGTCAGCATCGATTATCTGCTGCTGGGGATCAGCATCGATAAAGAGGCATTCAGGAAACAGCTAAGCGAAATAGCATTTCATCTTTCGATGATCTCTCATAATCTTTGACCATTTTCAGCCCTCGCAGGCCCACTGCAAACGTCCATTTTCTTTCTACAATAGAATAAGAAAATGAACTTTGAAAACTGCATATACAGTCATCAGGTACGATCCTGTGACGGGGAGCAACAGCAGCGGATAACGCGAGGACGATCGAAAGATCTGAGCGGATGCCGGCCTGTAAGCATCGGATAGCTTCCGGTGCATGGCGATGATCCGTCCCAGCATAATGAGACTTCCGTCTTCGGACGGCTCGGTGAGAACCACGGAGGGGTAGAACGGCCCATGGATCCGGTACGCTGCCGGACGCCTGATGTATTCCCACAGACCTTGTCTGTGTTTCCGGGGGAGTCGAGGGCAAATACGGAAAGATCATATAAGAGATAAACGTTCTATAAGAGCGTTTGAGGGCAGGCTGCACTGCCTGCCCATATATATTCAAAAGGGGGTTAACTATGAACAAGACATATGAAAGCAATTGCCGGAAGCGAGAGCCGCAATCATCCGGCGACTGGGTATATCGTCGTGGTGATATCTACTTGGCTAACCTGAATCCATTCAAAGGAAGCGAGCAGGGTGGCACCCGTCCGGTACTGGTGCTACAGAACAATGACGGTAATATCTATTGCCCGACATTGATCATTGCGCCAATGACAACGCAGCTGAAGAAAGTGGATCTTCCTACGCACGCGTTATTCAAGAGAGTCAAGGGATTGCCACTGCCGACCATGGTGTCGCTGGAGCAGATCAAGACGATCGATAAGCGCAGGGTGATATCTTATCTGGGCCGACTGACTAAAGATCAGATGGCGGTGGTGGACGAAGCTTGTATGAAAAGTTTGGGGATGATTGTCCCTGAGTGCGTAGAAGCGCTTTAGTTTATATAAAAGAAAAGGGGTATTCAAGATGGTATCAGGTGCAGATTACATGCTGAAAAAGAATTTTATGGATGCGATCGTTGAAAAATACGGTCTGTTTCTGGGGGTAAAAGACATGTGCGAAATTCTTCATATCTCCAGGCCGCTTGTGGATCAGTTGATTGCGACGAGAGATCTGCCGGCAATTAGGATCGGAAACAGGTTCCGGATCAGTGCTGATGAATTCGTGAACTGGTATTATTCCAGAGCGATAGGCGAAAGAAAAAGTGTACAAAGCTGGCTGGTAGCACAGCAAAGCAAATATCCTCCTGACCGGCGGGAAAGACCTCGCGTTATGGAAAGATAGTGCATCAAAAACTGGAAACCCCGTTGAATCAAACATTCAACGGGGTTTTGTGTTGGAGCGGATGAAGGGAATCGAACCCTCGACCGCAGCTTGGGAAGCTGCTGTTTTACCATTAAACTACATCCGCACATTTCAATTTTGACTTCACCATTATACGACCGGAAAGGGTCTCAGCGCAAGTATTATTCACATGGGATTTGTGGTATACTGTATCTGTATAGTTGTATAACCGGTTAAGAGAGGCGATTGACAGATATGAAGATTACCTTCTGCGGTGCGGCTTCCGGGGTCACCGGCAGCTGCCATATGATCACGACAGACCAGCACAAGATCCTGTTCGACTGCGGACAGTTCCAGGGCGGCGCGGAGGAAGAGGCCAGAAACCGGGAGCCGTTCCCGTTCAATCCGGCGGAGATCGAATGCGTGGTTCTTTCCCACGCCCATATCGACCACTGCGGCAGGCTGCCTCTGCTGGTCAAGCAGGGCTTTAAAGGCGAGATCTACTGCACGGACGCCACGGCGGAACTGCTGGACGTCATGCTGAAGGACTCCGCGCACATCCACGAACAGGAAGCGGAGTGGAAAAACCGAAAGGCCGAGCGGGCAGGGCACGCGCTGGTCGAACCGCTGTACACGGCGGACGATGCGCTGGACACCTTAAAACTCGTGCGCCCGGTGCTGTACGACACGCTGTTCTCCCTGAACGAGCAGATGAAGATCGTGTTTAACGACGCGGGCCACATCCTTGGTTCGGCCATCATCGAACTGTGGGTGGAGGAGAACGGCAAGAGCAAGAAGCTCGTGTTCTCCGGCGACCTGGGCATGATGAACCGGCCCATCCTGAAAGACCCTGTCACCATCCATAAAGCCGATTACGTCATCATGGAGACGACGTACGGCAACCGTCTGCACGAAGCGAACGCCACGAGCATCCAGAAACTGCTGGACATCGTTGTAGAGACGACGAAGCGGGGCGGCAACGTGGTCATCCCGAGCTTTGCGGTCGGCAGAACGCAGGAGCTCATCTTCGAACTCAACCGTATCTACGACGGCGACGGCCCCTACAAGAGCCAGCTGAAGGACGTACACGTGTACGTGGACAGCCCCATGGCCCTGCAGGCGACCGAGATCTTCAAGAACAACGCGCAGACGTATGACGACGAGATGCGCGAATTCATCATGCGGGGAGACCATCCGCTGGATTTCCCGAACCTGCACTTTACGCGCACCAGCGACGAGAGCCGCATGATCAACGTCGACACCAAGCCGAAGGTCATCATCTCCGCGAGCGGCATGTGCGACGCGGGCCGCATCCGCCACCACTTAAAGCACAACCTGTATAATCCGCTGAACAGCATCGTGTTCGTCGGTTACCAAGCGGAGGGCACGCTGGGCCGCAGCCTGATCGAAGGGATCCAGGAGGTGAAACTGTTCGGCGAGGAGATCGCCGTCAAGGCGCAGATCCATAACCTGGAAGGTTTCTCGGGTCACGCGGACAGAGACGCACTGTACAACTGGATCACCGGCTTTACGCAGCAGCCTCACGATATCTTCCTCGTCCACGGCGAAATGGACGCCAAGCGCGATTTCGCCGCGTACGTCAAGGAGCACAAGGGCTGGGACTGCGTGGTCGTGGACGGCATCAGCGAGTACGAACTGACCGAGGAGACCCGCCTGTCCGGCAGGCAGCAGCGCACGGAACCCGCTCCGGAGAAGCCCGCGGAGACCGCGGTCGAGGAATTCACTTCTCCCAAGCAGATCGACGATCTCAAGGCGCGTCTGAAAGAGATGCACGAAACGCTGGACAAGGTCCTGTCCAATACCGGCGACGCCGTGGGCAGCGACGCCAGCCCGGAGAAACTGGCTGAGATCAAGAACCTGGTGGCATCTCTGGAAAAGGACGTGCTGAACCTGGGCTCCACCATCACGAAGGAAGACCGCCCCGAGGACGAGGAACTGCCGCTGGAAGGCGAGCTGCCGCCGAAGGAGATCCCGGAAAAGGACGATAAGAAGAAAAAGAAGTAGAGGCAGCCCATGAAAGAACCCATCATCATCGGGATCGCCGGCGGGACCGGCTCCGGAAAATCTACCCTGGTGCAGGAGATCGCCGCGGAGTTCAAGGACGATTCCGTCTGCATGCTCAGCCACGATTATTATTACAAGGCGCACGACGATATGCCGTTCGAACAGCGCTGCAAGCTGAACTACGACCATCCGAACGCCTACGATACGGATATGCTGATCGAGCATCTGCAGCTGCTGAAGCAGGGGATCACTGTGCACCGTCCTGTCTACGATTTCGCCGACCACAACCGGGCGAAGGAAGTCGTGGAAGTGCAGCCTGCGAAGGTGATCATCGTCGAAGGCATCCTGATCTTCGCCGACGAAACGCTGCGCAGCCTGTTCGATATCAAACTGTTTGTGGACACGGACGCGGACGTGCGTATCCTGCGCCGTATCCTGCGCGACGTGGAGGAGAGAGGCCGCACGCTGGAATCTGTCGTGACGCAGTACCTGACCACGGTCAAGCCCATGCACGAACAGTTCGTGGAACCGTCCAAAAAGTATGCGGACATCATCATCCCGGAGGGCGGGCGCAACTACGTAGCGCTGTCCATGGTGAGCCACCGGATCCGCTCCCTGCTGAGAGAAGAATAAAAAAAGTCCGTCGAGTCAGTTTGACGAAGCGCTCTGCGCCGTGTTACAATTATTGTTGCGCGCAGTGCGCTTCGTTTTCTTATGCATTTTTGATTCAGAAAAGGAGGAAAGACCATGGATAGCGGAAGTACGATAGGTTTATCGGCAGGCCAAAGTCTGACAGAGCCGCCGCGATCGTCCGTGGCTGCTTTCTGATCCTATCGATCTGATTTGACCTGCCAATACCTTATTTCCCCTCGATGGAATGGATAAGATATGGCAGAATTATCATTTGAGCGCACGTTTGAGGCGCTGCTGGAAGAAAAAAAGTATTCCACCATCAAAGATGTTCTCGTGACCATGAACCCTGCGGACATCGCCGCGATCTTCGAAGACGTAGACGAGGAGCGTTTGCCTCTTCTGTTCCGCCTGCTTCCGAAAGAGCTGGCGGCGGAGACGTTCGTAGAGATGGAGCCGGAACAGCAGGAGATCCTGGTCGAAGGATTCTCCGACCGCGAACTGCACGAAGTCATGGACGAACTGTTCGTCGACGACGCGGTCGATCTGGTCGAAGAGATGCCGGCCAACGTGGTCAAGCGTATCCTGGCCCAGGCGGATCCGCAGATGCGGCGGGAGATCAACGAGATCCTGCGCTATCCGGAGGATTCGGCAGGGTCCATCATGACGACGGAATACGTCAACCTGCACCCGTCCATGACGGTGGGGGACGCCATCGAGCGCATCCGCCGCACCGGCGTGGACAAAGAGACGATCTACACCTGTTACGTTACGAACGAGCGTAAGCTGCTGGGCACGGTCACCGTCAGGGAACTGCTGATGGCGAAGGATGACGTAAAGGTCGAGGATCTGATGGAGACGAACGTCATCTCCGTCAATACGCTGGACGACCAGGAAGAGGTCGCCAACATGTTTACGAAATACAGCTTTCTGGCGCTGCCCGTCGTGGACAGCGACATGAGGATGGTCGGTATTGTCACGTTCGACGACGCCATGGACGTTCTGGAAGAAGAGACGACGGAGGACATGGAGATCATGGCCGGTATTACGCCGTCCGAGAAGACGTATTTCCGCTCCAGCCCCTGGGAACTGTACAAACACCGCATTCCCTGGCTGCTGCTGCTGATGGTCTCTGCCACGTTCACCGGCATCATCATCACGCACTTCGAAAACGCCCTGGCGGCGCAGGTGGTGCTGACTGCGTTCATCCCCATGCTGATGGACACGGGCGGCAACTCCGGTTCGCAGGCTTCCGTCACCGTCATCCGTGCGCTGTCGCTGGACGACGTGGAATTTGCCGACCTGCCCGTCGTCGTCTGGAAGGAGATCCGCACGGCAGTGCTGTGCGGCGTGTCGCTGGCCGCAGCCTGTTTCGTCAAGCTGATGGTCGTCGACAAGCTGATCCTGGGCAACGAAGCGGTGACGACGACCGTAGCGGCCGTCGTGTGCTCGACTATGGCGCTCACGGTGCTGGTCGCCAAACTCATCGGCTGCAGTCTGCCGATGTTCGCGAAAAAACTGGGCTTCGATCCGGCCGTCATGGCCAGCCCGTTCATCACGACGATCGTGGACGCGGTCTCCCTGCTGGTGTATTTCGCCATCGCCAGCGCGCTGCTGTTCTGAAACAGAGGCTTTATTCGCAGAAGCCGGAGCAGATCCGGCTTCTTTTTATGGAAATATGAGCAAGATCAACGATTTTACAGAAGGCAAGATTCTGTCGCCTTTAATACGGTTCGCCATTCCCATCCTGCTGTCCCAGCTGCTGCAGACGGCTTACGGCGCGGTGGATATGCTGGTGATCGGTACGTTCGGCTCCACAGCCGACGTTTCCGCTGTGTCCACGGGCGGATGGATCGTAACGCTGGCCCTCTGTTTCATGACGGGCCTCGCCATGGGTATGACCGTCCTGATCGGACGCGCCATCGGACAGAAAGACCCGCAGCAGGTAGGGCGTATCATCGGGACCGCCATCGTCCTGTTCGGCTGTTTCTGCTTCGTGATCATGGCTGCGCTGATCGTCTTCGCGCCGCAGCTGGCGGCTCTCATGAAGGCGCCGCAAGCAGCCTTTGCCGGGACCGTAACGTATATCCGCATCTGCGCCGGAGGGCTCGCTTTCATCACGGCATATCACGTCATCGGCAGCATGTTCCGCGGCATGGGCGATTCCGCCATGCCCCTGGTGACCGTCGCCATCGCCTGCGTGTTCAACATCTGCGGCGACCTGCTGCTGGCAGGAAAATTTCTGCTGGGCGTGAAGGGCGTCGCCATTGCCACGGTGTTCGCGCAGGGCGTCAGCGTGCTGGCGTCCCTGCTGATCATGAGGCGCCGGGGCGTGCCGTTCTCGTTTTCCCGCTCGGACGTGCGGCTGGACCGGGTCATCGCGTCGGATCTGCTACGCATCGGCATCCCGACGTCCGCGCAGGACGTCCTCGTGACTCTCTCCTTCATCGTGATCGCGGCGATCGTGAACGGGCTGGGTCTCGTGCCTTCGGCTGGGGTAGGCGTGGCGGAGAGGATCTGCTCGTTCGTGATGCTGGTGCCGTCCACGTTCTCTATGGCCATGTCCGCGTTCGTCGCGCAGAATTACGGCGCCCGCAGGCTGGACAGGGCGGAGAAGGCGCTCGCCTGCGGCATCGCGGTGTCTCTGGGCGTAGGCGTGTTCATGTTCGCGTTCATGTTCTTCCGCGGCGATATCCCTTCGTCCTGGTTCGCGGCGGGCAAGGCGGACGTCGTGGCAGCTTCCGCGGATTATCTGAAGGCGTACGCCATCGACTGTCTGCTCACCAGTTTCCTGTTTTGCTTCAACGGCTATTTCAACGGGCTGGGCCGCACGCGGTTCGTCATGGCGCAGAGCATCGCCGGGGCATTTGGCGTCCGCATCCCGGTGTCGTATCTGATGAGCAGGCAGACGCCCGTTTCCCTGTTCCACGTGGGACTCGCCACGCCCTGCAGCACTTTCGTGCAGATCATTTTATGTTTCCTATATTTCTTTTTGCTTAAGCGCAAAAATAAGTCGGAAAATACAAAAGTTGTGCTATAATAAATCGTTATTTGTCTATACGACCTGAACTAAGGAGGAAAATACATGTTAAGAATTGCAATCAACGGTTTCGGCCGCATCGGAAGACTCGCGTTCCGCAGAATGTTCGGCGATCCCCGGTTCAACATCGTCGCGATCAACGACCTGACCAGCCCCGACATGCTGGCTTACCTGCTGAAGTACGACTCCGTACAGAAAGCGTACGAAGGTCATATGATCAGCGCGGACGAAAAGTCCATCACCGTGGACGGCACCACGATCCCCGTATTCGCGCAGTCTGACGCGAAGAACCTTCCCTGGAAGGAATACGACGTGGACATCGTGCTGGAATGCACCGGTTTCTACACCAGCAAGGCGAAGTCCCAGGCGCACATCGACGCGGGCGCCAAGAAGGTCCTGATCTCCGCCCCCGCGGGCAACGACCTGCCCACGATCGTTTACGGCACGAACCACGATACGCTGAAGAAGGACGACAACATCGTGTCCGGCGCGAGCTGCACGACGAACTGCCTGGCCCCGATGGCAAAGGCGCTGAACGAATACAGAGAACTGCGCACGGGCTTTATGACCACGATCCACGCCTATACCGGCGACCAGATGATCCTGGACGGCCCCCACAGAAAGGGCGACTTCAGAAGAGCCAGAGCCGGCGCTCTGAACATCGTTCCCGCCAGCAGCGGCGCGGCTAAGGCCATCGGCCTGGTCATCCCCGAACTGGACGGCAAACTGATCGGTTCCGCCCAGAGAGTGCCCGTCGGCACCGGTTCCGTCACCATCCTGGACGCCACGCTGAAGGATATGACCGACACCGTTTCCGTGGAAGGCATCAACGAAAAGATGCGCGCTTCCACGAACAAGTCGTTCGGCTATAACGAAGAACCCATCGTATCCACCGACATCATCGGCAGCACCTACGGTTCCGTGTTCGACGCCACCCAGACGCTGGCGCAGAAGTGCGGCACGCACATCTACGAAGTCCGCGTCGTCTCCTGGTACGATAACGAAATGGGCTACACCTGCCAGCTGCTGCGCACCATGGCGCACATGGGCAGACTGATGGGCAAGATCTGATCTGCTGAAAGCATGAAAAAATCCGGAAGCAACCGCTTCCGGATTTTTATTTCCCATAAACCTATTCGCCTTCCGCGGGCTGCGCTTTCGGACAGGGCTCGCTGACCTTCGGCAGAACTTCCTCGTTCAGCTGCGTCGTCAGCTTTTCCGCCTGCGCCTTGAAATAGTCTCTTCTGGCGTCTTCCACGTTCTCCGGTTCGTTCACCGCAAGGGTGATCTCCTCGGCCTGGTCCGCGATCTGATCCATCAGTTTCAGCGTTTCGAAATCCGCTTCCCAGCCGTTGTCGATCGCGGTCTGCGCGACGGTATTGTAGGTCTCCACCAGCGTGAGAGCGGCGTTCGCCATCGCTTCGTATTTTTCCGCCGAGATCTCCTCCGGCGTCTTGCCCTTGCATCCGGCAAGGGAGAACAGCAGCAGGGCGCAGATCAGCAACAGGCATAATCTTTTTCTCATAGGGTCCG
Source organism: Bacillota bacterium (assembly GCA_017412505.1). Taxonomy (GTDB): domain Bacteria; phylum Bacillota; class Clostridia; order Peptostreptococcales; family Anaerovoracaceae; genus RUG11894. The sequence goes on along the minus strand of JAFPXN010000104.1, from coordinate 14,036 downwards.
ACCTCCGTTTTCTTTCCTTAACAATTATAACGGCTTGGCGGACAATTGCAAGCGCACGGAAATAACTGGAATCTTCTTGCGTATATTTATTCGCTCTGTTATAATTATTAAATCCCTAAGCCGCGGGAGGGTGTTTTATTGTGTTTTAACGCATTAAAGCGTTCCCGCAAATAAAGGATAGGAAGGTATTATGGTTACTTATACGCTGAAGCGTCTGGGGGCCGCGCTGCTGACGCTGCTGATCATCATGGCGATCACGTTCTTCCTGATGAACGCGATTCCCGGCAGCCCGTTCCTCACGGAAAAATCCACGCCCCAGCAGATCGCGCTGGCCAACGCAAAATACGGTCTGGACAAACCTCTCATCATCCAGCTGAAGAATTACGTGGTCAACTATCTCAAGGGCGATCTGGGCACATCCCTGAAGATGCAGGAGGGCACGCCGGTGCGCGACATCATCTTCCATCAGGGAAAGTTCGTGCTCTCCATCAAATTGGGACTCATATCCCTGGCTGTAGCCGTCATCATAGGCATTCCTCTGGGTTGCATCGCAGCCTATAACAGAGGCACGTGGCTGGACGGTTTTCTGCGGGTCATGACCACCGTCGGCGTCGCCATCCCCGGCTTCGTCCTCGCGACGCTGCTGCTGGCGAGCCTTGCGGTCAAACTGCACGTCCTGCCCACGAACTCCGGGCAGCTGACAGACTTCAAGAGCTATATCATGCCCATCCTCAGCATGTCGTTCTATTACGTCTGCTACGTGGCGAAGCTCACCCGCACGTCCATGCTCGACGCCATCAACCAGGATTACATCCGCACGGCGAGAGCGAAGGGCGTCAAGACGAAGATGATTGTCTTGAAGCACGCGCTGCGCAACAGCCTCATCCCCGTTATCACCTATCTCGGACCCGTTACGGCCGGCATCATCACCGGCAGTTTCGTCGTGGAATCCACGTTCCAGATCCCGGGCCTGGGCAAGTATTACGTACAGTGCGTCATGTCCAGAGACTATCCGGTCATCATGGCGACCACCGTCGTGCTCTCCGCCCTGGTCATCTTCATGAACCTGGTCGTGGATATCGCGTACAAGATCGTGGATCCGCGGATCACGCTCACCAACAAGGAGGACTAAGATGGCAGATTTCAGCAAGATCAGTCCTTTCCAGGTGGACCCCTCCGCGATCGAGGAGGCGATGGGCCTGACGGCGGAAGATTTCGCTCCCGCCAGCGAAGGCGAAAAGGAAAGTATGGTAGAGAAGCGCAAGAGCGTTTCCTACTGGAGAGACGCGGCCAGAAGATTCAAGGCGAACACCGTTTCCATGGTGGCGCTGTTCATCTTCATCTGCTGCCTCATCTTCGCGTTCATCGGCCCGAAGCTGATCCCTTACAGTTACGGCGACCAATACAGAAGCTCCCTGAAGCTGGGCCCCAGAGAGTATTCGGAAGGGGAGGCTCTCATTCAGAGCGCGTCTTCCTATTTCGACGGCTTCTACGCCAGCGGTCTGCAGGCGGGCAGCATTACGGCCGTCATGAAGGGCGACCATTACATCACTTATAAGGGAAACAAGTACGGCTTTACGCAGGAACAGAACGAGGAAGGCGTCATTATCGGCATCGAGAAGAGCACCGGCAACCTGGTGAAAGTCTACGAAAAGGACGTGGATCCCGCGACCGGGGCAGTCAATAAGGTCACCGTCCTCTCGGAAGGCCCCTCCGAACCTGCGGAAAGCGCGGACGAACTCAAGACCGTCAAGAGCGTATTCCCGCATATCTTCGGCACAGACTCCGTGGGCAGAGACCTGATGGCCCGTACGATGTACGGCGCCCGCGTCTCCATCCTGATCGGCATCATGGCCGCTCTGATCGTTCTGATCATCGGTTCTATCTACGGCGCCATCTCCGGCCTGGCCGGCGGCACCCTGGACTTCATCATGATGCGTATCGTCGAACTGATCTACTCCATTCCGGAGGTCCTGATCGTCCTGCTGCTGCAGGTCGTTCTCCGCGAACCGCTGCAGGAATGGATCGACCACAGCGGCAGTTCCCTGGCACAGGCGGCCGGCGCCCTCGGTTCGGGCATCATCTGCATCTTTATCACGTTCGCGCTGCTGTACTGGGTCACCATGGCCCGTATCGTGCGCGGCCAGGTGCTGCAGCTCAGAAAGCAGGAGTACGTGACCGCAGCCATCGCCCTCGGCGCAGGCAACAAGCGCATCATCAAGCGCCATCTGCTGCCGAACTGCGTCGGCGCGCTGGTCATCACGACCTGCCTGCAGATCCCCAGCGCCATCTTCCTGGAAAGCTTCCTGAGCTTCCTGGGCTTGGGCGTATCCGCCCCGATGGCGAGCCTCGGTTCCCTGTGTTCCGACGCGCTGCAGACCATCACCCTGTATCCGTACCGTCTGGTCTATCCGGCCGTCATCCTGACCATCATCGTGCTCACCCTCAACCTGGTAGGCGACGGTCTGAGAGACGCGTTAGACCCGCGTCTGAAGAAGTAGGAGGGAAGAGCAATGGACGAAAACAAGAAGAACTTGCTCGAGGTCAAGGACCTGAAGGTCTCCTTCTTCACCCCCGCGGGCGAAGTCAAGGCCGTAGACGGCATCAGCTACAACCTGGGATATAACGAAGTCATGGGCATCGTGGGCGAGTCCGGTTCGGGCAAGTCCGTGGAAGCCTATTCCATCATCGGCCTGCTGCAGAAACCCGGCAAAGTCGTGGGCGGCAGCATCACGTTCGACGGGCAGGACCTGCTCTCCTACGACGAGGAGCAGATGCGCAACGTCCGGGGCAAGGATATCTCCATGATCTTCCAGAACCCCATGACCTGCCTCAACCCGGTCTACACCATCGGCAACCAGCTGATGGAGGCGCTGCAGTGCCACGATGACAAGATCACGAAGGAAGAGGCCTGGAAACGGGCGGTGCACATGCTGGAACTGGTCGGCATCAACAACGCCGAAAAGCGCATGACCCAGTATCCCCACGAACACTCCGGCGGCATGCGCCAGCGCGCCATGATCGCCATGGCCCTGATCAGCGAGCCCAAGCTGCTGATCGCGGACGAACCGACGACGGCTCTGGACGTTACGATCCAGGCACAGATCCTGGACGTCATGAAGGACATCCAGAAGCGCGTCAACACGTCCATCATCTTCATCACGCACAACTTGGGCGTCGTCGCGGAAGTCTGCGACAAGGTGTCCGTCATGTACGCGGGCAAGATCGTAGAGCAGGGCGACGTAAACGACATCTTCTACGATCCGCAGCATCCGTACACGAAGGCTCTGCTGGCTTCCATGCCGCGTCTGGACGAGGACGGTCACGAGAGGCTCATCCCGATCGAGGGCACGCCCATCGACCTGCTGGACCCGCCCCAGGGCTGCAATTTCGGCCCCCGCTGCAAGGAGTGCCGCAAGATCTGCCTGACGAAGAAACCGCCTTACGCGGATCTCGGAAACGGCCATATCTCCGCCTGCTGGCTCCATTTCATGGACGGCGCGATGAAGAAAGAGGAGGCATAACCCATGGAAGAACGCAAGAAACTCCTCGAGATCGAAAACTTAAAGAAGTATTTCCCGGTCAAGGCGGGCTTCGGCAAGAAGCAGTACGTCCAGGCCGTGGAATCCGTGAATTACTTCATCTATGAAGGCGAGACGCTGGGCCTGGTCGGAGAATCCGGCTGCGGCAAGACGACGCTGGGCCGTACGACGATCCGTCTGTACGAACCCACGAGCGGCCGCATCGTGTTCGACGGCGAACCCATCTACGATTCCGAAAAGAAGATCGCCGTTCCCATGCTGCCGTACCGCCGCAAGATGCAGATCATCTTCCAGGATCCGAGCGCGTCTCTGGACCCGAGAATGACGGTCGGCGAGATCGTCGGCGAAGCGCTGGACATCCACGGACTGTTCCAGGGCAAGGCGGAACGCCGGGAGCGCATCAACCAGCTGCTGGACGAAGTCGGTCTGAACACGGAACACTCCAACCGTTTCCCGCACGAATTCTCCGGCGGTCAGCAGCAGCGTATCGGCATCGCGAGAGCGCTTGCCGTGGAGCCGCAGTTCATCGTATGCGACGAACCGATTTCCGCGCTGGACGTATCCATCCAGTCCCAGGTCATCAACATGCTGGAAGACCTGCAGGCGGAAAAGGGACTGACGTATCTGTTCATCGCCCACGATATCTCGGTCGTCCGGCACATTTCCAACCGCATCGGCGTCATGTACCTGGGAAGCATGGTGGAACTGGGTGAGAGCTACGAGCTCTGCAACCACCCCATCCATCCGTATACGAAGACGCTGCTGTCGGCAGTGCCTATCCCGGACCCCGTCAAGACCAGGAGCCGTCAGAGACAGCTGCTGGAAGGCGAGATCCCCAGCCCCATCAATCCGCCCAGCGGATGCCGCTTCCATACGCGGTGCCCGTATGCGACGGAACGCTGCAAGCAGGAATTCCCGAAACTGAAGGAATACGGCCCCGGGCATTATGCCGCGTGTCACCTACTTGAACAAGGCGGGATTTAGGTCTATAATAGTCAAGTCTGTTACATTCGATACCAACCTGCTCCGGCAGGATGCGTATAGACAAAAAGGTTTTTTCATGAAAAAAGTTTTTTAAAACAGGAGGAAAACATGAAGAAAATCATTGCTTTGCTTCTGGCGCTTGCCATGGTGTTCTCCCTGGCAGCCTGCACTTCTTCCAACGAGCCCGCTCCCTCTGAAGAGCCGACTCCGAGCGAAGAACCGGCAACCTCGGACGCTTTTGTCCTGAACGCCTGCATCGCGTCAGAACCCGAGACCATTGACGTCAGCACCATCAGCTCCGTCGACGGCTCCACCTACGTGCAGCACATGTTCGAAAATCTGATGAAGTATCAGCAGACTTCCGAGCACCCCGCCGACGACCCCAACATGTTCATGACGGAAGTCGTCCCCGGCCAGGCTGCATCCTACACCGTTTCCGATGACGAAATGGTCTACACTTTCACCCTGCGCGACGACATCTTCTGGTCCGACGGCCAGCCTGTCACCGCCAACGACTGGGTCTATTCCTGGAGAAGACTGGTCAACCCCGAGACCGCGGCTGACTACGGCTACTTCCTGGACGGCATCGTCAAGAACGCTTATGCCATCTACGAAGAAGGCTCCATGGATCCGTCCGAACTGGGCATCAAGGCTCTGGACGACAAGACCCTGGAGATCACTCTGGAATCTCCCTGCCCCTACTTCATCGAAATGTGCGCATTCGCATCCCTGATGCCGCTGCGTGAAGATGTCGTAGAAGGCAACGACAACTGGACCGATCCCGAGAACATCGTCGTGAACGGCCCCTACATCATCTCCGAGTGGGTACACGACTCCTACATCAAGATGGTTCCCAACGATCAGTACTATGATGCTGCCAACCTGGGACCGGACGAGATCGTATGGCACCTGTCCGACTCCGAGACCGCGATCCTGTCCTCTTATCAGAACGGCGAATACGACTTCATCGAGTCCTTCCCGACCGACATGATCGAATCTCTGCAGAGCTCCGGCGACTGCTTCATCAACCCGTACGTTGGTACTTACTATCTGTACCTGAACTGCGACAAGATCCCCAGCTGGAAAGTACGTGCTGCGATGACCATCTCTGTTGACAGAGATCACATCGTCAAGAACGTCACCCAGGGAGGACAGGTCCCCGCTACCGGCTTTGTTGCCAGCGGTATCCTCGACTCCGAAGGCAAGGACTTCGCTTACGGCGTATCCGAGCTCGGCGCGATCTACAACTGGCTGTCTCAGCAGTATCCCGACGCAGACCTGACCACCTATGCAGGCAAGTGCGAACTGGCCAAGCAGCTGTATGACGAAGCTGTCGAAGCAGGCGAATGGGATCCGAACACCACCATCGTCTACAACTTCAACACTTCCGATACCCACAAGGCTATCGCAGAAGCCTGCGGACACGACTGGCAGACCGTTCTGGGCATGAACATCACCCTGGAGAACCAGGAATGGGCTACCTACACCAACGGTCTGGGCGAACACGCATTCGGCGTAGCAAGACTGGGCTGGATCGCTGACTACAACGACCCGATCACCTACCTCGAACTGCTCGTCACCGGCAACGCTTACAACTACGGTCTGTACAGCGATCCCGATTACGATGCGGCTATCGCAGGCGCTAAGGCGATCGCAGCAGGTGCGGAAAGAGACGCTATGCTGTACTCCGCGGAGGAAACTCTGTTCGGCGAAGGCGGCTTCCCCGTTATGCCCGTTTACTACTACACCAATATGTACTGCGCGAAGGGTATCAAGAACATGGGCTACACCCCCATGGGCTACTTCTTCATGCAGTATGCGCAGCCCGCAGAATAATCGGATCGAAGGCTGATCCGTAAGGGATAATCGAGTGACCCGTCCATTGGACGGGTCACTTTTTTATGGACAAAGGGGTGCTCCGCGTCTACAATTGAGGTGGCAACATACCGGAAAACAGGATAAGGAGGCAGGAATGGACAGGATCTTCTACAACGGCGTCATCAAGACTGTGGACGAAGCGCAGCCGCTCGTCAGCGCCGTCTGCGTGCAGAACGGTATCGTCATGCGCACCGGCAGCGACGAGGAAATGCTGAAATATAAAACGGAGAATACGGAGTTGATCGACCTGGGCGGCAAGTTCATGATGCCCGGCTTTATCGATTCCCATATGCACATGCTCGCGACGTATGCGACGTCTCTGGAGCTGGATCTGGGCGGCTGCAAGAGCAAAAAAGAAGTGCTGCAGCTGTTGTCGGACGAAGCGGACCGGATCCGCAGGGAAGGAAAAGACGGCGAATGGGTGCACGCCTGCAATTTCAATCAGGATTACTGGAGCGACGACAAGACCGTGCCCAGCCGTCTGGAGCTGGACGAAGCCTGCGGCGACGTTCCCTGCTACATGCAGCGCTGCTGCGGTCACACGGCCTCGCACAACACGAAGGCGCTGGAGATCATGGGCCTGATGGGAGAAAGGGCGGAAACGACGACGCATAATATGAAGTTCTTCCCGGACGGCACGCCCCAGGGACAGCTGTTCGAAGGCGACGCGGAACTGATCCTGGATTTCGCGGAAGTCCCTTCTGTAGAAGAGCTCGTTCATTGGATCGAGGAGGAAACGGCCAGATGCGCGGCGCTCGGCCTGGTGGGCATCCACTCCGACGATCTGAATATGGTGGCTCCGGGACGCGATCTGGAGAACGTTATGGCCGCCTTCAAGATCGCGGGAGAGACGAACCGCATGTCCGTCAAGGTGTACGAACAGTGCCGCGTGGAGGAGGCGGATGAACTCCGGGAGTTTGTCCGGAAGTATCCGAAGGGCACCGCATACGGAACGCGTTTTGTGACGAACTCCATCAAGGAAATGGGCGACGGATCCTTAGGCGCCCACTCCGCCGTACTGCGGGGCTCCTACGCCAACGACCCGGAGGCGAAGGGCATACGCATCCACGACGACGCGGAGATGTTCGAGCTGTTCCGGATCGCCCACGGCGCGGGATATCCCGTCGTCGTGCACTGCATCGGGGACGGTACGGTGGACCAGGTCCTAAACGGTTTCGAGCTCGTGCAGAACGAAAATCCGCTGCCCGACATCCGCAATGGCATCGTCCACTGCCAGATCATGGGAACCGACCAGCTCTACCGCATGCAGAGGAACAACGTGCTGGCATACGTGCAGCCGGTATTCTGCCGTGCGGACGCGGGCATCGTGGACGACTGCGTGGGTCCGGAACTGGCAAAGCAGAGCTATAACTGGAGGCTGTTCTGCGACCTCGGCGTTCACCAGAGCGGCGGCTCCGACTGTCCGGTCGAACCCTGCGACCCCATCCCCAACATTTATTACGCGGTGACGCGCGACAACGGGAAGGGCGGCAGCTGGTACCCGGAGAACGCGGTCACGATAGAGGAAGCCATCCGCATGTTCACGATCGAAGGCGCCTACGCGGGCTATGCGGAGGCGACGAGGGGCTCCATCACGCCGGGTAAATATGCGGATTTCGTCGTGCTCAGCCAGGATCTGACGAAGATCGATCCGAAGGATATTTTAAAGACCAAGGTACTGATGACGGTCCTCGAAGGCGAGACCGTTTTCGAAGCATAGATCATTCGATAACAGGAGGAAAGAATGAAGTACGAAGTCAAGGGCGAACCTATGCCCGTCGTCATCTGCACGCTGGATGCAGGTGAAAAAATGATCACAGAGAGCGGCTCCATGGTATGGATGAGTCCGAACATGCAGATGGAAACGTCTGCCGGCGGCCTGGGCAAGGCGTTCGGCCGCATGTTCTCCGGAGAGAACATCTTCCAGAATATCTACACGGCCCAGGGCGGTCCGGGACTGATCGCTTTCGCGGCCAGCTTCCCCGGTTCCATCCGCGCGATCGAGATCACGCCGGATAAGCCCATCGTCTGCCAGAAGTCCGCGTTCCTCGCGGCGACCGACGGCGTGCAGCTGTCCGTGTTCTTCCAGAACAAGGCGCTCACCGGTTTCTTCGGCGGCGAAGGTTTCATCATGCAGAAGCTGAGCGGTCACGGCATCGCGTTTATCGAGATCGACGGCAGCGCCGTGGAATACAGACTGGAAGCGGGTCAGAGACTGATCGTAGACACCGGCAACGTCGCCATGGTGGACAGCACGGTCTCCATCGACGTCCAGAGAGTGAAGGGCGCCAAGAACCTGCTGTTCGGCGGCGAGGGACTGTTCAACACGGTCCTGACCGGCCCGGGCAACGTGGTTCTGCAGACCATGCCCATCTCCAACTTTGTGAACACGATCGCAGCAGTCCTTCCGAACAAGAACTGACGCGCCGATCACGGGGACGGGGGCGTGATCGGCGTATCGCGCCCCCGTCCCTGCGTTGCAAGAAAGGGTTGTCTTTTTGGGGAGTTGACTATATAATAATCAGGTAAGTGATTTTCAGTTGAAGGAGTTTTGAATGGCAGGCAAAAAAGGACAGCGTACGATCAATATCTATGCCTTCTTCTTTTCTCTGGTAGCGTTTCTGTTTGTCATGCAGCTCGGCACGGGTATCGCCGGCGCTCTTATGGGCTTCCGTTATCCCGACGGTCTGCTGGGCATGACAGGCGTCATCAATACGATCTCACTGGTCATCGTGCTTACCGCCATCTTCCTGGCGGCGTCGTCCGCCGGCTTCATCGTCATCCGCAAAGCGGAGGCGGATAAGAAGAACTTCATCATTTACCACTCCATCGTGATCGCGGTCATGGCCCTGAGCGCCATCTACATCGTCGGCGCCTATAAGAATGTCTGGTTCATCCTGCCGAACCTGTTCACGATCGCCGCGACGGCTTACAGCTTGAAGAACGTCAATAAGTCGAAGTACGAAGTCGTCAAGGGTACCCGCGCATGGCGCAACGAGCAGGCGAGAAAAGAGCGCGCGGAGATGAAGGCGAAGATGAAGCAGAGCACAAAGAAATAAGCTTACTTCATAAGGGCTGTTAGCTCAGTTGGTTAGAGCGCTTGCGTCACATGCAAGAGGCCGTTGGTTCGAGTCCAATACAGCCCACCAGCGAAGGCGGGGGTCCGGAAGGGCCCTCGCTTTTTCATACCGCCCGTTGCTTTTAAAAATTTAATGTGCTAAAGTGGGTTTATCAACGATTCGTGTTTTTTAGCGGAGGTATTTTTTATGAAAAAAGTTGACATGATCGTAAAAGCTCCCCATTTCTATACCATGGAAGGAGAGGGCGTCGGCTATAAGACCGGCGTGGCGATGATCGTAAACGCAGGCAAGATCGAAGGCTTTGCCGATGCAGCAACAGTAGACAGCGAGTATCAGGCGGACGAGGTCCTGGATCTGAAGGATCATGTCATCTTCCCCGGACTGATCGACGCCCACATGCATACGCTGGACAACGTGCTGCGCGGCCTGGCGCAGGACTCCAACAACTGGATGATGCTTGCTCTGCAGCCGTTCGTGAACGCCGCGACGCCTGAAGACAAGGTCAAGGGCAGCCGGGTCGCCATCATCGAGGCCATCAAAGCCGGCACGACCTGTCTGGGCGACTACAACGTGGAAGTGGACAGCTGCGCGGAATTCATCACGAAGATCGGCGCCAGAGGCAACCTGGCTCCCATGTTCCGTGCCGCGAAGAGAAAAGTTTACTATCCGGGCGAACTCTATGAGTTCGACGACGAGATGGGCGAACGCGAGATGAACGAGAACATCGCCTGTTTCGAGCGCTGGCACAACAAAGGCAACATCCGCATCCTGTTCGGCCCGCAGGGCGCCGACTTCATGAGCCCGGAGATGCTGCTGAAGGCTCAGAAAGCCGTTAAGGAGAGACACACGAAGATGCATCTGCACGTGCAGCAGGGCGACAGAGAGACCTATCAGATCGTCCAGAGATACGGCAAGCGGCCGACGCAGTTCCTGCAGGAGCTGGGCATCCTGGATAAGGATCTGATCGCGGTCCATCTGACCGACTGCAACGACGACGAGACCCGGATCATCGCGAAGAGCGGCGCCGGCATGGTCGTTAACCCGGCTTCCATCGGCATCATCGACGGCATCGTCTGCCCGTCCGTCGTCTTCCAGGAAGCGGGAGGCAACTGCGGCCTCGGTTCCGACCAGGCGCCGGGCAACAACTGCCACAACATCATTCACGAGATGAAGAACGTCTGCCTGTTCAATAAGATCAAGTACCAGAATCCGGAAGTCATGCCGGCGTGGAGGGCGCTGCGCATGGCCACGATCGAAGGCGCGAAGGCTATCGGCGTGGACGACGTCTGCGGTTCTCTGGAAGAGGGCAAGAGCGCGGACTTCATCGCCGTCTCCCTGAACTTCCCCAGCATGCTGCCGGTCTACACCTATCCGATGCGCAACCTGGTGACGAACTTTGTCTACTCCGCGAGAGGCGAGGAAGTGACTCACTCCGTCGTCGCGGGCAAGGTCATCATGCGTGACCGCAAGATCTGCGCCATCGACGAGCAGGAGTATCTGGACGCGGTCAAGGATTGCCCGGCGGGCATCGGCGAGAGAGCGTCCGAGGAATTCAATTCCATCGACGGCGTCAACAACAAGTACATGAGAGAAGGGAAGCTCTAAGGCATTTTTATGAAGCATTTCAAAGACGAAGAGCAACTGAAGCGCGTCTTCCGGCTGTTTCTGGCCTGCGTGTTCTGCTACGGCATCGTAGAAGGCTTCAGTTTAAATATCTTCTCGAATTTCTTTAAGGATGCGTATAACGTATCCGACCAGGTGCGCGGCTGGATCGAGACCCCCAGAGAGTCTCCGGGCGTGTTCTGCATGTTCTACCTGCCGGCTCTGGCGGCGTTTGCCGACGTGCGCCTGGCCCGCTACGCGGTGCTGGTGGACGCGATCGCCCTTTGCCTGATGGGTTTCCTTCCCACGCCGTTCTGGACCATGATGGTGTTCCTGCTGATGTTCTCGTTCGGCAGCCACACCTATTATCCGATGGAAGCTTCCATCGGCCTTGCGATCGCCGGCGAATCCGGCAACGTGGGACAGACGCTGGGACGGATCCGTTCTGTCGCCCAGGTCGCGTATTTCGTGGCAGCCACCTGCGTGTTCATTTTCTTCCGCAACGGATTTTTCGACTTTACCGCGCAGATCCGCCGGCCGTTCATCTTCGGCGCGGCAGGCTGCGTCGCAGGATTCGTCCTGCTGGGCATGATTGAGAAAGATATGGCCTGGATGCCGCCCCGGGAGAAGGGCAAGCTGGTCGTGAAAAAGGAGTTCACGAACTATTACCTGCTGACGTTTGCCTTTGGCATCCAGAAGCGCATCCGCATGGTGTTCGCCCTGTGGATGTTCACGCAGCTGCTTTCGAAAAAAGCGGACTTTACGGCGATCCTGCTGATCGCGTCCGCCGTCGTCGGCATTTTCGTGTCGCCGCAGATGGACAAGCTCCTGGACCGCATGGGCCAGAAGAAAGCCGTGATGTTCGAAGGCGCGTACATGCTCGTGATCTTTACGGTCTACGGTTTCGTGGCGAAGGGTTTCGCGGAAGGCAGCCTGCTGCTGACGAATATGGTGCTGTATTTCTCCATCGGCCTGTTCGTACTGGCGGATCTGACGAAGTTCTTCGAGTTCTTCCACAACTTCGCCATGCGCAAGATGGCGAAAGACGAGGCGGATATCAGTCCGACGCTTTCGGTGGGTCAGGCGATCGACCATCTGATGGCGATCACGCTGTCGCCCCTGTTCGGCACCATGTGGGCCCACTTCGGTCCGCAGAGCGTCTTCTGGACCTGCGCGGCGTTTTCGATCGTGCAGTTCCTGATCGCGCCGCGGCTGCCTGCCGATGACCCCGCCAAAACGGCTTAAAAGGCTAAAAAACGCCCGATAGCAACGATAAAAACGCGGAGACGATAAATGAGTCGTCTCCGCGTTTTTTCGTCGGAAACGGGCGGTTTTATGATAGAATGAAAGAGCAATCATAGGAGGTTCGCATATGGATTATCAGGCCGATTACAGAAGCAAACTGCGCACGGCGGAAGAAGCCGTGAAGGTGGTAAAGAGCGGCGACTGGGTGGATTACGGAACGAACATCGGCTTTCCCAAGCTGCTGGACGCGGCACTGGCGAAAAGACGGGACGAATTGACGGACGTCAAGATCCGCGGCAATCTGATCTTCGAACCTATCCAGGCTGTCGAATGCGATCCCCTGCGGGAACATTTCATCTACAACAGCTGGCATTGCTCGTCTTATGAACGTTCTCTCTGCGACCGGGGGCTCTGCAACTTCATCCCCATGATCTTCCGCAATCTGGCGCCGTATTACCGGCATTTTCTGACGGTCAATGTGGCCATGGTGTGCGCCGCGCCCATGGATAAACACGGATTTTTCAACCTGTCCTGCGGCTCCGGCGTCGCTAAGAGCATCCTGGACAAGGCGGACGTCGTCATCATCGAAGTGAACGGGAACCTGCCCAAGGTGTCCGGCGGCTACAGCCAGTGCATCAGCGTCACGGACGTGGATATGATCGTGGAAGGGGAGCACGGACCGCTGCCGGAAGTGCCCGATCTTCCCATTACGCCTGAGGAAGAGACTATCGCCGGCCTCATCCTGGAACTCATCCCCAGCGGCGCCACGCTGCAGCTCGGCATCGGGTCCATGCCCAACGCGCTGGGCAAGATGATCGCAAAGTCCGACCTGAAGGACTTCGGCATGCATACGGAGCTGTGTTCCGACGCCTACGTGGATCTGGCGGAGGCGGGCAAACTGACGAACAAGAAAAAGACGTATCTGCAGGACGTGGGCGTGACCGGCATGGCGTTCGGCACGAGGCGCACGTACGAATACGTGGACGAGAACCCCTGCGTCACGTTCATGCCGCTGGAATTCGTGAACGCGGCAGAGATCATCGCGCGCAACGATAACATGATCTCCATCAACAACTGCATCGCCGTGGACCTGTTCGGACAGGTGACCGCGGAGAGCGCCGGCACGCGGCAGATCAGCGGCACCGGCGGCCAGCTGGATTACCTGACGGGCGCGGCCATGTCGAAGGGCGGCAAGGCGTTCATCTGCCTGACGTCCACGTTCACGGACAAATCAGGAAAGCGGCATTCCAACATCCGTCCCACGTTCTGCGGCGACATCGTGACCGATCCCAGAAGCCAGGCGTATTATCTGGTGACGGAGTATGGCCGGGTGAATCTCGTGGGCAAGACGACGTGGGAGAGAGCGGAGGACATCATCTCCCTGGCGCACCCGGATTTCCGCGAGGAACTGATCAAAGAAGCGGAAGACCTGGGCATCTGGCGCAGAACGAATAAGCGGTAACGGCGCGCGGGTTCCTGTGCTATAATGGTAGCGCAATCTATTTCAAGCATATGAAGGAGTTAACGATGGATCAGAAACACTTTGTACTCAGAGACGCTGAGGAAAAAGATTACGACTTTATCCTGCGGGTAAACGAGGAGAACGTGGAAGTTCTTTCCCCCATGCCGCTGGAGAGATTAAAACTGTTCAAAGAGCACGCGAACGTGCTGCAGGTCGCGGAGATCGACGGCGAGCTGGCGGCGT
>JAFPXN010000103.1 GCA_017412505.1 Bacillota bacterium | reverse complement strand
TTTTTATCGACGTCAAAGGCTCTCCCTGAGTTTCCCCAGGGTCTCCTCGGCTTGCGGTATGGCGTTTTTCAGGGTATCTAAGATCAGCATGCTCTGCTCCTTGCCTTAGGCGTTTCTGCCGTGGCAGTTCTTGTATTTCTTGCCGCTGCCGCAGGGGCAGGGGTCGTTTCTCCCGGGCCGTTTCTCCGCGCGGAACGGAACGGGCTTGGCGTCGCCGGCGTTCGTCGCCGTCGCCTTCACCTGCTGGGGCAGCCCGCCGGAAGCGGACACGACGCCGCCGGAGGAAGACACCTTCGGCGCGCGCTCTGCCTTCGCCTGGTCGATGGCGGATTCGCCTTCGTCCTTTTTGCTCTGGCCGATGCGGATGACCTGTCTGCGCTCGGACGTCGTCTGCAGCGTGATGCCGTACAGGAAACGCACCATGTCGTCGCAGATGCTCTTCACCATCAGCTCGAACATGTCGGCGCCTTCGTTGGCGTAGGCCTGAGCCGGGTCCTGCTGACCCAGGGAACGCAGGCTGATGCCGGTCTTCAGCTGGTCCATCGCGTCGATGTGGTCCATCCACTTGCTGTCCACGATGCGCAGCAGCAGCATGCGTTCGATCTCTCTCATGCGCTGTTCGCCGATCTCCTGCTCCTTGGTCTTGTAGAATTCCTCGAACATGGCCATGCAGTCCGCGTTCAGGATGTCGCGGTCCAGCACCTGCAGCTGTTCGTCCGAGTAGCGGATGTCGCGGAAATTCGGGTTGATGGCCTGCAGACGCTTGTTCAGCTCGTCCCAGTCCCAGCTCTCCGCGTATTTGCCGGGCGCGGTGACGTAGTCCAGGATCTCGGTCACCTGGTCCTGCATCATGCCCACGATGTGCTCGCGCAGGTCTTCGCCGTGGAGCACGCGGTTTCTCTCGTTGTAGATGACGGTGCGCTGGCGGTTCATGACGTCGTCGTACTGCAGAACGTATTTCCGGATGCCGTAGTTGCGCCCTTCCACCTTCTTCTGCGCGTTCTCGATCGTGCGGGACAGAAGGCCGGCTTCCAGCTTCTCGTCCTCACCCATGCCGAAGCGCGTGATCAGGCCCTGCACCTTCTCGCCGCCGAACAGGCGCATCAGGTCGTCGTCCAGCGCCACGAAGAACTGGGTGCTGCCCGGGTCTCCCTGACGGCCGGCACGGCCGCGCAGCTGGTTGTCGATACGTCTGGATTCGTGGCGCTCCGTGCCGATGATGTGCAGACCGCCCAGCTGTTTGACCCGCTGCTGTTCGGGCTGCCGCTCTTCCGCGAACTGTTCCAGCAGCTGGCTGTATTTCGCCCGCGCCTCGATGAGGGCGGGATCGGTCAGAGGCACGAAGCTGCTGGCGTAGGAGATCGCCTCTTCCTCGTAGCCCTGTTTCTTCATCTCTTTCTTCGCTTCGAAGTCCGGGTTGCCGCCCAGGATGATGTCGGTACCGCGGCCCGCCATGTTCGTCGCGATGGTGACGGCGCCTTCGCGGCCGGCCTGCGCGATGATCTCAGCTTCGCGCATGTGCTGCTTCGCGTTCAGCACGTTGTGGGGAATGCCGCGGCGCTGCAGCATGGCGGACAGGATCTCCGACTTTTCCACGGAGATGGTGCCGACCAGCACCGGCTGACCCGTCGCGTGATGCGCCTCGATCTCGTCGCACACCGCGTTGAACTTGCCACGCTGCGTCGAGTAGACCGAGTCTTCCATGTCCTTTCTGGCGATGGGGCGGTTCGTGGGGATCACGACGACCTGCATGTTGTAGATATCGGTGAACTCCGCCTCTTCCGTCTTCGCCGTACCGGTCATGCCGGCCAGCTTCTTGTACATGCGGAAGTAATTCTGCAGCGTGATGGTCGCCAGCGTCTTCGATTCGCTGCGGACCTCGATGCCTTCCTTGGCTTCGATGGCCTGGTGCAGACCGTCGGAATAGCGGCGTCCGAACATGAAACGTCCGGTGAACTCGTCCACGATGACGATCTCGCCGTCCTTTTCGATATAGTCCACGTCGCGCTTCATGATGTTGTGCGCCTTCAGGGCGATGTGGACGTGGTGGTTGATCTCCATGTTCTCCGGGTCGGAGAAGTTTTCGATGTTGAAGTACTTTTCGCACTTGGCGACGCCCGCCTCCGTCAGGGACACGGTGCGGTCCTTCTCGTCCACGGTGAAGTCGCCGGTGGCGGTCTTGGTGCCGCCGAAGCGCGGGTCACCGTCTTCGATGACCTCTCCGCGGGTCAGCGTGCGCACGAAGCGGTCCGCGATCTGGTACAGATCCGTGGATTTCGCGCCCATGCCGGAGATGATCAGCGGCGTTCTGGCCTCGTCGATCAGGATGGAGTCGACCTCGTCCACGATGGCGTAGTTGAGCTCTCTCTGCATCTGGTCCTTCTGATAGACGCACATGTTGTCTCTCAGATAGTCGAAACCGAACTCGTTGTTCGTTCCGTACGTGATATCGGACAGATAGGCTTCGCGGCGCTTGTCCGTCGGGATGCCGTGGATGATGCAGCCCACGGTGAGTCCCAGGAACGTGTAGAGCTTGCCCATCCATTCCATGTCGCGCTTGGCCAGATAATCGTTGACCGTCACCACGTGCACGCCGTTGCCGGTGAGCGCGTTCAGGTAAACGGGCAGCGTCGCGACCAGCGTTTTGCCTTCGCCTGTCTTCATTTCGGCGATGTTGCCCTCGTGCAGCACGACGCCGCCGATGAGCTGTACGCGGAAATGCTTTAAGCCGAGGCTTCTCCAGGCTGCTTCGCGGCACACGGCGAACGCTTCGGGCAGGATGTCGTCCAGCGTTTCGCCCTTGGCGAGTCTCTCCTTGAAATACGGCGTCTTAGCCTTGAGCTCGTCGTCCGAGAGGCTCTGCATCTCCCCGTCCATCGCCTCGATCTTATCGACGATCTTTTCGATCCTGCGGATCTCCTTTTCGTTCCAGTCGCCGAAAATCTTTTCTAAAAATCCCATACCTTTATTTCTCCAGTTTATTCTCTATAATCCCAGTTTCTCGATGCGGTCGCAGGCTTCCAGAAGTTTCGGAAGTGCCTGCGTCGCGCAGATGCGCACGTATCCCTTGCCCTGATCGCCGAAATCGCTGCCCGGTACCACCGTGACGTGGGCGTCCTTTAAGACCTTCATCGTGAATTCCACGTCGTCCAGCCCGGTCTCCTTCACGTTGACGAACAGGTAGAACGACCCGGGCGGGGGACTCTGCACGGACAGATGCGGAATGCGGTTGATGCGCTCCGCTGTCTTGAACATTCTCTCCTTGAATTCCGCCATGATGGGCTCCAGATAGGCCTCTCCCTGCTCCAGGGCGAATTTGGCCATTCTCTGCGAAATGGAAGGCGCCGTATAGACGACGTTTACGCCCAGCCGCATCATGGAAGTGATGATCTCAGGCGGCGCGATGACCCAGCCAAGTCTTGCGCCGGTCGCGACGAAGTTCTTGGACAGGCTGTTCAGGACGATCGTCCGCTCCGCAGCGCCCGGAATCGTCAGCATGGACGTAAAGGGCACCTCGTAGCTGTAGGACGTGTAGATCTCGTCCGCGTAGATCAGAAGATCGTATTTTTCCGCCAGGTCGTAGATGGCCTGCAGGTCCTCCTTGTGCAGGCAGGCGCCGGTGGGGTTGTTGGGGTTGCACAGGAAGATGCCCTTCGTCTTCTCCGTGATGAAAGGCTCCGCGTTCTTTGCCTTGATCCGCCAGTGATCCTCCTCGTAGGTGGGGAAAAATACGGGCACGCCGCCGGCATAGGCGATCTGGCTCTTGTAGGCCAGGAACGTGGGATCCGCAAGCAGGATCTCGTCGCCGGGGTTGATCGTGGCAAAGCATGCCAGAAAACAGGAATAAGCGCTGGACGCCTCGATGATGACGCGGTCCGCATCCAGATCGATATTCATCTTCTTCTTGTACGAATCGATGACCGCCTGAATGACGTCGGGGTAACCCTTTGCGGGGGAATAATGGGTATATCCCTTCAGAGCGTCCTGATACCCTGCCGTCAGGATGGGTTCCGGGGTGGTGAAGTCCGGGTCGCCGATGGAAAGATCGATGATGTCGTCCATCCCGCTCATCATGCTCTGCAGCTGCATCAGCACGCTGGGGGTAAACTTTGCCGCTCTGTCTGCGATAAATTTATGATCCATAAACACAGCCTCCGTTTTACGCATATTTTAACAGTTTATTATAGCATTTATTGTGCAGGGGATAAAGAGGAGGCATGGAGTTTTGATGGGGATTTCATGCAGCGCTCTGCCTTCGCTCTTCCAACAGCCTCCGCCGAACAAATGCAGGTTGCCTCGGGTCAAACCGGCACGTTATGCATATAGCGTTATTCGCAGTTCGCATAACGCATCCGTTATCTCATGAGCACTTTCTTCTATCGGCATAACGCATTTTTGCCATTTTCGCGTTATGCTGCCATCAATTTCCCATGTAAACATAACGTTTACGTTACCCCAATCCGTATTTTTCCAAGCAGCATAACGAAGGCTGTGCGTACTACAGCAAATAGGCTTTTATCTTTGCTTCGATATCTGAGATGTTCAGTTCACAGATCCCTTTAAACTCACAGGTACAGATCAGGTTATAACCCGGAATGATGCCAAGCTCCATCAAAGCAGGCAGCTTACGGCAGAAGGCATCGCGGTATTCCTTTACGTCCAGCATGCCGAAGTATTCCCAGAAATAGATCCTTCCTGTGCGCTTATTCCGCACAGCAAAATCCGGATGCAGAACGATGCCGCCGATCCGGACCTCCGGTTCGTAAATATATTCCAGGTCATATTTCTGAAAGCACAGCGCATGAGCCACCTCGCCCTTCGAGCGGAACTTGCGCCCATCCGCTTCGAAAGCCAGCCCCTCCGGCCGGAACGTTCCGGCGGAAGGTCTGAGATCTTCCCATTGAAACGGGTCTTTGTTTTTCTGAGGATAAGAACGATCCGGTATCTCCAGCTGCCCAGGAACGACTGCAGCAAGGATCGACGGATCGATCCTTGTAAAATGGGAAAGAACCGGTTCCAGCAATTCCATGTTCTTTTCTGCCGTCCTCTGCCATCGGAGGCAGAGGTTCTTGCGGTTCAGATCGTTGACCATCGCAAGGTCTTCGATTCTCTCTGTCTTCCTGCAGCCTGTCTTCCAATCACGGAAAACGCGGTAATAACGCACCGTTCCGTTCCTGTTTCTGCGGACGCTGACATGCCCTGTAAGCGGTGTCTTTGCATAGCGCTTCAGCGTATGAAGGAGCGCTTGGCAGCGGAGATACTCCGCCCGTACTGTCTGATAAAAATCCATACTGTTATTGTCCCGCGCCGGACGATCAAAAGATTATCATAACTGTCAATATTTGTAAATGACAACTTCTTTGCAGCTCCCACGAAAAAACGGAGCAGCCTAAGCCGCTCCGCTTTTTCAAAAGTGTATCGTATGAGGAAAACCCCTTACAGGCCCAGCGCCTCGATGCGGTCCATGGCCTCCATCAGTTTCGGAAGGCCCACGGTGCAGCAGATGCGCACGTAGCCCGCGCCCTGCTCCCCGAAATTGCTGCCGGGAACCAGCGCCACATGGGCTTTTTCCAGGACTTTCAGCACGAATTCCTCGTCGGTCAGGCCGGTCTCCTTGACGTTCACGAACAAGTAGAACGTTCCGGGAGGCGGGCTCTGGACCTTCAGATGCGGGATCTGATTGATCCGCTCGGCCGTCCGGAACATCCTCTCCTTGAACTCCGCCATGATGGGCGCCATCAGCTCCTTGCCTTCGTTCAGAGCAAATTTCGCCATGCGCTGCGAGATGGACGGGGCGGTGTACACCATGTTCATGCCCTCTTTCACCATCGCGCCGATCAGGGGGACGGGGGCGATGACCCACGCAAGCCGCGCGCCGGTGCAGACGTAATTCTTGGACATGCTGTTGATGACGATGGTGCGTTCCGCCGCGCCCGGGATGCTCAGCACGGAAATAAAAGGCACCTCGTAGCTGTACCACGTATAGATCTCGTCGGAATACAGCAGCAGATCGTACTTTTCCGCCAGTTTGACCATGGCTTCCAGATCTTCCCTGTGCATGCAGGCGCCTGTCGGATTGTTCGGCGTGGACAGGAAGATGGCCTTCGTCTTCGGGGTCACGTATCGTTCCGCGACTTCCGCTTTAAAACGCCAGCCGTCCTCTTCATAGGTGGGCACCATCACGACCTTGCCGCCGGAATACTCCACCTGGCTGCGGTAGCACAGGAAACTGGGATCGGGGATCAGCACCTCGTCGCCGGGATCCAGCGTCGCGAAGCACGCCTGGAACGCCGCGTAGTCTGCGGACGTCGTGATCAGCACGTTCTTTTCGTCGATGTCCACGCCCAGCTCGCGCTTGTAGTAATCCACGACCGCCTGGATGACGTCGGGGTAGCCTCTGTGCTGCGTGTAGTGCGTGCAGCCGGCCAGGGCGTCCCTGTAACCCGCCTCGATAATGGGGGCCGGCGTCGTAAAGTCCGGATCCCCGACGGACAGGTCGATCACGTCGTCCATGCCCTTCATCATGTCCTGCAGCTGCGACATCAGGAAATCCTTTTCCTGCAGCAGCCGCTGCGCGATGTATTGTCTCGCCATTTATTCGTCCATTCCCGCCTGCTGCTGCGCTTCCACGATAAAGCCTTCGATGGCGTTCTCCGCCAGCAGCTTCGCCAGCACGCCGTTGATGTACTGCTGCAGCTCGCTGTTGCCTTCCTTGACCGCGATCTGATAGCCTTCCGCGTCGGACGGGATATTCACGTCCACCGCTTCCAGATCGTCCTTCACTTCCGCGTAGGTCAGAACTGTCATATAGTCCAGGAACAGCAGGTCGAGCTTGCCAGCCTGCAGCTCCATGACCAGATCCTGCACCTTGGCCAGGCCGACCGTCGTCGCCTCGCCCACGTACTGCACGCAGCGGTCGTAGGTGATGGTGCCGGTCTGCGCGCCGCCCTTGGCGCCGGCGATATCGTCGATCGTCTTGTATTTGCCGGCATTCTCGGTCTTGACGAGGATCAGGTTCTTGCTGACCAGATAGGGATCGGAGAAGTCGACGGCCTTTTCGCGCTCTTCGTTGGAAGTGATGGCCGCGATGACCATGTCGAATTCGCCGTTTGCCAGGCTCATCAGCAGGTTGTCGAACGACATGTCGACGATCTCCAGCTCTACGCCCAGGTCGTCCGCGATCGCTTTCGCGATGGCGATGTCGAAGCCGACGATGGTGTCGACGCCGTCGATCTCGGTGTGGAATTCGTAGGGCGGATAGTCCGCGGACGTGCCGACGGTCAGCTTGCCCTTCGCTTTGATGTCATCGATGACGGATTTGCCCGAATCCGAGCTTCCGCCGCCGCATGCTGTGAAACTGAAAACCATGGCCAGCGCCAGGATGAGTGCGATGATTTTTTTCATTGTCTTTACCTCCGTACGTCCGTTTTCCTTCTTGTTATTCCCACAGGGGCTTGTCCCACATCTTGACCTTGCTGCCAAGCCCCATCTTAACTGCGTTCTGATAGATCTTGTACGCGACCGTGATGTCCAGCGCGCCCAGCCCCAGGGAACAGGCGTAGATGAACTGGTCGTCGGACGTTCTGACCGGTTTGCCCAGCGCCAGATCCGAAGTCTCCAGGATCTGGTCCTTCGTGATCTCGCCCGCGTCGAACGCCTGGACGATGGCCTTGTTCTTGAACGTCACCATCTGCTTCCAGTAGTCGACGACCTTCACGTCCGCCATCAGCGCGACATCCTTGTCTGCCTCGTTGGACACGCAGACGATGGCGCTGTGGGGCTTGACCCAGGTCTTGTCGATGAACGGCGTTCTGGCCGTGGTCTCGCCCATGATGAGCTCGGACTTCGCCGCGCAGGCCTTGCTGTCGTCGCTGGCGATGATCTCCACGCCTTCGTATTTGCCCTTGTATTCCTCCGCGATCTTCTGCGCTTTCGGCAGGTCGATGTCGCAGATATAGATGGTCTTGAGCGTGGGGATCGCCTCGCAGACGGACATCACCATGGTCTCGCCGATGACGCCCGCGCCGATCAGAGTCGCGGTCTTCGTGTCGGAAGGAGCGCAGTATTTCGCCTGCACGCCGGCCACCGCGGACGTTCTCATCGCCGTGATGATGGTACCGTCCAGGATGCAGAACGGAAGGACCGTCTCGGGGTCGCTCAGGATCGAGATATCGATGCCGTAGGGGATGCCCGGCGTGTTCGCGTTCTTCTTGCTCTCGGCCGCCCACTTGACGCCGGCGATGTTGTAGTCGCCGCCGATGTAGCAGGGCATGGTGTTGAAGAACGAATTCCAGCTGTCCGGCTCGGGGATGCCGATATGAGTCTTCGGCGGATTCTGGATCTGGCCCAGGCCCAGCATTTTATACGTTTCCTCCGTGATCTCCAGGATCATCTTCATGTCCAGGAGTCCGGCTTTGATCTGGTCTTCCTGCTGCAGGAATAAGATTTCGGGGTTGATGGTTCCAAGCATTGTGTTTACTGCCTCCTCAATGTGTTGCTATATGACGTTGATGACCTTGGACAGGAAGTCCTTGGTGCGTTCGTTTTGGGGATGTTCGAAGATCTCCTTGGGGGTGCCCTGTTCGGCGATCACGCCGCCGTCCATGAAGATCACCCGCGTGCCGACTTTCTGCGCGAAGCCCATCTCGTGGGTCACGACCACCATCGTGACGCCTTCCGACGCCAGGTCCTGGATGACCTTCAGCACTTCGCCCACCATCTCGGGGTCGAGGGCGGACGTGGGTTCGTCGAACAGCATGACGTCCGGCTTCATGCACATGGCACGGACGATCGCGATACGCTGCTTCTGTCCGCCCGAGAGCTGCGCCGGATAGGCATCCGCGCGGTCGGCGAGCCCGACACGCTTCAGCAGGG
>JAFPXN010000102.1 GCA_017412505.1 Bacillota bacterium | reverse complement strand
TTCCTCCGCAGCCTGCTGGAAGAGCCCTTCGTGCTGCAGGACGGCCGGGAGATTGCGGAAAGCAAAGGCATCATGGCCGGCACGCCCCTTTCCGCATTCTACGCCAATCTCTATCTGAAAGACCTGGACGCGCAGTTCTGCGAAGCAGGCATCCCTTACGCCCGCTATTCCGACGATATCATCCTGTTCGCGGACACGGAGGAAGAGCGGGACAGCCACGTTTCCCGTCTGCGCGCCTTTCTGGCAGAACGCGGCCTGACGATCAATCCCGCGAAAGAAAGTTTTTTCGCGCCGGGAGACCCCTGGACGTTCCTTGGTTTCGTCTGCAGCGAAGGCCGCGTCGACATCGCGCCTGCCACCGTTCGTAAGCTCAAACAAAAAATGCGCCGCAAGGCGAGAGCCCTGCAGCGCTGGCGCAAACGCAGCGGTCTGTCCGGAGAAAAAGCCGCGGCGGCCTTCATCCGCATCTTTAACCGCAAATTGCTGGAAAACTCCGCGGACAGCGATCTGACGTGGAGTTACTGGTTCTTTTCTGTCATCGATACGACGGACAGCCTGCGCGAGATCGATCGCTATGCCCAGGACTGCCTGCGCTTTCTGATCAGCGGCACCCGCACGAAAGCCCGCTTCAACGTCCGGTATGAGGACCTGAAAAAACTGGGCTACCGCAGCCTGGTGCACGCGTATTACCGTTTTACGACTTCGCCGTAGGTGTCCGGTCTGCGGTCTTCGAAGATCGTATAGTATTCTTTTCTTCTCTTTTCCGTCAATCCCAGGTCGATGCGCGCGTGGATCACGCCCTCGACCGGTTCGTCGAGGCTTTCGATCGCCTTGCCGACCGGATCGATGATATTGCTGTGCCCGAAGAAACCGAGGCCGCGGTCGACGCCGACCCGGTTGGCGGACACCAGGTGCAGCAGGTTGTCGAAGGCCCTGGCGCGGGTGACGAGATCCCAGTCCGCCGCCGTATCCATAGGCCACTCCTCCGATTCCGTGATCTCCCAGTTCGTGCAGACGACCAGCAGCTGCGCGCCTTTCAGCGCGTATGTCCTGGCGACTTCCGGAAAAGCCGTATCCCAGCAGATCATGACACCGAACTTGCCGAAATCCGCCTCGAACATGGGATATTCGCTGCCGGCTTTGCACCATTTCTTTTCCGTATCGAAGGGGTGCACCTTGCGGTACGTTCCCTGCAGCGTCCCGTCCTTGCCGATCACCGCCGCCGCGTTGTATAAAACGCCCGGGTCGTCCGGATCGCGCTCGGAGAATCCGTAGACGATCACCGTCCCGTACTGCGCGGCAAGCGCTCCCAGGCGGCGGACAGAAGGATCTTCCGCGGCTGTGCGGGTCATCGCGTCGAATTCTTCCCTCGTGCAGACGTAGCCTGTCGTGCAGAGCTCCGGGAAGACGATCAGATCCGTTTCCGGCCGTTCTTCCATGATCCGATGCACGAAGCGTTCCATCTTCGCCACGTTGTATTCGTAATCTGCGGTCCGCGGTTCCATCTGCACGCAGGACACGTTCACGTACTGTTCCATCTGTTACTCCCGTTCTTCCGCAGCCCGTCTTAAGCAGAGCATCGTGATGTCGTCGAATTGCTCCGCGTTCTTCACGTGCAGTTCTATATCTTTGCGCACCCGGTCGAGCACCTGCTGCGGGTCTGCCCCGTACAGGTCCTGCAGACAGGTCTGCAGACGATCTTCTCCATACAGGACGTGCGCGGTGTTTTCCGCTTCCGTCACCCCGTCGGTATACAGGAAAATGCTGTCGCCGGGAGCGAGCTGCAGGCTGCTCTGACGGTACGGCATGCCTTCCATGCCGCCCAGCACGAAACCGCCGCGGGTGCGGAGATATTCCGGCCCGCGGGGCGTCAGGAGCAGCGGCGGGTTGTGACCCGCGCAGACGTGGTCCACCCTGCCGGTGGGGATATCCAGTACGCCGATCCAGGCGGTGACGAACATCTCCGCCTCGTTGCGCGAGCAGAGGCTGTCGTTCGCCCGGGCGATGGCTTCGGAAAGGTCCTCGAAATCGCGGACGCAGTTCTGCAGCGTCATCTTAGCCGTCGCCATGAACATAGCCGCGGGGATGCCTTTTCCGGAAACGTCTGCCACTAAAAACGTGATGCGGTCGCTGCTGACAAAGAAAACGTCGAAGAAGTCTCCGCCCACGTCCTTTGCAGGGGTCATGGAGGCCCGGACAGAAAACTCCGGTCTGCCCGGATAGCTCTCCGAGATCGGAGGCAGCAGGGATTGCTGGATCACCTTCGCGGCTTCGAGCTCCGAATGCAGGCGGTTCTGTTCCAGCAGCAGCGTCCTCTGCCGTTCCACATAGGACATCAGACTGATGAGCAGCGCGAACCCCAGCGCGTTCACCAGGATGAACGGGATGGCGATCTGTTCCACGAGGTCGAGCGCCGTCTCGAAGGGTTTGACCATGACGAGCACGGTCGTCAGATGCAGAACCTCCATGATAACGCCGGTACAGAACGCGAAGCCGGGACGGGTCAGGCGCTCGTGATACAGGTTGGAGAGCAGGCCGCAGATGAGGCCGATCAGGCAGGTGGCGACGATGCAGGCGGTCGCGGTGATGCCGCCCATCGTGTAGCGGTGGGCCCCCGCGATGACCCCGCCCAGCAGACCGCCGAACGGTCCGCCGAAGAATCCGGCCATCATGGGACCGATATCGCGCACCGAAATGACAGCGCCCTGGAACGCCACGCCGGAAAGGTTTCCGTATATGCCGAACAGACCGCCGACGAAGCCGGCGATCAGCGTGGATTTCCAGTTGCGGCCCATATTCAGGAACTTTGGCAGATAATCGCTGCCGCCCAGAAAGAAGGCGATGACGAAGATGACTGCCAGCGTACCTATCATTTTAGAAAACAGAAGTTCCATGCTTTTATTGTAAAGGCAAACCCCTGCGAAATCAATGTCCGGAAAGGACCTCGAGCTTCAGCCGCATGTTCAGTCTGCGGGGCGTGTCCAAGCCGTCGAACCGGATGACGTGCACGCCTGCGGCCGCGTCGAATTCCAGGACCGTCCCCTCTCCGAACACGTCGTGCCGCACCCGGGTGCCTGCGGGCAGCGCGGTCTTCTCCAGATTCTCCGGCATGTGCTTCAGCCGCACGGAGATCAGTTCCTTCGCGTCCCGCACCAGGTCGTCCGGCGGCATATTCTCCACGTTCATCCGCTCGAATCCCGTATCGAACAGGAAGCGCGACGGATAGCGCTGCGTGCCCTCGAACGTCCGTCCTTCCGCTTCGGACAGGTACAGCGCCTGCTCCGCCCGCGTGACCGCGACGAAGGCCAGCCGCCGCTCCTCTTCCATAGCCTCGAGCGTGCTCGTCTTCTTGGACGGGAACACGTCCTCGTTCAGCGCGCACAGGAAGACGTAAGGGAATTCCAGGCCTTTGGCTGCGTGGATCGTCATGAGCTTCACCTTGCCGTCCGCGACAGGCTGTTCCGCGTTGGAGAACAGCGCCACGTGCTCCAGATAATGCTGCAGCGACGTCTCTTCCCCGCAGCTGATCTCGTAGTCGAGGATGGACTGCTTCAGCTCCGCCAGATTGTCCAGCCGCTCCTGGGCGCCTTCCGTGCGCAGCATGGCCTCGTATCCGCTTTTATCGCACAGCTTTGCGAACAGTTCCGAGATCGGCATGGATTCCGCCAGTTTTGCGAACGTTTCGATCAGTTCGACGAACTTCGCGGCTTTCGTCCCCTTGAAGATCTCGTCGTCCAGGTGGTTCTGCAGCGCCGTGTACAGACTGCAGCGCTCCCGCTCCGCGGTCTCCTCCAGGAACTGCATGCGCCGCTGGCCCAGATTGCGCTTGGGCACGTTCGCGACGCGCCGGAAACTCAGGTCGTCCTTGTATGCCAGCATGCGAAGGTACGACAGCGTATCCTTGATCTCCATGCGGTCGAAGAACTGCACGCCGCTATAGATCTTATAAGGGAGTTTCTCCTTCAGGAACACCTCTTCGATATTCCGGGTGATATAGTGGGCGCGGTACAGGATCGCGATATCGCCCAGAGGAACGCCCGACGCAGACAGGGCGCGGATCTTTTCCGCCATCCACTGCGCTTCTTTCTGCTGGGACGCCGCGTGGCTGTATACGGGCAGCGGGCCGTCCGGCAGCACGGC
>JAFPXN010000101.1 GCA_017412505.1 Bacillota bacterium | reverse complement strand
ATCACACCCCCGTCCCTGTGTTTCGCGTTGTTTATTCTGCTCTTTCGAATTCCTCGCGGATCGCCGCCAGGAAGGCGGGATCGGTCAGCACGTCTTCCGCCGTCTTGACGAAAGCTTTCGATACGAGGAACATCTGCTCGTAACCGTAGTCGGAATCCGCGCCGATGCACAGGCCTTCCGTATGCGTGCCGACGGAGGTGTCGTTCGTCACGTCGAACCACTGGTGGATGGACGGGCAGCGGTAACTGACGTTGCCGATGTCCGAAGAACCGGTGGCGTTGTAGGGTTCCATGCCCTGGGTGACCCCGAATTCCTTCGTATACTTGACGGCCCGTTCGCACAGCGTCCGGTTCGTGTGCAGGTCGTCGTACCAGCCCTCGAAGTTCGTGATCTCCAGCCGCGTGCCGGTGCCGAGCGCCGCGCCTCTGGCGCAGTTCTTCACCTTTTCGCTCAGGCCGCGCAGGTAGGCGGAGCTGTTGGCGCGGATATAGAACTCCGCGCTGGCGTAGTCGGGCACGATGTTGGCCGCCTTGCCGCCGTTCGTGATGATGCCGGAGATCTTCGCGTCGGGCGTGATGTGCTGGCGCAGCGCGTTGATCTGGCTGAACGTCTCCAGCACGCCGTTCAGCGCGTTGATGCCTTCGAAGGGCGCGCCGCCCGCGTGGGCCGCTTTGCCGAAGAACTCGAAGCGCTGCGAGTCGATGGCGCTCATGGTGCCGCTGGCTGCGTGGCGGTTATAGGGGTGTGCCATCATGGCGACGGCCAGGCTGTCGTAGCGTCCTGCCTCTGCCAGGTTCACCTTGCCGCCGGCCGTCTCTTCCGCCGGGGCGCCGATCACCTGCACCTCGCCGCCGTATTCGTCGACGGCGTCCTTCAGCGCGATGGCGTTGCAGCAGGCCAGCGCGCCGATCATGTTGTGGCCGCAGGCGTGACCCATGCCCTTCAAAGCGTCGTATTCGGCCAGGAAGCCGATGACGGGGCCGGGCTTTGCCCCTTTATAGGAAGCGATGAAAGCCGTCTCGAGGCCGCAGACGTTCTTTTCGATGGCAAATCCGTGCTTCTCCAGAAGCTCTGTCAGGGCTGCCACCGCGTGGAATTCCTGCAGGCCAAGTTCCGGATCTTCGTGGATCTGATGGGCAACGGCGCGGATCTCGGGCCGTATCGCTTCGACGCGTTCCTGGATGGTCTTCATGATACTTCATTTCCTTTCTCAAGCGTGTCCTGCTTTTCCTGTATGCTGCGGAGGAGCTTTTCCGCGTCGCCGCGGCAGTCTTCGCAGATGGCGTAGGAGCGGTTCATTCTCTTGTTATTGCAGCGGATGGAGACGACGGGGAACTTGCGCAGCTCCGTCTTCTCGCCGCCCGCTTCGATGGCGCAGTCCGCCGCGAGCCGCTCGAACCCGGCGTCTTTCAGCTGCGCGTAGCTCCACCCCATGACCGTCTCTTCCTTTTCGTCTCCCAGCAGGGAACGGATGACGCTGTACGTTTCCAGCGTGTCCTCCGCCAGGGTGAAGACGGTGAACTGAAGGTGGGAGGATCTGGCGGTGTCGTCCGCGCGGTCCGCGCGAAGGACGGCTTTCTTCTCGCCGATGGGAAGCGCCGTATAGCCCCAGAGCAGGACCTTCGGCGCGTCCATAAAGGCATCGTAGTCCATGTCGCTGGCGTTCAGCGCGTCGGTCGCAGGATCGAGAGAGCCGCGCAGGGCGCGGGCCCGTTCGTCCACTTCCGGCGCGGTCACCGCCGCCCGGTTGACGTAGAAGAACTGCCACACGCCCAGGCCCGCGAACAGGGCTGCCGCCACGTAGTGCAGAGGTCCGCCGCCCCAGTAGGCGTAGAGGCCTAAGATCAGGGCGCCCGCAAAGAAGATGAAGGGCGTCTTGCCCGCCTTTTTGCGGAAATACAGTTCCGCCCGCTCGATGCGGTAGCGCTCGCCGGTGGACTTTCTTTCAAATTCCGTTTTTGTATAGCCAAAGGCCATGGATCTGTTTCCTTTCGGAGGGGTATGGAAAAGGGACCGCGCTGCGCACGGTCCCTTTGCTATCTGTCAATTGAACTTTAAGAGTATCCGATCATGACGGCGATGATCAGCAGGATGACCTGTACGCAGAAGCAGACCGCGAAGACAGGGATAAAGAACTTATACCATCTGTCGAGAGGAATCTTGCCGATACCGCACATGGTGGCGACAGAGCAGGTCGGCCACAGCATGTTGGAGTAGCCGTCGCCGAACTGGTACGCCAGTACGGTGATCTGTCTGGAAACGCCAGCCAGGTCTCCCAGCGGAACCATGATGGGCATGATGGCGGTAGCCTGTCCGGAACCGGAGGGGATGAAGAAGTTGATGATGTTCTGCGCGACCAGCATGCCGATGGCGGAACCCATTCTGCCCAGTCCTGCTGTGACGGAGGCCAGGCCGTGGACCACGGTGTCGATGATGACGCCGTTCTGCATGATGATCAGGATGGCGCGGGCCAGGCCGACGACGACCATGCCGATGGCCATTTCCTTGAACGCGGTGAGCAGGTTGTCCTTGATCTGTTCGGGCTTGAATCCTGCGATGATGGAGATGATGAGAGCGGAGATGATGAAGACCGCGCTCATTTCATTGATCCAGAATCCCAGCTTCAGGGAGCCGTAAACGATGGTCGCGACGGTGAAGATCATGGAGATGAGGATGACCTTCTGCTTGCCGGTGAACTCGACGTTCTCCACTCTCTCCAGTTCGAAGGAGGAGAAGTCGCAGTCCTTGACATAACTGGCTTCCGGGTTCTTCTTGACCTTGTTCGCATAGCGCATGACCATGAATGTCATGACCGCGTACTGTACGAAGAAGATGATCCAGCGATAGACCAGACCCGAGAAGATGGGCAGCTCCGCGATGGATTGGGCGACACCGATGGTGAACGCGTTGGTGGTCGCGGAAGCGAAGCCGGTGGCTACGCCTACGAAGCACATGCACAGACCGACGATGGCGTCGTAGCCCAGGGCGATGGCCAGGGCCACGAAGATGGGTACGAGGCCGTACACGGTCTCCAGCTCACCGTAGGTGGAGCCCGCGATGGCGAA
Organism: Bacillota bacterium; assembly: GCA_017412505.1. Taxonomy (GTDB): domain Bacteria; phylum Bacillota; class Clostridia; order Peptostreptococcales; family Anaerovoracaceae; genus RUG11894. Next base: position 8,345 of record JAFPXN010000101.1, on the reverse strand, counting down.
GATGAACATGCAGATGGGGATGAACAGCTTGCTGTCCTTGGCTTTACTGCCAAGCAGCTTGTTGATCGCGGAGGTCAGGGCGCCGCTCTGCATGACGCTGTAGACCCAGAAGAAACCGAACGCGATCAGGAAAATGATGTTGCCGACTTCAACGAAGGCATCCGGGATCGAGACAAACATCTTCCACGGGTTGACCGGGGACTGTTCTACATACTGGAAGCTGTTGGGGTCGACGACGTTTCTGCCGCTCGCTTCGTCAAGCACACGCTCATAGGTTCCTGCGGGAATGACGTACGTCAAAATCATAATGACGACGATGATCAGGAACAGAAGGACCGGCGTGCTGGGCAGCGAGAACTTCTTTTTCTTTTCAAGTTCCGACATAGTTGCTCCTTTCTTGTTAACACACAGAGAGTTAGATAGATAATTGCACTTTATATTTTATGGAAAAAATTTTTCAGCCGCATTATTATTCTTTCAATTCCTGCAGCGGCTGACAAATAATCGCAAAAATTCAATAAACAAATCGCAAACTAATCAAATAAACTGCAAAGATATACAGGTAGAATGAAAATGGAATATAGCGTTGGGCCGGGAAGGAGGACCGCGATGAAGGAATACTGGAAACTGCCGGAAGAGGAAAAGGAACTGCTCGTCAGAAAGGCTGCCGACGTCGCGCACCAGACGGAAAGCCTGTACGGAAACTGCATGCAGAGCGTTCTGAACGGACTGTATGAGGCGTTTCCGGATATGGGGATCACGCCCGAGATGATCAAAGGCGGCTTCGGTCTTGCCGGCGGCTGCTGCATCTCCCTGAAGGGGACCTGCGGCGCGCTGAGCGGCGCCGCGTTCGCGATCAGCCTGTTCTACGGCCGCCCCATCGACGACTTCGCAGGTTATTACGACGACTGCCAGGCGCTGATCCGCACCGTTATGGACGCGTTCGAGGAAAAATATGGCGGCGTTCTGTGCCATGAAGTGCTGACCCGCAATCTGGGCGCGCCCTACGATTGGAAGACGGAAGACGGATTCAAGGAATATAACGACCACGACGGCACGCCCCATGACGCGGAAGTCGTCGCGTTCTGCACGGAGATGGTCGCGCGCATGCTGGTGGACGGCAAGCTGCAGTACGGAGAGGATCTGCGCCCCGACGTGGAGGATCCGTACTACAAATCCCCGAACACCCTGAAGAAGATCGCAGCCCGCGAAGAGCGCATCCGCGCAAGAAAACAACAGTGACCGCAGCGATGCGGACAGGCCTCCGGCGCTGCCGGGGGCTTTTGCTATTGATGAAAGTTTATGATATAATTAATCGGTTAAAGTTTTCGTTGAATCTTGGGTCATAAACCCATTTCCGGTATAGAAAAGCAAGGAGGAAAAGCATGGCGAAGAAAACGTACACCAACGAAGAGATCCAGCGGACTGCCAACAAGATCCGCAAGCAGGTTCTCAAATTTGCCATCGAAAGAGGCGGATGCTACATCACGCAGACGAATTCGTCCGCGGAGATCCTGGCAACGCTGTATCTCGACGTGATGAATCTGGGTGACAGCCTCGGCGATCCCGACGGCATTCCGTTCCCCGGGGTTCCCGGTCCCGACAATATGGACTTCCCCAGAGGAAGCCTGTACAACGGACCCACGCAGGCGCCGTACGACAGATTCTTCCTCTCTCCGGCTCACTACGCATGCACCCTGTACTGCACCCTGTTCGCTGTAGGTAGAGTCTCCGAGACAGGCATCGAACGTTTCAACAAGGACGGCTGGATCTTCGAGCAGATCGGTGCAGAGCACTCTCCCGGTTTCGAGACCACAGCGGGTTCTCTGGCACAGACCATCTCCGTTGCCTGCGGTCATGCCCACGCCAGAAAGCTGAAGGGCGAGGAAGGCACGATCTGGTGCTTCATGTCCGACGGCGAACTGGAAGAAGGACAGCTGTGGGAAGCCATCCAGGCCGCAGCCTTCTATAAACTTGACAATTTCGTCCTCGTCTGCGACATCAACGGCCAGCAGATCGAAGGCCCGACGAAGGAGATCATGAACACCCAGCCCCTGTACGACAGATTTACCGCGTTCGGCGCCAAGACCGTCGAGATCGACGGCCACGACATCCAGGCGATCAAAGACGCGTGCAGAACGGCCCATCCGGGCCAGCCGCTCGTCGTGCTGTGCAACACCAAGCCGACCCACGGCATGCCGTTCCTGGATCACAGAACGGAGAGACTGCACTTCGTAAACGTCAAGACACCCGAACAGATCGCAGAAGCCAAGGCTTTCTACGACAGCATGGAATAGGAGGAACGCGCTATGATCATGGAAACCAACGTATACTCCAAGAGCATCACAGCTTGGGGCGCCGAACATCCCGAGACCGTCGTACTTTCCGCGGACCTGGGCACCTCCTGCGAGATCATGGAATTTAAAAAGAATTATCCGGACCGTTATTTCTCCCTGGGCATCGCCGAACAGAACATGATCGGCTGGGCCGCGGGCCTGGCCAGAGAAGGCTTCCTGCCTTATCTGCACTCCTTCGGCGTATTCCTGTACAGACGCGTTCTGGACCAGGTGGAGATGTCCGTGGCTTACGGCAACCTGCCGGTCGGCCTCGTGGGCTTCGTCCCCGGCCTCACCACGCCCGGCGGCGTTTCCCACCAGTCCACCAACGACATCGGCACGCTGCGCAGCGTACCCAACATGCGCATCTACTCCATCGCCGACGCGACGGATATCGAGGGCTTCCTGCCCATGGCTTATGAAGCCGGCGGCCCGTTCTACGTAAGAATGTTCCGCAAGTCTGTTCCCAGACTGTTCCCTGCGAACGAGCCCATCCAGTTCAACCACGCGAGGATCGCGGCGGAAGGCTCCGACGTGGCGCTGTTCACGGAGAACATCGCGACGGAAGAAGGCCTGAAGGCGGTCAAGGTGCTGCAGAACCACGGCGTATCCGTGCAGATGCTGTCCGTTTCCACCCTCAAGCCCTTCACCGACCCGCAGGTCGTCGACGCCCTGAAGAAGGCGAAGTACGGCGCGGTCACTTACGAGAACCACAACATCATCGGCGGCCTGGGCACCTGCGTGGCGGAAGTCATGGCGGAGAACGGCATCGGCAAGCCGCTCATCAAGGTCGGCGTGGACGATCTGTACACCCACGGCGCGTCCAAGATGTTCCTGCTGAAGAAATACAACGTGGACGCCATGAGCTGCATCAAGGCAGTCGAAAAGCTGATCGGCAAGGACCTCGGCATCGAAGAATCCGAGATCGAGGCCGTCCGCTTCGAAGATTTCAACGGCGTAGCATAAAGGAGCCCTTCGACGGGCGCAGGGACCGATAGTTACAGAAGGAGATTCATATAATGTTCGAAGAAACCAAAAGACAGATCATCAAAGCCGGCATGAGCCTGGACCGTTACGGCCTGATCGCTCTTTCCGGCGGCAACGTTTCCGTCAGAATGCCCTCCGGCGAGATCCTCGTCACGCCGTCCGGCATGATCTATGAGGACCTGGTCGAAGACGATATCCTCGTCATGGACCTGCAGGGCAAGATCATCGAAGGCACGAGAAAGCCTTCGTCCGACACCGAAGCCATCCTCTACATCTTCCAGAATATGCCCGAGGTCACCGCGGTCATCCATACGCATCAGCCGTACGCCACCGCCATCGGTCTCGTGCAGGACGAATTCGAAGTCAACCTGACGACGCTGGCCAACGCCACGGCAGGCCCCGTCAAGGTGACCCCGTACAGCTCCGCCGGCTCCATCGACATGGGTATCGACACCGTGAACTACATCGGCGACAGCCTGGCGATCATCATGGCGCATCACGGCGTCATGACCGTCGGCAAGGACAAGGGCCTGAAGCAGGCTCTGTACGCAGCCGTCTATCTGGAAGAGGCAGCGAAGTGCTATCTGGCCGCCAAAGCCTGCGGCAAGATGAAGCAGATGACGCCGGAGCAGATCCAGCAGTCCATCGACGTGTTCAAGTTCTACGGCCAGGGCACCCCGACCATCCCCAAGGATCTGGTCAAGAGAGTCTAAGGAGGCCATGCTTATGACCGAAAACGGCAGAAAGATCCTCATCATCGAGGACGAGAAGCCGATCTCCGACATCATACGCTTCAACCTCATCAAGGATGGCTATGAAGTCGAAACTGCATACGACGGGCAGGAGGGTCTGGACAAGGCCCTCTCCTGCGGCTGCAGTCTTGTTTTGCTGGACATCATGCTGCCCATCATGAGCGGATTCGAAGTCTGCAAGCGGATCCGCGAGAACAGCGACATGCCCATCATCATGCTGACCGCCAAGGAAGAAGAGGCGGACAAGGTCCTGGGGCTGGAGCTCGGCGCGGACGACTACATCACGAAGCCGTTCGGCATGAGGGAACTTCTCGCCCGCATCAAGGCCAATCTGCGCCGCACGGAGCTGCTGGAAGGCAAGGAGCAGCAGCCTGCCGACGTCCAGGAATTCGGCAAGCTGCAGATCGACATGAACCGCTACGAAGTCCGCAAGGACGGACAGCCGCTCGATCTGACGCTGCGCGAGTTCGAACTGCTGAAGTATCTGGCGACCCGCGACGACAAGGTGTTCTCCAGAGAACAGCTGCTGGAGGACGTCTGGGGCTACGAATATTACGGCGACATCCGCACGGTGGACGTAACGGTGCGCCGTCTGCGGGAAAAGCTGGAGGACGACCCCAGCGATCCCAAATACATCATCACCAAACGCGGGATCGGATATTATTTCAGCAAGCAGTAGCCAGGGATCTGCGGCAATATGAACATCTTCAGACGCGGCAGCGTGCGCTGGAGGATAGCGCTGATCTATTTCATGCTGTTCTTCGTGGTCATGACTCTGGTGTCGGTGTTCCTCGTGAACCGCATCGAGCAGTACCAGCTGTCCTCGCTAAAAGAGAATATCGCCAAGACCATCAGCGAAAGCAACCTCCCGTCCTATCTGGGAGCCTATGATTCGCTGTCTTCCTATGGGAACGACATCCAGTCCGTGCTGGACAACAGCTGGAGCAGCTTCTCGGAGGAGCTGTCCGTCGTGGACGGGCGGATGCAGATCTGCGCGTCTACGAATACGAACCTGGTGGGGCGTTCCGCCACGGACGTGTTCGACGCGTCCATCATCGCGTCCTGCCTGCTGACCGGGGAATCCGGCGAGTCGGATTCCGTGCTGTCCGGCGGCATCCCGGTCAAGAATCTGTGCTACCGGGTGGAGAACGCGAAGGACACAGGCGTCATCTACGTGCGCGCGGACCTTTCGAGCATCAACGCGTTCGTGTCCCAGAGCAAGGTGATCTTCATCCGGGTCATCTTCATCGCGCTGCTGGCGACCGTCGTGCTGGGCTTCGCCCTGGCGGGCAGCATCACGCGGCCCATCAACGACGTGACGGACACGGTGCAGAAGATCTCCTCCGGCGACTTCTCCGAAGGCGTCGAGGTCAACAGCGACGACGAGATCGGCCAGCTGGCGGAGATGTTCAACTTGATGCGCGAAAAGCTGTCCGATACGCTCTCCGAGATCACCGGAGAAAAGAACAAACTGTCCACCATCCTGGAATACATGGCGGACGGACTGGTCGCCATCGATCTGGACGGCGGCATCATCCACGTAAATCCCGCGGCGCGGGAGATCCTGGGGCTGGATCCGGCGGATCCGCTGCCTGCGGACTACGACGCGCTGATGGGTCATATTTCAGATAATATCAGCCTGGAACGGGTCAAGGGCAACTGCGAGATCAACGGCGCGCAGGACATCTTCTCCTACGGCAGCAGTATTTTCGCGATCCACTACGACCTGTTCAAGGACGAAGACGGCGAGGACATCGGCATCATCATCCTGATCCAGGACATCACCGAGCGGCAGAAGCTCGAGGACATGCAGCGCGACTTCGTGGCGAACGTGTCGCACGAACTGAAGACGCCGCTGACGACGATCAAGAGCTATACGGAGACCCTGATGGACGGCGCGGTGGATGATCCGGACATGGCCAGGAACTTCCTGGGCATCGTGGACAACGAAGCGGACCGCATGAACCGCCTCGTCAAGGATCTGCTGCAGCTGTCGAGACTGGACCACCGCCAGGAGCGCATGTATTTCCTGGAGGGCAACATCGTCTCCCTCGTGCGCCAGTGCATGGTGAAGGTCGAGATGACGGCCCAGCAGAAGGGCCATCAGCTGAACGCTCTGTTCGACGAGAAAATGAACATCCGCGTGCTGATGGACAAGGACCGCATGGAACAGGTGATCCTGAACGTCCTCTCGAACGCCATCAAATATACGCCGGACGGCGGCCGCATCGACGTGGATATCGATTCGGACGGCCGGGAAGTACAGATCATCGTCTCCGACAACGGCATCGGCATCTCCGAAGAGGAACTGCCCCGCATCTTCGAGCGGTTCTACCGGGTGGACAAGGCCCGGTCGCGCAAGATGGGCGGCACGGGATTGGGCCTGGCCATCACGAAGCAGATCGTGGAGGAGCACCAGGGCACCATCACGGCGGAGAGCACGTTGGGAAAAGGAACGAAATTCATCATCACCCTGCGGGTCGCGGCCCACAGAGGCACCCCGAACATCGAGTAAAGACGCATGGAAAAAGACAAAAAAGTCAGCAGCTTCACCTACGACCTGCTGGAGCGCGAAAGCCAGACAGAAGAGCAGAAAGAGCGCCGGGAAGTCCGCAGAAAGAAGCTGGAAGACCGTACAAAAGTAAAGGATGACCCCGTCAAGGCAAAACGGGCAAAGAGCCGCCGCAAGACCGTGCTGGTTCTGGTTTTGTTTGTCCTTGTCATGGCTGCCTTTACGGCGCGCGCCGTGCAGAGGATGGTCGCGCTCACCCAGGAACGCGCCAGGGTGCAGGCCCAGCTGGACGAGCTGGAAAAGCGCCGCAGCGAGCTGGAGAACGAACTGTTGATGGTGAATTCCGACGAATACGTCGAACAGCAGGCCAGAAGCCAGCTGCATATGATCAAGCCGGGCGAGGTGCTGTACATCGTGCCCAGCAGCACGGAATATACGACGTCGGAGCCCTCGGAGGAGGGCGGAGGCGAGACCGAAGCCCCCGCTGACGAGGCGAAGCCTTAATGGATAAGATCGCGCTGAAGGAAGCGGTCGTCGTGGAAGGCCGCGACGACGAAGCCGCGGTGCTGCGGGCGGTGGACGCCGCCGTGCTTTCGACCCACGGCTGGGGCATGCCCCAGGAGGCGCTGGAGCGCATCGGGCGCGCGGCGCAGCGGCAGGGCATCATCATCCTGACGGACCCGGACCACGCGGGCGAAGAGATCCGCAGAAAACTGCGCGACCGTTTTCCGGACGCGAAACACGCCTATCTCAGCCGGCCGGACGCGGAAAAACAGAAAAATGGCTGCGCCGTCGACGTCGGCGTGGAAAACGCGGCGCCGGAGGCGATCCGGGACGCGCTGCTGGCCGCCCGGGCGGAGATCCGGAAAGAGACGGCGGAAGACCCGGTCACGGCGGCGGATCTGATCGCGCTCGGCCTTGCCGGCAAACCCGGAAGCGACGCGCTGCGCCAGGCCGTGGGAAGAGATCTGGGCATCGGAAGCTGCAACGCGAAGGCGTTCTGCAGAAGGCTTTCGGCCTCCGGGATCACAAGAGAGGAGCTGCTCGCCGCATGGCGCAGGATTTCACAAGAAAACAGGTAGCGGCGCTGGAGAAACGCTACGATTTCAAGACGGCGAAGAGCCTGGGACAGAACTTCGTCACAGACCCTGCCGTGACGGAAGGCATCATCGAAGCCGCCGGCGCGGGCCCGAAGGATCTGGTGATCGAGATCGGCCCGGGTCTGGGCGTCATCACGTCGAAGGCCGCGGCAGGCTGCGGAAAGCTCGTCGCGATCGAGATCGACAAAAAACTGCTGCCCATCCTGGCGGAGACTGTCGGCTGGCAGCCGAACGTCAAGATCCTCAACGAAGATATCCTGCAGGCGGATCTGGCGAAGATCGTCGAAGAGGAAAGGACGCTGCCGGATGGGTCGACGGCGGAAAACGTAAGGCTGATCGGCAACCTGCCCTATTACATCACGACGCCTATCCTGAACAAACTGATGGCGTTGCCGGGGCTGTTCGCTTCGCTCACCATCATGGTGCAGAAAGAGGTGGCGGAGAAGATGATGGCCGCGCCGGGCGCAAAAAATTATGGCGTAATTTCGATCCATGTGCAGTATTTCTGCGAGATCGAATATATAATGGATGTACCGAAGGAAGTGTTTCTTCCCCAGCCGAAGGTGGATTCCTCGGTGCTGACCCTGCACGTCAGGAAGCAGCCGGCCGTGCAGCCCGGGGACGAGGAACTGTTCTTCGAGCTCGTGAAGGCGGGCTT
>JAFPXN010000100.1 GCA_017412505.1 Bacillota bacterium | reverse complement strand
CACATTCAGACAGAGAGTTCCCTCACCCTGCTGGAGCTGGCCAAGAGGAACGCGGGCATCACGTTCCTGCCGGAATACGTGGTGCGGTCCGCCGTGCGGGACGGAACGCTTCGCGTCCTGCCCGTCACAGACTTCCGCCTGCCGTTCCGCATCGCGGTGTTTTACCATAAAAACAAGTGGGTCACGCCCCAGATGCAGGGCCTGATCGAACTGGCGGAAGAGCACTTCGACGCGGCGTCCGCAAAAGGAAAATAAAGCCAAAATCTACAATAATACTATTGACGGCCGGGACAAAAAATGATTAAATAATGGTGGTCCTGGAAACGTTCCCAGAAACGTTACCGGAAACCGTAAAAGGAGGATCAGGAACTGTGACGATTCGAGATGTTGCGGCATACAGCGGCGTTTCCGTAAGCACGGTCTCCCGCGTCCTTAACGACCATCCCGACGTAAGCAAAGACGTCAGAGAACGCGTATTGAACGCCGTAAAGGACCTTCATTACGTCCCGAACACCTCCGCAAGGGATCTTGTTAAGACCGCAGGAGATTCCATAGGCGTGGTGGTAAGAGGCGCGGAAAACCCGTTCTTTGCCCCCGTGCTCAGCGCCATAGAACAGGCTGTGGAAGACGCCGGCTATACGCTGTCCATCCGCCAGATCAAGGCCGGAGAGGACGAACTGGCCGCGGCGGCGCGCCTGTCCCGGGCGAAGAAGCTGAAAGGGCTCATCCTGCTCGGCGGACGCTTCGACTATACGAAGGAAGACGTCGCGCCGATCGACATTCCGTTCGTCTGCTGCACGTTCACAAACGATTTCGGGACGGTCGAAAGCGATGCCTATTCCTCGGTGTCCATCGACGACCGGGAAGAAGCCCGCAGAGCGGTCCGGTATCTGACGGAATGCGGCCACCGCCGCATCGCCATCCTGATGGATTCGGCATCCGACCGTTCCATCAGCGAGCTCCGGTACAAAGGGTATCTGGACGCGCTGGCCGAAGCGGGGATCGAACCCGACCCGGACCTTCTGATCGAGAGCGTGGAATTCAATATGGCCGGCGCCTACGAAAAAGCCGGACGCTTCGCAGCTTCCGGCAAACAGTTCACCGCCCTGTTCGCCATCGCCGACACGTTCGCCATCGCGGCCATGAAGGCGTTTCACGACAAAGGCCTGCGCATTCCGGAAGACTGTTCCGTCCTGTCGATCGACGGCATCAACATGTCCCTCTACACCATCCCGACGCTGACGGCGCTCGTCCAGCCAAAGGAAGAGCTCGGCAGGGAAGCGGTGAAGATCCTGACAGACGTCTTAGCCGGCGGCGCGCACAGGCACGTCCGCCTGCAGACAGCCCTGCGGGAAGGCGGAACGGTCAGAAAAATCGGATAACACGGTATTTACGCACAAAAGCGTAGAGATATAACGTCAGTTATTTTTATTGAAGAAGGAGAAAACACAATGAAAAATTTGAAAAAGGTTCTTGCTGTTCTCCTCGCCATGATCATGGTGATCGGCCTCGCTGCCTGCAGCAGCGGCGGCAACGGCGGCGGAGAAGGCTCCAGCGAAACGGGTTCCGTTTACTGGCTCAACTTTAAGCCGGAACTTGACGAGACTGCTCAGAAGCTCGCTAAGATGTACACCGACAAGACCGGCGTCGCAGTTAAGGTCGTGACCGCTGCCTCCGGCACCTACGGACAGACCCTGACGTCCGAAATGGACAAGTCCGCGGCTCCCACCCTGTTCGTCATCACCAACCAGTCCATGGTCAAGGAATGGGGCGACTATGCGATGGATCTGACGGGCACTGCGATCGCCAACGAGCTGAACACCGACGGTTTCAACCTCTATGACGAAAACGGCAAGCTCTGCTCCATCGGTTACTGCTATGAATGCTACGGCATCATCGTTAACCCGGATCTGATCGAAGCCGCTGGTCACAGCATGGACGAGATCACCAACTTCGACGGCCTGAAGGCTGTTGCGGAAGACATCCACGCAAGAGCAGACGAACTCGGATTCGACGCGTTCAGCAGCTCCGACATGGACGGCTCCTCTTCCTGGAGATTCACCGGCCACATGGCTAACCTGGAATACTTCTATGAAGAAAGAGATGCCGGCGGCTGGAGCGAACAGCCCGCAAGCATCCAGGGTACGTACATGGACAACTTCAAGAACCTGTATGACCTGTGCATCAACAACTCCCTCACCGCTCCCACCGATCTCGCGAACGGCGGCCACGATGCCGAGAACGAGTTCAAGACCGGTAAGGCTGCGTTCTTCGTGAACGGTTCCTGGGAATACGCTGCGGTTTCCGAAACGGTTCCCAACGCTACCATGATCCCCTATTACTGCGGCGTTGCCGGCGAAGAAAAGGCCGGTCTGAACTGCGGTACGGAAAACTGCTGGGCGATCAATGACAACGCTTCCGAAGCGGACAAGCAGGCGACCATCGACTTCATGGTATGGCTCGTCTCCGATCCCGAAGCTGCCGGCCTGATGGTCGAACAGCTCGGCGTTCTGCCCTACAAGAACGCTCCCGCTTCCAGCAACGGCTTCCTGGCTGACGCTGACAGATACAACGCCAGCGGCTGCTACGTGATGGATTGGGCAACCAACTATCAGCCGAACGTCGACGAATACAGAGCTGCTCTCGTATCCGCTCTCAACAAGTACAACGCAGATCAGTCCGAAGCCAACTGGGAAGAGGTCAAGACCGCGTTTGTTGACGGCTGGGCAGTCCAGTATCAGAAGGCAAATCAGTAATAAAGATCACACCTCATAGTTGATTCTTATGGGGCGGGTGTTTAACGCCCGCCCCTGTTTTTTTATCATCGATCAATTGAGGAAGGAGGAAAGATCTTTGGAAAAGAAAAAGAAATCCGGATTCTTTAAAAATCCGCTGCGCCGCTGGTCGTGGCTGTTTATGGGTCCGGTCATCGCCGCCTTCGCCATAGGCTTCGTATGGCCGTTCATCCAGGGCATTTATCTGTCATTCTGTAAATTCAAACTGATCAGAGACGCAAAATTCATCGGCTTCGGGAACTATATCAGCGCCTTTGCCGACGAGACCTTCAAACATGCCTTCTGGTATACCGCTTTATTCGCTATCGTTTCCCTCGTGCTGATCAACGTGCTCGCGTTCACGATCGCGTATCTCCTGACGCAGGGGCTGAAACGCAGCAACCTTTACCGGACCGTCTTCTTCATGCCGAACCTGATCGGCGGTATCGTTCTGGGCTACATCTGGTCCATGATCTTCGACGGTATCCTGTCCCACTTCAACACGTCGATCCTGCTGGAATCCAAATACGGCTTCTGGGGTCTGATCATCCTGGTCTGCTGGCAGCAGATCGGCTACATGATGATCATCTACATCGCCGGCCTGCAGGCGGTTTCGGAAGAAATGCTCGAAGCGGCGAAGATCGACGGCGCGACCAAGTCGCAGACCCTGTTCAAGGTCACGATCCCCAACGTCATGCCTTCGATCACGATCTGCACGTTCCTCGGCCTGACCAACGGCTTCAAACTGTTCGACCAGAACCTCGCTTTGACCGCAGGCCAACCGTTCATCATCCAGCCCGACGGCTCGAACATCAAGACGACGGAGATGCTGGCGCTGAACATCTACAACACGTTCTACAATTCCAGTTCCGGCTCCCAGGGCACGGCACAGGCGAAAGCGGTCATCTTCTTCATCCTCGTCGCCGGTCTCGGCCTGCTGCAGCTGGCATATACGCGTAAGAGGGAGGTGCAGCAGTAATGGAAAAGAATACGCTTTCCGCGGAAAACCGCCGCAAAAGTATCCTTTCGGCAGTCCTCGGCGTCATCTGCATCATCTACGTGCTCCCCGTCGTTGCTGTCGTCATCAATTCGTTTAAGGTCAACACTTTCGTAAAGACCAACACGTTCGACCTCCCCAGAGGCGAAATGTGGGCAGGCTTCACGAATTTCATCAAGGGCATGACCTTCGGCAACTACCCGTTCTGGAAGAGCGCCATGTACAGCGCCCTGATCACGGTGCTGTCGACGGCGCTGATCCTGCTGTTCACCTCGATGGCCGCCTGGTACATCGCGAGAGTGAACTCGAAGTTCTGCAAGCTGGTCTATTACCTGTGCGTCTTCTCCATGGTGGTCCCGTTCCAGATGGTCATGTTCACGTTGTCCAAGACGGCGGACAAACTTCACCTGAACACCCCCTGGACCATTCCCATCGTCTATCTCGGCTTCGGCGCGGGCCTCGCGATCTTCATGTTCGTAGGCTTCGTGAAATCGATCCCCATCGAGATCGAAGAAGCCGCTTCGATCGACGGCTGCGGACCGCTCAGAACGTACTTCTCGGTCGTATTCCCCATGCTCCGTCCGACGATGATCTCTGTCGGCATCCTGGAGATCATGTGGGTCTGGAACGACTATCTGCTCCCGGTCCTGGTGCTCGACATCAACGAGTACAGAACGATCCCCATCCACATCCAATACCTGAAGGGCAGCTACGGTACGGTGGATCTGGGCGCTACGATGGCCCTGATCCTGATGTCGATCATCCCCGTCATCATTTTCTACCTCGCATGCCAGAAGTACATCATCAAGGGTGTTGCTGCCGGCGCGGTGAAAGGCTGATCCATGGAAAGAAGCAGTGGCATTTTGATGCCGGTATTCTCCCTTCCTTCGCCTTACGGCATAGGAACGCTGGGGAAGGCAGCAAAAGATTTTATCGATTTTCTGAAAGCGTCAAAGCAGCGCTGGTGGCAGATCCTGCCGGTCGGTCCCACGAGCTACGGAGATTCCCCCTATCAGAGCTTTTCCAGCTTTGCCGGGAACCCGTACTTCATCGATCTGGACATGCTGGCGGAAGACGGTCTGCTGACCCGGGAGGAGATCGCCTCCTGCGATTTCGGAACCGATCCGCAGCGGGTGGATTACGAGAAACTTTACAACAACCGCTATCCGCTTCTGGAAAAGGCTTTCGAAAGAGGCTGGGAGCGGGACTGCGAAGAGGTGGCGAAGTTCTCCGAAGAAAACAGCAGCTGGCTCGCGGATTATACGCTGTACATGGCCCTGAAAAAGCATTTCGGCCAGGCAGCCTGGCTGGATTGGCCCGAAGCGGACATCCGCATGCATAAACCGGAAGCCATCCGGCGCTACACGGAACTGCTCGACAGAGACGTGCGCTTCTACACCTACCTGCAGTTCCTGTTCTACAGGCAGTGGGACCTGCTGCGCAGCTACGCGAAGGAGCAGGGCATCGGCATCATCGGTGATATTCCGATCTACGTAGCCCTCGATTCCGCAGACGTATGGGCTGCGCCGGAGAACTTCCAGCTGGACGAGGACAATCTTCCTGTCGAGGTCGCGGGCGTTCCGCCCGATTACTTCAACGAGGACGGCCAGCTCTGGGGCAATCCGCTGTACAACTACGAGTACATGGCAAAGGACGGTTACGGCTGGTGGATCCGCCGCGTAGGCGGCGCCGAAAAGCTGTATGACATCATCCGCATCGACCATTTCCGCGGGTTCGAAAGCTACTGGGCCGTGCCCTACGGCGAAACGACCGCAAGGGAAGGCCGCTGGGTGAAAGGCCCGGGCATGGACCTGGTCGGCGTCCTGCGGGACTGGTTCAAGGATCTGCGCTTTATCGCGGAAGACCTGGGCTACCCGAGCGAAGAAGTCCGGCAGATGCTGGCGGAATCCGGTTTCCCGGGCATGCGGCTGCTGGAATTCGCATTCGACGGAACCGAAGGCAACACGTTCCTGCCGCACCTCCACATCCCCGGCTGCGTCTGCTACATCGGGACGCACGACAATCTGCCCGTCATGGGCTGGAAGGAAGCCGCGGAACCTGCGGAGCTGGAGATGGCGAAGAAGTATCTCGGACTCAATGAAGAGGAAGGCTTCGCTGCAGGCATCCTCCGCGCAGGGTTCAGCAGCGTCGCGGACCTGTTCGTCGCGCAGATGCAGGACTACCTGGAACTAGGCGCGGAAGCCCGCATCAACGAACCCGGTTCGATCGGCGGAAACTGGACGTGGCGGACGATGCCGGACGTCTTTACGGACACCCTCGCGCAACGCATTGCCGCTTTCACGAAATTATACGGAAGGAGCAAATAAAATGGCTGAAGTCAGTCTCAGGCATATTAAAAAGATCTATCCCAACACGGAAAAGAAAAAGAAAAAGGACGAACCTGCCCACAGAACGACCCATCTGAAGGTAACGGCTGAGGGCATCGTCGCGGTCGACGATTTCAATCTGGAGATCAAAGACCGGGAATTCATCGTTCTCGTCGGTCCTTCGGGCTGCGGTAAGTCCACGACGCTCCGCATGGTCGCAGGACTCGAAGAGATCTCCGGCGGCGAGCTTCTGATCGACGGCAAGCTGATGAACGACGTGGCGCCCAAAGACAGGGATATCGCCATGGTGTTCCAGAGCTACGCGCTGTATCCGCACATGACCGTGCGCGAGAACATGGCGTTCCCGCTGAAGCTGAAGAAGGTTCCGCAGGCGGAGATCGACAAGAAGGTGAACGAAGCCGCGGAGATCCTCGGCATCACCGAATATCTGGAACGCAAGCCCAAGGCTCTGTCCGGCGGTCAGCGCCAGAGAGTCGCCATCGGCCGCGCGATCGTGCGCGAACCGAAGGTGCTGCTGATGGACGAACCCCTCTCCAACCTGGACGCGAAACTGCGTAACCAGATGAGAGCGGAGATCATCAAGCTGCGCCAGAGGATCAACACAACGTTCTTATACGTCACGCACGACCAGACCGAGGCCATGACCCTCGGCGACCGCATCGTCATCATGAAAGACGGCGAAGTTCAGCAGATCGGCACGCCCCAGGAAGTGTTCGACCATCCGTCGAACCTGTTCGTGTCCGGCTTCATCGGCGTTCCGCAGATGAACTACTTCGACGCCAAGCTGGTGAAGACAGACGGCAAGTACGCCGTGGAACTCGACGGGAAGACCATCGAGCTCTCTCCTGAAAAGCAGGAAAGACTCGCGGCGAACAACGTCGAGGCGCAGGACATCACCCTCGGCGTACGTCCCGAACACATCGCCCTCTTCGGCGAAGGTTCCCAGATGTTCCACGGAAAGGTGGACGTCAGCGAGATGATGGGCAGCTCTGTCCATCTGCATCTGCAGTCCCTCGGACAGGACGTCATCGTCATCGTTCCGACGATGGACCTGCAGGGCATCCACCACGACGGCATCTCCATCGGACAGGAGATCGCGTTCACGTTCGGCGGAAACGTCGTCCACGTGTTCGCCAAAGACGGAAAGAACCTGGAGTTCTAAACCATATAAAAAGAGCACACGGGGACAGGTACAATGTGTCGTGAAAACGACACATTGTACCTGTCCCCGTGTGCTCTTTTCTTTGTCTATGTTAGAATTCGTCCACGATCTTGATCTTCACGTTCGGCGAAGTCGTCGCGTACATGCAGACCACGTAGTTCGGACGGAATTCCACGATGTCGCCCAGTTTATAGTCTCTGTCGCAGTCTTCCAGGTCCAGCATGGTGTGGTCGGAACTAGATCCCCAGATCCTGATCTGCGGATCCAGCGGGGTAAGCCCCTCTTCCGTGCCGCCGAAGTCCTGCTTGCCGAAAGCCAGGATGGCACGTTTGCGAACGCCGAGGTCCACGTACTTGCGCACGTCGTTCAGCGCTGCGGCGCCCATGTTGCCGTTCGGCATCGTCGGCTTGTTCTTCAGTTCGACGATCTCCGCGCGGACGCGGAACGCGTCGACCCGTTCGGGGAAGTCTTCCTTCCAGGTATATTCGGCCTTGGTGATGAGCGAGATACCGGCCCGGATGTCGTTGACCCGGGGGTTCAGCTCGCCCTCCGCCATGTTGTGGAAGGACTGCGTACCGCCGATGGACAGCACGTCGAGCTCGCGGCCGATCTTCGCCTCGATCTTTTCCATGATGTCGGCCAGCCAGTCCACCTTGTCCTTGGACACGCAGACGGAGCCGTAGCAGCCGAAGTTCGCGCCGATGCCGTAGAGTTTTAGACCCGGCATGCTGTATTCGACCATGGAGGCGGCTTCGATCATCACGCTTTCGTCCTCGAAGCCTTCGCGGCGGTCACCGATGTCCTTCATCAGGATGACCCGGTGCACCTTGCCCTGCCTGATCGCCTCGTCGTTGAGCTTCTGCAGCACGGCCAGCTCGGAATTCAGGGAGATATCCGCGTATTTGACGACCAGATCGCACTCGGACAGAGCGGGGATGCGCAGGAGCTCCGTGATGATCTCCGGGTAGCGCTCCTTGATCTTCTGCACCTGGTCGATGCGGGAGGTTGCGATGGCTCTGGGATGGCAGTCCCACAGAGCTTTGCAGGCTTCCGGCACGGCGGTGAATCCCTTGACGACAGCCGTGATGCGGATGTTGTAAGGCCTGCACATTTCCTTCAGACAGTTGAAATTATGCTGCAGATTCTTGGTGTTGATGACTAACTGCGGATAGCGTTCCATGGGGCCTCCTTTCTGCCGGAGCGCTCCTCGGGGTCCTGTCGACCAACGCATCCTCATCTTCGTCCTACGCTCGTCCGCGACCGCAACTCTTGGGAGTCACGGCGCTCGCTTCGTCCTCGATGAGCCTCTTTGGTCGCCACCCCTCGGAGCTTCAATGTAAACTAGACTCTCTTAAATTCAATGGGATCGACTTCATCGTATAATTTGAAGCCGAAGCCGCAGATCTCTCCTTTTACGTCGGTGTGGAAGTAGATGGGGGCGTTCACGAGCAGCGTGTCCATCTTTACTTCGGGGATGTGGAATACGTCGTAGTGATGATGCAGGATCTCCTGGGTCACGCCTCTCCAGGTCATGAGCAGCTTGTCGCCCGCCAGATCGATCTCCAGCGTTCCGTGACCCGGCTCCGCGTAGGCGCCCACGTAATCGGCCAGCTCGTGGGAAGGCTGGGTGCCCGCGACGAATTCGTCGCCCAGCAGGTCCAGCTTCCAGTCGCCGTGCATGTTGCCCTTGATGTCATTCACGGACCACATGCGCTCACTCCAGTCGACCGGCTCGAAGCCCAGCACGTTGTCGATGATGGTGTAGAGCACGGAGCACTGGATGAGGATATCCGGGCACTGCAGATTGTTGTACAGAATGATGCCCATCTGGCTCTTGGGCAGGCAGCACTGCAGCGTGCCGAAGCCCTCGATCTCGCCGAGGTGCCAGTACATGGGCTCGCCGCGGTAGTTGTCGTTGTACCAGCCCATGGCGTAGCCGCCGATGGGGGAAACTTCGGGGAATCTCCACGGCCACAGCGTGTAGCGTACGTTCTGCATGTGCAGGTCGCGCATGGTCTCTTCCTGCATCAGGCGCGTGCCGTCGGGCAGGACGCCTCTCTTCAGGTGGAAGTCCAGATATTTCAGCATGTCGTTGACGGTGGAATTGATGCCGCCGGCAGGCGCGCTCACGTCGGAATTCCAGTGAGGCACTTTGAACGGTCCGTCGGGACCCGGCCAATACGAACTGCACACGTTATCGCACTCGTTCAGATATTTGACGAGCGTGCTGCTGCGGGTCATGCCGAGGGGTTTGAAGATGCGCTCCTCGACCATGTCGTCCCACTTTCTGCCGGTCACTTTCTCCGCCACGTGCGCCGCCATATCCACCATGTAGTTGTTGTACTGGGCTTTATAGCGGAACGGAAGGTTGGGCTTCAGATACTGCAGTCTCTTCCACAGTTCTTCTCTGTCCTCGATCGTGACGTCGGACCAGACCGCGTCGTAGGAAGCGAGGCCGGTGCGGTGGCACAGCATGTCGCGCAGCGTGCATTCGGCGGTCGCAAACGGGTCGTACATCTTGAAATCAGGCAGATAGTCCTTGATGGGCCTGTCGAAATCCAGCACGCCGTCGT
Organism: Bacillota bacterium; assembly: GCA_017412505.1. Classification (GTDB taxonomy): domain Bacteria; phylum Bacillota; class Clostridia; order Peptostreptococcales; family Anaerovoracaceae; genus RUG11894. The sequence continues at coordinate 4,078 of JAFPXN010000100.1, read as the reverse complement.
CGACGAGCATGCCGATCAGGGTGGCGGTAAAGCTCTTGCTGCAGGACGCGATGCCCCACATGGTATCCGCGTCGATCGGTTCCTTCGTCTCCAGGTCTTTATACCCGAAGCCGCCGGCGAACAGCACTTCGCCGTCCTTGATGACGCCCACGACCATGCCCGGGGTCCTGTACCGCGCCAGCTCCTTTTCTACGTATTCTTTGCTGATGACTTGCATGATCTCCTCCTATACCGGAACGGGCAGGCCGGTCTTCTCGATAAACGCCTGGTGGTTCTTGACCCGGAAGACGTCCGTGCCGTTCTCTTTGATATCCGCCTCGATCTTTTCGATCAGCATATCCATGGAAGCGTTCGCACGTTCGAAACACTCGTCCGTGCAGCCCTTCAGCAGCTCTTCCGCGGACTTTTCGTTGCCCTGCTTCAGCAGCATGTCCGCCGCCTGCAGCGCGCGCTCGGACGCCTGATGGAACAGGCCGTCCAGATATCTTCTCTCTTCCCTGATCCACTGCACGTACTTCGGGTGATCCGCTTCCACGTCCACCTGCAGCCGCTTGGCCTTCCACCAGAACGAATCCGCAGAATACTTGTTCGTGCCTCTGCCCATGGCTTCGGGCACGTAGCCCACGTTGAAGAACGGGATCGCGAAACTGCTGCACGGGGGAGCCATGCTGGCCCAGTACACGAACTTCGTCATCTTAAAGTCCGGCTTTCTGTATTCGGTCACCATGGAGGCTGCCGACTGGCAGGGTCCCGGTTCGCAGCCGTGCATGCAGATGCCGGCCGCCAGCGTCGCCGCGGCGCCCCAGCGGGGTTCGAGCATGGAGCCTTCGAAGTGGTCGCGCAGAATGGTCCACATGTCTTCGCCCGTATACTTGCGGTTGCCGAAGCCGCGGATGATCTCGTGCGCTCTGCATTCTCTGGGATAGCCCGACAGCGTTCTCGTGTTCAGCAGCACGAAGCTCTTGGAGAAATCGAAGGGTCTCTTCGGGTCATGCAGGCCATTGGCGGCCGCGTATTCGGCCAGGCCTTCGGAGCATTCGTCGTACTCCTCGCCGATGGTGTACAGGTTGGAGATCGGATAGATGCCCTTGATCCGCTTGGCCGCCCAGTGACGGTCCACCGTCTCCAGCAGCCAGATGGCTTCGGAGTCGGAGATCATAAAGGTGTTGTGATAGTTATCGTCCGGATTCATGTAGGCGCATCCGCCGCCCTGGCCGTACTTTTCCAGATGATCGATGATCACGTGCATGGCCTGATACGCCGTGCGGCCTCTCTCCAGACCCAGGCGCAGCAGATCCATACCCAGCAGCGCTTCCTCTTTCTGCGCCGGGATCTCGGACCAGTCCGCCTCGTTGCCGATGCAGACGCCATGCTCGTTGATGCCCATCTCGAAGCCCCAGATCCACCAGGGCTGGGAACCGATCATAGCGTAGGTCTGTTCCGCCTGCGGCACTTCGATGTACGTGCATTTGACCATCTCGCCGGGCGCGTGCTTTTCCGCCGGGAAGAACTTCAGGTTCTGGCATTCGTCGGTCTCGCGGTCGGAATTCTTCGCCAGGATGTTGAAGCCGCTGACAGCCGCGCTCTTTTCCACCGCGACGGTGTCGCAGCTCGGCGTGCAATGGCAGATCTCCTTTTTTCTGTACATTTGGATCTCCTTTACTTCATTGTGATGAGTTCGTATTCTCTGGTACCCATGCCCAGTTTTTCCCCGTGTTCGAGTCCCGCAGCCCAGGCCGTATTCGGATGCAGCATGCGGAAGACGTCTTTGTCGTCGATCATCTTCTGCCGTTCGCTGCGCTTGCGGGAGTCGCGCAGGATGTCGCCGAGGACGGAACCTTCGTTGATCTCCTGGGCGTTGACCGCGTCCGCGCAGGCCTGATCGATAGCCACCGGGTCAAAACCGGCGAAGATGCCTACGTCCGGAATGATGGGCAGGTCGTTCTGACCGTCGCAGTCGCAGTCCGGAGAAACGTCCATGACGAAAGCGACGTGGAAGTTGGGCTTGCCGTTGATGACCGCCCAGGTATATTCCGCGATCTTGCAGGACAGCGCGGCTTTGCCGGAATCCCATTTCGTCTGGATGGCGTCCTTGGGGCAGACCGCGATGCAGCGTCCGCAGCCCAGGCACTTGTCTTCGTCGATGACCGCCTTTTTATTCACGACTTTGATGCCTTCGTGCGCGCAGTTCTTTTCGCAGGTCCTGCAGCCGACGCATCTCTCCTCGATCACCGCCGGCGTACCGTCGGAATGCATCTGCTGCTTGCCGCTGCGGCTGCCGCCGCCCATGCCGATGTTCTTCAGAACGCCGCCGAAGCCCGCGCTCACGTGGCCCTTGACGTGGGTCAGCGAAAGGACGATATCCGCCTCCGCCAACGCGGAACCGATCTTAGCCGTTTTGCAGTACTCGCCATTGGGAACGGGCATCTCGCGCTCGTCCAGGCCCTTAAGACCGTCCGCGATGATGGTCTGCACGCCGGTCGCCAGCGGATTGTAGCCGTTGATATATGCGGAATCCAGGTGGTCGATCGCGTTCTTTCTGCCGCCGACGTACAGGGTGTTGCAGTCGGTCAGGAAAGGCTTGCCGCCCAGTTTCTTGACGTAATCGCAGACCGTGCGGGCCCAATTGGGGCGCAGGTACGCCAGGTTGCCCGGTTCGCCGAAGTGGATCTTGACGGCGACGAACTTATCCTTGAAATCGATCTCCTCGAAGCCTGCCTTCTTCATCAGGCGCTCCAGCTTCTTCAGAAGGCTTTCTTCGCCCTGGGTGCGCAGATTGGTGAAGTATACTTTTGCTTTTTCCATGATTTTCTCCTTTGCGCCTTATTTCAATGCCTGGAATTCCCTGCGGATCTCCGCCAGGGTCTGGGGTTCGGTGACGATATGGTATCCGGTGAGCGCCATGGCGCACGCGGCTTCCATCATGCGGTCCTTCGCGTAATCGGTCTGCGTGCAGGCGGCGAATTCCCGGGTGTGACCCGCCACGTTCTTCTTCGTGATCGGGAAATACGGATGGATGGTCGGGCAGACGTAGGATACGTTGCCGGCGTCCACGGAACCGCTGGCTTCGCCCGGGTCCGCAATCTCCGTTACGCCCAGTTCTGCCAGGCTGTCGATGAACAGCTGGTTCAGCCGCTCGTTCGTCGCCAGATCGTCGTAACCCAACTCGAACGGACGCATCTGCAGCTTGCAGCCCGTCGCCATCGCGGCGGCCTTGCCGCAGTTCATGACCTGCTCGTGCAGATGTTTCAGGTAGGATTTCTTCGCAGCCCGCACGTAAAAGCGGCACACGCAGTGCTCGGGGATCACGTTGCAGGCTTCGCCTCCCTGGGTGATGATGCCGTGGATGCGGGCGTCCGTCTTCGTCTGCTGGCGCAGCGCGTTGACGTTGTTGAACGTCTGGATGACCGCGTCCAGCGCGTTGATGCCCATCTCCGGCTCGCTGGCCGCATGGGCCGCCTTGCCGAAGAACTCGAACTCAATGGTCTCCATGGCCAGAGACGCCCCGCTCTTATAGTATTCGACGCTGGTCGGGTGGCAGACGATGGCTGCGTCCAGATCCCGGAACACGCCCCGTTTCGCGTATTCGACCTTGGCGCCGTTCGTCTCTTCCGCAGGCGTACCGAGCACCACGGCCCAGCCGCCGGTCTCGTCGACGAGACGGCTCAGCAGGATCCCCGCCGCGACAGACGTTGCGCCGAGCATGTTGTGGCCGCAGCCGTGTCCCACGCCGGGCAGCGCGTCGTATTCCGCCATATAACAGACGTGCGGGCCGGGTTTCGCAGAACGGTATTCCGCCCGGTAGCCTGTCGGAAACCCCAGATAGGGCTTTTCGACTTTAAATCCGTACTTTTCCAGCAGCGCCGCATGGAGCTTCGAGGATTCGAACTCCTGGCTGCCCAGCTCCGGGTTTGCGTAGATCGCGTCGGAAAGAGCGACGACGTCGGCTCTGATCTCCTTCGCGGTCTGCAGGATCCTGTCTTTCATGTTTATGCCTCCTGTAAAACGTCTACTTCAGGAATCCGTCGATGATGGCCTTCTCCGCTTCCTCTTCCGTCAGTCCCAGCGTGCGCAGCTT
>JAFPXN010000099.1 GCA_017412505.1 Bacillota bacterium | reverse complement strand
GGCGCCCTGGTGATGCACCTGCCGATCTACCTGGTGGTGCTGCTGGCGGAGGCGGAAAGCGCCATCAAAGCGGTCATCCTCTACGCGCGGTACCGCAGCGGCAAGTGGATCAAGAACATGATCGAGGGGCTGTGACCATGAGAAAAACAGGCCTCGCACTCTATACAATATTCGCGCTGCTCTTCGCCGGCCTCCCCATCTTCGTCCTGAAGATGAGCGCCCTGGGAGCGGCCAAATACGAAGAATTTACGCTGACGCCATGGCTGTGGGCAGCCGTCGGGGCCGTTGCGCTCTGCCTTATCCCGGTGACCCTCCCAAAGATCCCGGACTGGCTGGCAGGCCCCCTGTGGGGCTGCGCGGCGTTTCAGTACCGCTACCACTGCTTCCGGCTGATCGAGCCCCACATGGTGATGAAGTACGACTTCGGCGCTGTGCTGGACAGCGTGGAGGGGGCGAAACTCGTAAAGGAAGCGATCTTTACGCACTGGGCGTTCTACCCCCGCATTTTGGAATGGTGGAACGAGAACTACGGCACCGGATATCCGTACCACGATGCGGTGCTGTTCAACCTGATGGTCTCGGGCTTTACGGTGCTCCTGATCTACCTGATCGCCCGGCGCATCTGGACGCGCCAGCGGGCAGCCATGCTGGCCGCGGCCATCGCGTGCTTCTGGCCGTCGTTCTCCTACTACGCCTCCGTGACCAGCAACGAACACCTGGCGATGTTCTTTATGCTGCTGGCCAGTTTCTTCGGAATCTGCGCGTGGCAGAGCGAAAACCATGGCCGCTGGGCTTTCGTCCTCCTCGCCGGACTTTCCGCCGGCCTCGCAGACCTGTTTAAGCAATTCTCCCCGGTGTTCCTGATCGCCGCCTTCGGCGCAGGACTGCTGTTTATCCTGATCGAAGGACGCGGCAAGGAAAAAGATAAAAAGCCCCTGAAGCGCATCGGCGCGCTGCTGCTGGCCATCATCCTGATGTTCGGGTGCTCGTTCGGGGTCAAAGAAAAGGCCTACCGCTGGCTGGAAGGCTACCTCGACATGCCCGTCTGCCGCAACGCCACGGCCCACTTCCTCTGGATCGGCCTGAATTCCAAGGGCGGCGGCGTGTGGACCGAAAAAGAGGGCATGAAAGTCTACGAGCTGGCCGAGCAATATAACAACGACTACGACCAGGTGATGGACGGCCTGATGGACCTGCTGAAAGCGGATCTCGACGCGCACCGGGACAAGCTGCCCGACACGCTGCGCAACAAGATGGAGACGGATTGGAAGGCCGATATCGGGGTCACGCAGTGGGTGAAGACCCTGTACGACGAAGTCGCGATCTGGGAGGAAGAGACCGGCGAGGAATTCCACGACTGGTCGGTCAGCCGCGAGGAACTGGACGAGATCGACTTCGACCCGGGTCACCTGATCACGATGAGCTCGGCCGCGTATTACATGTGCGTGATGGGGCTGGTGGCCCTGGGCGGCGTGCTGGCGATCTTTCTGCGCAGCCCGGCCGAGACGTATCTGCGGCTGGTGTTCTACGGCTACGCGCTGCTGTTCCTGTTGAGCGAGGCGCAGGGGCGCTACCAGGTGGTGCTGTTCCCGGTGTTCGCGCTGCTGGCGGCCGGCGCCTGCGAGGTGGCAGGGGCCGCGCCATGGATGTTACGGAAGAAACCTTCACAGAAAGGAGAAGAGATACATGGAACTTAAATTCGGAACCGCGGGCATCCGCGGCATCATGGGCCCCGAGCCCGGACTGATGAACAACGAGACCGTGCGCCTGGCGACCCTGGGCGTGGCGGGATGGCTGAAAACCAATCACGGGGACGGGGGCGTGTCCGGTGACAAGGACCTGCTCGTCGTCATCTCCCGTGACTCGCGCAACAACTCTCTGGAATTCGCGCTGGAGACGGCCAGGACCCTGGAGGAGTGCGGCATCCGTGCGCTGATGTTCGAAGAGATCATGCCGGTGCCGGTGCTGAGCTTCGCCGTGCGGTATCTGAAGGCGGACGCGGGCGTGATGATCACGGCCAGCCACAACGCGAAGGAATACAACGGCTACAAGCTGTACGGCGCCACGGGCGGCCAGGTGCTGCCGGAGGACGCGGACGTGGTGCAGGCGGAGATCGGGAAGGTGTCGGAGGAGGCAAAAACGACACAAAGTACCTGTCCCCATGTGTCGTATGTCCCGGAGGAAGTGTATCAGGCGTATCTCGAAGCCATGAGAGAAGCTTCGAACGCGACCCAGCCCATCGACGGCGACCCGCTCAAGGTCATCTACACGCCGCTGAACGGCAGCGGTTTTAAGCCGGTCACGGAGACCCTCGCGGCAGACGGCTACGACCTGTTCACCGTGCCCGAACAGGAGCAGCCCGACGGCAACTTCACCACCACCGGCCAGCCCAACCCCGAGTTTCCGGCGGTCTACCGGCTGGCGCTGGAATACGCGAAGGAAAAGCAGCCCGACATCATCGTCGCGACCGACCCGGATTGCGACCGCGTGGGCTCGATGGTGAAGACGGCAGATGGCTACCGCCTGCTCTCCGGCAACGATCAGGGCGTGCTCGTGCTCAGCTACCTCTGCGAGACCCGCGACATGTCCGGCAAGACCTTTATCTCTTCCTTCGTGTCCACGCCCCTGGCGGACCGCATCGCGAAGGCGAAGGGCATGAACGTCGAGAAGACGCCCGTCGGCTTTAAGTTCATCGCTGCAGGCATGGACCGCACGCAGGAACAGTTCGGCTATGCGTTCGAGGAGAGCAACGGCATGATCATCGGCCAGTACGCCCGCGACAAGGACGGCGTCGTCGGCGCCAGACTGCTGTGCCAGGCGGCGGACTACTACCGCAAGAAGGGCAGCAGCGCCGCGGAAGAGCTCGACCGGCTGAACGCGGAGTACGGCCCGGTCTATTCCAAGACGATCGACGTGGTCGTGGACCCGTCCCTGCCGAAGCCCGAGACGACGGTCACGGAATTCGACGACGGCAGCAAGGTCGTCGTGCGCCCGTCCGGCACGGAACCGAAGGTGAAGTACTACTTCTTCGCGCCCAGCAGGTCGCGGATCGAAGACTTGAGAAACACCTACGGCGTATGATAAAATACTCTGGTTAAAGGAGTTTTACTTTATGGAACAGGAAATCAGCTTACTCGACCTGCTGGCGGCAGCGGTCCGGAAAGGCAAACAGATCATCATCTTCGCGGTCATCGTGGGCCTGCTCTTTATGGGCTACAGCTATTTAGGCAGCAAGGCCTCGAAAAACGAGGAAGAAGAAGCCTACGCCATGGCCGAAAAGGAACGCCAGCTGCGCGACCTGCAGAAGACCGTCGAGCGCTCCGAGAAAGGCATCGACGCCGAGCGCGAATACATCCGGGACAGCCTGTATATGCAGCTCAACCCGTACAATATCTACAACACGCGCATCAATTATCAGCTGACGGATCTGAACGTTCCCCTGGACGGCAGCCTGGGCGTGATGGAAAACCCGACGGTGTACGTCATGGATCGCATCATCGCCCGTTATCTGCTGGAATGGAACGGCACGGATCTGACGACCCTGCTGAACGTGCCCGGCTATCAGAACGTGGAAGACCGGTACCTGCGGGAAGTGCTCCGCGTGGGTAACGGCGGCAACGGCAACCTTTATATCGACGTGTATGCCACGTCCGAGGCAGAGGCACAGAAGCTGGCGGAAGCGGTCGAAAAGGTCGTGCTTGGGCTGAAAAATGACGTAGCGAAAGAAAGTTTCGGACACAGTCTGGTAAAGGTATCTTCCGATACGAAACAGGTCATCAACGAGGCCGTTCGCGACTCCCAGAACGCCCATTACGACGCCCTGGATACCTACGTAGACGACCTGTCCACCGCGCAGAAAGATATCGATAAGATGCAGTCCGAGCACACCAGTACGGGCTTCATCAAAAAGCTGATCATCGGCTGCTTCGTGGGCGGCGTGCTGGCAGCGCTGTGGGTGATGTTCCGCTCCATGGTGCGCGGCTGCGCCGAAAGCGCCGAACAGGTGGCAAGCCAGACCGGGCTGAAGTACCTGGGCAGCGCCTCTTCCGGGAAAGAAAAAGACGTCTTCGCGAAACTGGCGAACGTCATCACCGGGGAGAAGAAATGGGGCAGCGATGCGGAAGCTCTGTCGTATCTGGCGGAACGCACAGCCATGGAAGGCAAGGAAAAGCTGCTCGTGACCACTACAGGCGAAACCGCTGCGCAGGGCAAAATCGACTCTCTGCTCGAGACCCTCAAGGCCTCCGGTATCGCAGCGAGCTATCTGCCCGCCATCGATACCAGCGCCGAAGCGCTGGCCGCTCTCAAGGACGCCGACAGCGTACTGTTCGCCGTCACGAAGAGCAAGAGCAAAGTGCCCGATATCCTGGCCGCCAAACAGTTGGCCGAGCAGACCGGAAAAACGGCCGCTGGCTACGTGATGCTGTAAAAAGGCATAACTATCCACTGACACAACAAAAACGCCTCAGAGGTCCGTTTAGAGCCTCTGAGGCGTATCTGTTTTTGAGGGTAGTCCCCGGGTACATCGCCACGCTTATTTTCCCGGCGCGGGTTTCTCATCCGGGAGAATACCATTCAGCTTTTCCGCGATCGCTTCCTGCAGGATCTTCGAAAAGTTCAGGCCTGCCTCAACCGCTTCTTCGTTCATCCACTCCGGGATCGACAATGTCTTTTTAACCGCTTTTGTCCTGTGGCTTCTTCGATACACTTTTGTGTCGCACGTAATATAGGAAACAAATTCTCCGCGCGCTGTCTTGACTGCTTCAATTGGAGTTGCTTCCGGAATTGCCTTGCCAGTTTCTTCCTTGTCGAATAGCATCAGAGCAAGCACATCGACAGCCATTTCAAACGCTTCAATCAAAGTTTGCCCACAAGTATAACACCCGTCTACATCAGGAAATCTAACGTTATACCCATAGCCTTCTTCTTTTTCGAATATTGCCGGATAGATATATTTTGCCATAATAGAGCTCCTTTATTGTATTTATCTGTCGATCACGATGCCCGCATCCTTTAGGATGGCCTCCGCAGTTCCTTTTGAGACTTCTTTGTTCGAGTGACGTCCCAATGGTATCATTTTCCGTGTGATGGGACTATACCAAATATCGTGATTGTGGCCATGGCGTACAAGATAGCAACCCTCGGCTTTCAGTATTTTGATCAGTTCGGATGTTTTCATGCTGACCCCGATAAATGCAGTTTAATACGTAATAATACGTATGTCAAGCGGTGTTCCAGAGGTGAAATGATCATAACATAAATGGAAAATTATGTAAATATTAAACTGTTGAATGTACCTCTTTGCCCTACAACCTGATCACGAAAAAAGGACGGAGGGCTTATACCTCCGTCCCTTTGTTTTGCAATTGTTCTATTCCTCCCACGGGAACGTATACGGCAGCTTCTTCGCATCCCGCACTGCCATAAACTCCTTCTGCACAGCCGGGCCCACGGGAACACCCTTGTCTTTGCGCTCCTGCCAGGCGATCCATTCCTTTTCGCCGGCGGTATAGATGCGGTCCTGACCGGGCGCCTTGGAAGACGCTCTCAGCGCTCTCAGAATGTCGCCGGTCGTTTTCTTAAAGGTTTCCAGACCCATAAACGCTTCCGGATCGATCGCAAAGAAAAAGTGACCGAGATGATACGGTCTCTTGCTGCCATCGGGTTCGAAGCCCAGCAGCGCCTTCATAAAGCTGCCGCCCTGCAGCGCTGCGGAGAGGATCTCCACGACGGCTGCGTAGCCGTAGCCCTTGTATCCCGCGGTCTTTTCGCCTTCGCCGCCCAGCGGGGCCAGTGCTGCTTCGCCGCTCACGAGCTTCTTCAGGATCTCTTCCGAATCGGTGAGGGTGCTACCATCTCTTGCAATCACTGCGCCTTCCGGCGTCGGCTCTCCCTTACGGGCCCAGTATTCGATCTTGCCGCGCTGCACGATGGACGTGGCGCAGTCCAGCACGAAGGGGAATTCCTCGTCGGTGGGGAAGGCGAAGGTAAGGGGGTTGGTACCCATCATGTTGTCCACGCCGAACGTGGGCGCGATAGACGGACGCGCGTTGGTGCCGGTGATGCCCAGCAGCCCCTGCTTGCTGGCCATCATGGCCCAGTAGCCGGCGATGCCGTAGTGGGAAGAATTGCGGATCGCGGCGCCCGCCATGCCGTATTTCTTCGCCTTTTCGATGATCATCTCCATAGCCTTGTAGCTGGCCACCATGCCCATGCCGTCGTGGGCGTCCATCACGACCGTGGTCGGGGTCTCCTTCAGGATCTCCAGGTTGGTCGTGGGATACAGGATGCCCGCCTCGATGCGGTCGATGTAGATGGGCTTAAAGCGGTTGCAGCCGTGACTCTCGATGCCGCGGCGGTCGGACTCCATCAGCACGTCCGTGCAGATTTCGGCGTCCTCCTTGGGTAAACCGTACGCCATAAAGGCGTCTCTCATGAAGTCATGTATTAAGTTCCAGGGCACGTAAGGCCTGTTCTGAGAATCGTAAAGCATTGGGTTCCTCCTTTTGTTAACTGCAGTTATTATATCATTCTCAGATGGTGTATGGTAAAATATATTGATTAACCATGTGGTCTAGTAGTTGATTCCACTGTAAGTGTAGAAAGAGGTAGTTGGCAGATGAACTATTTATTTATAGTTGCTCATCCAGATGATGAAGTGCTTGGCGCAGGTGCAACAATTCATAAGCTTATTTCTAAGGGTAATGAGGTTGCAGTTGCGATAATGTCAGGACATGCTGCGGCTAGAGCGAATGCGTCTGAAACATTATTCGAGGATGAAGCAGAGGCCATGACGATTATAGGGGTAGATAAGGTTTATCATGCGGATTTTCCTAATATTAAAATGAATATTGTGCCACATCTAGAGCTTGTACAATTTATAGAATCTTGCATTAAGGATTTCCAAGCAGAGGCATTGGTCACTCATCACCCTTCTGATACCAATATTGATCATCAAGAGACAGCAAAAGCTGTGAATGCCGCCTGTCGTCTGTTTCAAAGAATGGATGGGGTACCAAAACTTAAAAGGCTCTTGTATATGGAAGTTCCTTCAAGTACAGAATGGAATCTGAATACAGCGAATAGTCACTTCGCGCCTAACACTTTTGTTGAAATTGGTGAGAATGGGATAAATATTAAATGTGCCGCGTTAAAAGCGTATAAGGGCGTTATAAGACCATTTCCACATCCAAGATCGGAAAAAGCAATAGAAGGACTAGCTGCATATAGAGGTGTTCAGTCCGGCCGTAAATATGCAGAAGCATTTGAGTGCGTGTTTCAAGCAGAATAGAATCGCAGGTTTATGAAAGAATTTTTTAAAGTATCAGCATCAAAATATGATGTATCAAAAAATTATTATGTTGTACGTCCAGCGTCATTGAACAATCCTCAGGATAATTCAATAATGTTTGTAACACCTGAGTATAAGTCTAGATGGGAAGCTTTGTTGAAGGTTAAAGAGTGTATTGTTATTTGGCCTGAGACAGAAGCTGTTCCAGAGGAACTGGCTTCTCTGCATGTTGTTATCAAACATACTGAACCCAGACTGGGGTTTGCTGAGTTTTTCCGAGACAATGGGATTTCTTATAATAGAAAGCCCGTTCCGTACAAGGTGGTCGATGGCGCATTTATCTGTGATGGTGCGGTAATTGGAAATAATTGTCGTATCTTTCCGGGGGCCTACATAGATTCTGAAGTAGTTATAGGAAATAATTGTTATATCGGATCAGGTGTACGGCTTTTAGGGTCTGTCAAGATAGGTAATGATTGTATCATTAGAGAGAATACGGTAATTGGTTCGGATGGCCTTACGACACGAAGAGATATAAAAGGAAAAGTCGTAACTATTCCACAATTTGGTGGAGTTATTATTGAAGATAACGTGCAAATCGGCGCATTAACTGTAATAGGGAAAGGCGCAATTGACAATACAGTTATTCATTCAGGATCCCGTATAGATAATTGTTGTTTCATCTCTCATAATGTGCAAATTGGTGAAGACACCTTAGTGGTAGGCGAAACTATAATGTTTGGTAGTTCTTCGACAGGCGATCAGGCTTACATTTCGGGAAATAGCACTATTCGTGACGGTGTTGATATCGGTGAAAGAGCAATTGTAGGAATGGGTTCTGTAGTGGTTAAGTCAGTGCCAGCAGGTAGAATCGTGAAAGGGAACCCCGCAGAATAATGAGGAAATAATAAATGGCCTATGTGAGTCGTTACATGTTTACAGATAAGCAAAAACGTTATTTAAGAATGAAGCGGATAATGGACCTTTCTTTGCCATTTTGCTGCTAATTCCTGCCTCTGTGATACTATTGGTTTT
>JAFPXN010000009.1 GCA_017412505.1 Bacillota bacterium | reverse complement strand
CCCGGCGACAACTTCCTCCGCGAAAAGTTGTCGCCGGGAACCGTCCCCAACGACAACACGCCCACTGCTGGTCGGCGGCGGCGTGGGTATTCCCCCGCTGTACCTGCTGGCGAAGAAGCTGATCGCGGCAGGAAAGCCGGTACAGGTCGTCCTTGGGTTCAATACGAAGGCGGACCTGTTCTGCGTGGAGGAATTCCAGGCGCTGGGCTGCGGCGTGCGCGTTGCGAGCGCGGACGGTTCTGCCGGCGTCAAAGGCTTTGTAACGGACGCCCTGCCCGATTCCGGAACCTACGACTGTTTTTATGCCTGCGGGCCCCTGCCCATGCTGAAAGCGCTCGATAAAGCCATACCGGCAGGCGTCCCCGGGCAACTGTCCTTCGAAGAACGCATGGGCTGCGGCTTCGGCGCCTGCATGGGCTGCACCGTTCCGGTCAAGGGCGGGTACAAGCGCATCTGCAAGGACGGTCCCGTGCTGGACAGAGAGGAGATCGTATGGCAAGCGTAGAAAACAGACTGGCGGTCGACCTCTGCGGCATAGAGCTCGACAATCCCGTCATCCCTGCGTCCGGCACGTTCGGTTACGGCAGGGAATTCGCGGAACTCTATGATATCGACATTCTGGGCACGTTTTCCTTCAAGGGCACGACGAAGGATCCCCGTCTGGGCAACCCCACGCCCCGCATCGCGGAGACGCCCTGCGGCATGCTGAACGCGGTGGGCCTGCAGAATCCGGGCGTGGAGAAGGTCATCTCGGAGGAATTGCCGAACCTGGCGAAGATCTTCCATAAACCGGTCATGGCAAACGTCTCCGGCTTTTCTGTCGACGACTACGTCTACACCTGCAAAAAACTGGACAAACAGCCCCAGGTCGGGTGGCTGGAGGTCAATATTTCCTGCCCCAACGTGCATGGCGGCGGCATGAGTTTCGGCACGGATCCGTCGGCGGCGGCCGGAGTGACCCGGGCAGTCAAGGCGGTCACGGCGAAGCCCGTTATCGTAAAGCTGTCCCCCAACGTGACGGATATCACGGAGATCGCGAAAACCTGTGAAGACGCGGGCGCAGACGGGATCTCCCTCATCAACACGCTGCTGGGCATGCGCATCGACCTGAAGACCCGCAGACCCATCCTGGCGAACACGACGGGCGGCCTGTCCGGTCCCGCGGTGTTCCCGGTGGCGCTGCGCATGGTGTACCAGGTCGCGAAGGCGGTCTCGGTGCCGGTCGTGGGCATGGGCGGCGTTTTCTCGGCGGAGGACGTGCTGGAGATGATGATGGCCGGCGCGGCGGCGGTAGAAGTCGGCGCGGCCAACCTCGTCGACCCCTTCGCCTGCAAAAAGATCATCGAAACCCTGCCGGCGGCGATGGACAAATATGGGATCGGGACTTTAAAAGAACTGAAAGGATAGAATATGGGTAAAGACGTGATCGTCGCCTGCGACTTTGCGGGCAAAGCGCAGACGCTGGAGTTTTTAGACAAGTTTACCGGGCAAAAGCCCTTCGTGAAGATCGGCATGGAGGTGTTCTACGCGGAAGGCCCGGATATCGTGCGGGAGATCAAGGCCAGAGGCCACAGGATCTTCCTCGACCTGAAGCTGCACGACATCCCCAACACGGTCAAAAGCGCCATGGCGGTGCTGACGGGCCTGGGCGTGGACATCATCAACGTGCACGCGGCGGGAACGAAAGCCATGATGGCGGCAGCGCTGGAAGGCCTCAGCCGGGAGGACGGCACGCGGCCGCTGCTGATCGCGGTCACGCAGCTCACGTCCACGGATCAAAAGGCCATGGCCGAAGATCTGTGGATCGAAAAGCCCTTGCCCGACGTCGTGATGCATTACGCGAAATGCGCCAGGGAAGCCGGCCTGGATGGCGTCGTCTGTTCGCCCCTGGAGGCGAAGGCCGTGCACGAGGCCTGCGGCGAAAGTTTTCTGACGGTCACGCCGGGCGTGCGCTTCGCAGAAAGCGCCGCGGGCGATCAGAAGCGCATCATGACCCCGGCACAGGCCAGGACCGAAGGCTGCGACTACATCGTCGTCGGACGCCCCATCACCAGAGCGGAGGATCCGGTGGCGGCCTACGAACGCTGCTGCCGTGAATTTATCGGATAAAGGAGAACCACCATGGAAACATCCAGACAGATCGCAAAAGACCTTTTGAGCATCAAAGCCGTGTTCTTCCGTCCGCAGGAGCCCTTCACCTGGGCCAGCGGCATCAAGAGCCCGGTGTACTGCGACAACCGGCTGACCCTCACCGCGCCTGAAGTGCGCACCCACGTGGAGGAAGGCCTGGCGGAGATCATCCGTACTTACTATCCCGAAGCGGAAGTGCTGATGGGCACGTCGACCGCGGGCATCGCGCACGCGGCCATCACGGGTCACATCATGGACCTGCCCATGGGTTACGTGCGTTCCGGCGCCAAGGACCACGGGCGGCAGAACCAGATTGAAGGCAGGCTGGAACCGGGTCAGAAAGTCGTCGTCGTGGAGGATCTGATCTCCACCGGAGGCAGCGTGCTGGAAGTCGTGGAAGTGCTGAGAAACGCGGGCGCGCAGGTGCTGGGCGTCGCGTCGATCTTCACCTACGGCATGAAGAAAGGGCTGGACCGCATGGCGGCCGCGAACGTGGAAAACCATTCCCTGACGGACTTCGACGAGATCGCGAAGGTCGCCGCGGAGGAAGGCTACATCCCCGAAAGCGACATCGAAAAGCTGATCGCGTTCCGGAACAATCCTTCAGACGAGAGCTGGATCGCAAAATAGGAGGCAGTTATGAAAAGAAGCGTTATCGATACCGTCGATCTGAGCGTCGAAGAGGTGCAGCGACTGCTGGACACCGCGATGGACATCATCGCGCAGCCTGAAAAATATGCCCACGCCTGCGCGGGCAAAAAGCTGGCGACCCTGTTCTTCGAACCGTCCACCCGCACCCGCATGAGCTTCGAAGCGGCCATGTACGAACTGGGCGGCAATGTCATCTCCATGACGGACGCCGGCACGTCCTCCGCCGCGAAGGGAGAGACGGTGGCGGACACGGCGAAGGTCGTCAGCAACTATGTGGACATCATCGCGCAGAGGCATCCGAAAGCCGGCGCGGCGCTGGTCGCCGCGGCGAATGCGTCCATCCCCGTGATCAACGCGGGCGACGGGGGCCACTGCCACCCGACCCAGACGTTCGCGGACCTGCTGACCATCTACCGCGAGCACAGCAATATGAACGGACTGACCATCGGTTTCTGCGGCGATCTGCTGTACGGCCGCACCGTGCACTCGCTGATGGCGGCCATGGCCCGCTACGAAGGCACCCGCTTCGTACTGATCTCGCCGGAGGAACTGAAGGTTCCCCGTCATCTGATCAAAGACGTGGTCGAACCCGCCGGCATCCCCTGCGAAGAGGTGACATCGCTGGAAGAAGCCCTGCCCAAACTGGACGTGCTCTACATGACCCGCATCCAGAAAGAGCGCTTCGACGACCCGGCCCAGTACGAACGCCTGAAGAACGTCTACGTGCTGGACGCGGAAAAGATGAAGCTCGCCAAGCCGGACTGCATCGTGATGCATCCCCTGCCCCGGGTCGACGAGATCGCGGTGGAGGTGGACGACGACCCCCGCGCCCGCTACTTCGAGCAGACGCTGAACGGCAAGTACATGCGCATGGCGCTGATCTTGAAGCTGCTCGGCTGGGACGGACAAAGCCTGACCGGCGCAAAAGAACCGGCGGAGACCTACCCCGGCGGACCGTTCTCGCTGTGGACCATCGCAGAAGAGGATCCTGCATACAAGTGCGGCAATCCGAAATGCATCTGCGCCGCCGAGCGTTCCATCCGCCACAAGTACTACATAGCCAAGGACGGCAGCAGGCGCTGCGTATACTGCGAGCAATAACGACAGCAAAAAGAGCACATGGGGACAGGTACAATGTGACATAACATGTCACATTGTACCTGTCCCCGTGTGCTCTTTTTATCTTTTCTTTGCAGCCAGACCCAAAACGAAGCACACCGCCGATACAGCCATTCCCAGGAACAGGCTGTCGAACGGCAGGCCGAGCAGTTTTCCGGCAAACACAGCCGCAGGAGACAGAATGACGGACGCCAGGATCAAACGGCTGTCCGCCTTTCCGGGAAGCCACAGCGCGCCCAGCAGCGGCATAAAGACCACCGCCGCCCGCAGTCCCATGGACATGAACGCGAACTGCAGGATCAGGTCGCCCAGGCTGCCGCAGGACAGCGCGCAGGCCGCCGCCAGCACGAGGACGATCCACAGTTTGCCGAGCCTGTCAGCTTTGGCGGGGTCATCGAAGCGCCGCGTGACCCGCGGAACGATATCGTTGTTCAGCATAGTCGAGATGCCCAGCGCGAGTCCCGCGCCGGTACCGACAGCCGCGATGAACAGCCCGGCCAGCACGACGCCCGCCAGCGCGGACGGCACGTGGGCCGTGATAAAGGTCGTCAGGGCGGTCTTGGCGGTCATGCCGGGATACAGGTCCGCGTGCGCCCGCATGTACAGGCCGACCAGAATGCCGCCGATGCCGATGGGCGGGATCAGGAACGCGGAAAGCAGCGCGCCTGCCTTGCCTGCCGCGTCGCTTCTGGCTGCCAGCACGCCCTGGGCGTAGGTCTGGGTCGTCAGCACGCCCAGCAGCAGCGAAAGCGCGGAGCCCAGATCCTTGCCGGCGCCCCTGGCCAGCAGGGAGAAGAACCGGACCCCTTCCGGGTTGTCGATGCCCTTCACCATGTCCGTAAAGCCGGCGATCCCCGCTGTTTTCTGCAGCACCAGCACGCCGCAGGCCATCATGGCCACGTAAAGCAGGATGGTCTTGACGATGCCGACGACGCCGGCGCCTCTCGTGCCGCCGAACACGACGTACAGCACCATGAACAGCGCGGAAAACGCCGCGGCGGGCACGATGCCCAGTTTCGGCGCGATCACAGCCACTACGGCCGTCGCCGACAGGATCTGCGAGATGATGTTGATGAAGGTGCCTACGGAATTCAGCACGGAAGCGGTCATGCCGATGTTCTGCCCGTATTCCTTGCGGATCATGCCGACCAGCGTCCGTTCGCCGTTGCGGCGCAGAGGAACGGTATAGACCAGCCCCAGCACAAGGCACGAGATGCCCGCGCCCAGCGTGAACCACCAGGCGGACATGCCGTAAGTATAGGCGAGCTGCGCCGTGCCGACCGTGGAAGATCCGCCCACCAGCGTGCCGATGATGACCCCGGCCACGATGGCCGCATTACTGCCCTCGCCCTTCTTTTTCGTATTGTGCGCACCCGTCCAGACCGCCAGCGCCACGATGGCCGCCAGCGTCACGAGGAGGCTTGCGAGTAAGGCAGGACTCAACTCAGCGTTCCTCCCTCAGTTCGATCCCTTTTTCATATCCCAGGTCGAAAGCCTTTTCGTTCAGGGCGATCACCTTGTCGCTCTTGCCCTTGAAGAATTTCCGTATGGCTTCCTTCGCGCCTTCCGGCGTGACGACCTGCGTCAGAGCTGCGATCGCCCCCATCGTCAGGATGTTGGCAGTCTGGGGGTTGCCCAGTTCCTTGGCCATATGCGTGATGGCGAGGCCTTTCTGCGGGCCTGCCGCGCTTTCGTCCGGAGTCACTTCGTCGGAGTTATAGAGCAGCAGCGCGTCGCCGATCTTGCCTGCGTAGCGCGCGTACGCGGCCGGGTGCAGGCACACGACCAGATCCGGCTCGGTGACGTCCGGGAAGAAGATCTCTTCGTCGGAAACGATGACGTCGGATTTGGCGAACGTGCCGCGGGTCTCGACCCCGTACTCGGAGGAAAGCGTCGCCCTCTTGTGTTCGTGAACGGCCGCAGCCTCCGCGATCAGCGTGCCGCAGAGGATCATGCCCTGGCCGCCGACGCCGGAGATCGTGATCTCTTTCTGTGTCTTCATTCGCGCTCGCCTCCTCTCAGACTGTCGATGACCTTCTGATACGCCGTGCCGTAGTCTTCCTGTTCCCGCTCTTCGAAGATGCCGGTGACAAACTTTCCGCGCAGCTCTTCATAGCTCATGCTGGCCGCCTTTTCCCTGCTCACCGTGTTGTCCTTGATCCACTGCATCATCTTCGGCGCGTCGCCCAGTTTGTTGGAACGGCCGAAGTGCGTCGGACAGGGCGAGATGACCTCGACGAAAGAGAAGCCCTTGTGGTCGATGGCCTTGCTGATGAGTTTATCCAGCTGCACCACGTCGTAGACCGTGCCGCGCGCGACGAAGGGCGCGCCTGCCGCCTGCACGACTCTGCACACGTCGAACCCATTCTCCACATGGCCGTAGGGAGAGGTCTTCGTGATGGCGTGCTTGGGCGTCGTGCCGGAATACTGGCCGCCGGTCATGCCGTAGTTCAGGTTGTTGACCATGATGGCCACCAGGTCCACGTTGCGCCTCGCCGCGTGGATCAGATGGTTGCCGCCGATCGTGATGCCGTCGCCGTCGCCCATCAGGGTGAACACATTCAGGTCCGGGTTCGCGAGCTTGATGCCCGTGGAGAACGGCAGAGCCCGGCCATGGGTGCCGTGGAAACTATTCGTGGTCACGTAGTCGTCCGCCTTGCCCCAGCAGCCGATGCCGGTGGTGATGACGGTGTTTTCGCGGGTCCAGCCGCGCCTGTCGATGTTGCGCAGGATAGCCTGCAGCACGATGCCGTTGCCGCAGCCGGCGCACCAGAACAGCGGCAGTTTTTCTTCGAGCAGATAATCTTGGATCATTTTGCCGCCTCCTCCTCGATCGCTTCCAGGATCTGCGCCGGGAAGATGGGCTGTCCGTCGATGCGGTTGACCCCTCTCACCGGGATGTTTCTTGCATTTCTTTTCGCGACTTCGCCGATATACTGGCCCAGGTTGAGTTCGGGCACGACGACGGCTTTCGCGGTCTGCATGGCCGCCAGAAGATCCTTTTCCGGAACCGGCCACAGCGTGACCAGCTGCAGCACGCCGGCCTTGATGCCCTTCTCCCGAGCTTTCTTCATGGCGGAAAGAGCTGAACGGGCAGCGCCGCCGTAACAGATCAGCACGAT
Source organism: Bacillota bacterium (assembly GCA_017412505.1). GTDB lineage: Bacteria > Bacillota > Clostridia > Peptostreptococcales > Anaerovoracaceae > RUG11894. The sequence continues at coordinate 4,209 of JAFPXN010000009.1, read as the reverse complement.
CTCGGCGTCGTCCATGTTGTATTTGCGGGTGATGGCGATCTCTTCCGCGTGCGCCTCGATCTTTTCGGAGAGGTGGCGGATGATGCGGTCCGCGTTGTCGGGCCTCGCGCAGGGCCGGCCCCATTCGTCGTGCATGGACCCGTTCACTTTAAAAACGTACGGGCTGCCGAAGTGGCTCAGCGGCGCAAGACCTACGGAATGGTCATAAGGCCTGTACTCCTTCGGGTCGCAGGTGGGTTCGTTTCTCTCGACGATCTCCAGTTCCTCCGGACTCCTGAGGATGACCTGCTCCCGCAGGTGCCCGATGATCTCGTCCGACAGGAAGATGACCGGCGTGCGGTACTGTTCGGAATAGTTGAACGCGGTGACCATCAGGTCGAAGCAATCCTGCACGGAGGACGGCGACAGCACGATAATGGAATGGTCGCCGTGGGTGCCCCAGCGGGCCTGCAGCACGTCGCCCTGGGCGGGCTTGGTGGCGAGGCCGGTGGACGGTCCGCTGCGCTGCACGTCGATCAGCACGCAGGGGATCTCCCCCATGACCGCGACGCCCAGATTTTCAGCCATCAGGGACAGTCCCGGACCGCTGGTCGCCGTATAGGCTTTCTTGCCGGAGGCAGACGCGCCGATCAAAGCGGCCATGCTGCCGATCTCGTCCTCCATCTGCACGTACAGGCCGCCCACCTGGGGCAGGCGGATGGAGGAAGTCTCCGCGACTTCGCTGGACGGCGTGATGGGATAGCCTGCGTAGAAGCGGGCGCCTGCCGCGATGGCGCCTTCGGTCATCGCTTCGTTGCCCTGCATAAATCTGAATTCGCCCATGTCTATCCCTCCTGTACGCTCACGGCGAAGTCCGGGCAGCGCATCTCGCACAGCCGGCAGCCGATGCAGTCCTCCGGCCGGGCGGCGGAAGGTTTTCCGTCCTCGTCCCGGTCGAATACGTTCTTCGGGCAGAACGCGGCGCAGATGCCGCATTTCTTGCACCATTTGTAATTGATCTCGATCTGTTTCATAGAGTAACCATCCTCTTATACCATCACATGCAGCGGGTCCACGACTTCCGTCAGGATGCGTATCGTTTCCGGATCCGGGTCTGCCGCGGTCACCGCGCGGCTGACGTCCAGATCGAAGCCGGTGTTGTCCAGCACGTCCTGCACGCTGACCCCGGGAAACACCTCCGCCAAATACATGCGCTTATCTTCGCCGAAGCGGAGCACGCCCAGTTCCGTGATCACCGCCCGGGGCCCCTTGCTTTCGTCCAGCCCCCGCTTCGCTCTGCCGCCGGGGCCGTCGATCCAGCCCGGGCGGGTGCAGTAGTCCACTTTCTCCACAAAGCGGCGCTTTTCGTGCTTCATGACGATGACGGTGTCGCAGTAGGTCGCGATGCCGTTCGCCCCGCCGGAGCCCGAAAAACGGGTCTGCGGGTGGAAATAATCGCCGATGCAGGTGGAATTGAGATTGCCGTAGGGGTCGATCTGGGCGCCGCCCAGGAACCCCGCTTCGATCTCGCCCCGCTGCGCCGCCAGCGTCTGGTAGCCGAAATAGCGGAACTGAGGCCACAGCACGCTCGCCTGCCGGTTCAGCCGCAGATCGGACACGCTGGTGGGCACCTCCAGGGGATTGCCTTCCAGAATGCCGGTCTCGAAGATCAGCCGCGCGTCCGGCGCGTGGGTGTTCTTAGCCAGGCTGCCGCCGATCAGGGGCAAGCCGGTTCCGATGATATAGGTCTTGCCGTCCTCGACCTCTTTCGCGAGCGCGACTGCCATCCTCTGTCTTCTCGTGATCTCCATGGCGCGCCTCACTTTCTCTTCAGACCGGGCACGTAGCCCGCGGCCGGATCGATCTTCAGACCGCTTAAACGCTCTTCGCCGATCTGTTTCAGATATGCCGCGTGATCCTGACAGAGGCTCTCCGCAAGCCAGGCGTCGAAAGCATCCTGCGTGCGGCTGGCCTTATCGTAGGCGATCATGGCGGCGGGATCGTAGTCGTAATAGCCGAAGCATTGGGACGGATGCGCCCCCCAGGGCAGGTGCACGACCGCGTCGACGCACAGGCCGGGCAGTGTGTTCGCGTTGGGATCCGCGTGCATCTCCTCGTCGGACACCAGTTCCTCGCAGGAGATGACCGTATGCTTCGCGGCGATGGCGATATCCTCGTCCTGGAAGCGCGCGCCTTCGATGCGGCAGGTGCCGTCGGGACTGGCCTTCTGCACGTGCACCAGCGCTGCGTCGATCTTCGGCGTGGGCACGAGGCACAGCCTGCTGCCGGGTTCGAAGGGATCCTCCGCGACGACGAATTTCTTTGCCGGCAGTTTCGGATACTTCTTCCGTTCTTCTTCCGAGATGCCCCACAAGGTCTCCAGGTCGCTGCCCAGCATGTTCTTGACGGGCACGTAGGGCAGGCCGAGGGCCGCGCCATGGTACGCGATGGTCTGCACGTCCAGGGAGTAGTCCTCCACAGGCAGCGCGCCTGTCTCCACGGCTTCGCGGAAGCGTCGGCAGACCATGGTGAAGCCGGAGTTGGCGATGTAGCTGATGTTCATCACCTTGACGCACCCGGCGCCGATCAGCATATCGATATCGCCGCCTGCGCTGCCGCTCTCCACGGTCAGGTCTTTCTTTTTCTGCCGGATCACTTCCCGCACGAGGCCGTAAGCCCTGCGGTTGGTGGAAAAGCCGCCGAATGCGACGCAGTCTCCGTCGTGGACGAAGCGTCCGATCGCTTCTGCGGCTGTCATGAGTTTGTTTTGTGTGTTCATATGTACCTCGGGCGTCTCTCGGGGTCCTGTCGCCTAACGCATCCTCATCTTCGTCCTACGCTCGTCCGCGACCGCAACTCTTGGGAGTCACGGCGCTCGCTCCGTCCTTGATGAGCCTCTTTAGGCGCCACCCCTCGAGACGATTTCTTTGAATAAAACATATCATACAATAACTGTTTTGTATACTTGACAGTTTCGAAGAAACTGTTCGATAATATTGAACTATGGAGGAACTGTTATGGAACTGAGAAATCTGAAAAGTTTTCTGCGGATCACGGAGCTGGGCAGCTTCGCGAAGGCAGCGGAGGATCTGGGATACGCGACGTCGACGATCACGGCGCAGATCCACCAGCTGGAGGAGGAGATCCGCACGCCGCTGTTCGAAAGGATCGGCAAGAAAAACGTGCTGACCGCCGCCGGCCGCGCCCTGATCCCCTATGCGGAGCAGATGCTGCAGCTGTCGCAGCAGATCGAATACCTGGGTGACCCGGTGCAGCAGACGCTGCACGGCACGCTGCGCATCGGCATCGTGGAATCCATTCTGCATTCCCTGCTGCTGGACGTGCTGGGAGACTACCGCGCGCGTTTTCCCCACGTGTCGGTCTCCATCACCACCGCGGTGAGCGCGGATCTGTTCGCGATGCTTAAGCGGGGCGAGATCGACCTGGCGTTCACGATGGGTCACACCCTGCAGCGCAGCGATTGCGTCCTGGCGTGCAGCCACCCGGAAGAGACAGTGTTCGCGGCTTCGCCGCAGCATCCGCTGGCGCAGGAAAAGACGCTGACCCTCGCCCAGGTGCTGGATCACGAGATCCTGTCCATCGGCGACAACACGTTCCTGCAGCAGGAGGTGTACAAGATGGCGGCGGAGTGCGGCAGGGAAGTGAAGACCCACATTCAGACAGAGAGTTCCCTCACCCTGCTGGAGCTGGCCAAGAGGAACGCGGGCATCACGTTCCTGCCGGAATACGTGGTGCGGTCCGCCGTGCGGGACGGAACGCTTTGCGTCCTGCCTGTCACAGACTTCCGCCTGCCGTTCCGCATCGCGGTGTTCTACCATAAAAACAAGTGGGTCACGCCCCAGATGCAGGGCCTGATCGAGCTGGCGGAAGAGCACTTCGACGCGGCGTCCGCAAAAGGAAAATAAAGCCATATTCTACAATATTACTATTGACGGCCGGGACAAAAAATGATTAAATAATGGTAGTTCTGGAAACGTTCCCAGAAACGTTACCGGAAACCGCAAAAGGAGGATCAGGAACTGTGACGATACGAGATGTTGCGGCATACAGCGGCGTTTCCGTAAGCACGGTCTCCCGCGTCCTTAACGACCATCCCGATGTAAGCAAAGACGTCAGAGAACGCGTATTGAACGCTGTAAAGGACCTTCATTACGTCCCGAACACCTCCGCAAGGGATCTTGTTAAGACCGCAGGAGATTCCATAGGCGT
>JAFPXN010000098.1 GCA_017412505.1 Bacillota bacterium | reverse complement strand
GTAGTCCGCCGTTCTGCGGCACTGCCAGACGATGGCGTTGTATACGGGCAGTCCCGTATTCTTATCCCAGACGATCGTCGTCTCTCTCTGGTTCGTGATGCCGATGGCCGCGATCTCCTTCGCCTCGGTGCGGGCTTTCAGGATCGCTTCCTGCGCCACGCCCAGCTGGGTCGCCCAGATCTCCATCGGGTCATGCTCCACCCAGCCCGGATGGGGATAGATCTGTTTGAATTCCTTCTGCGCGACCGCCACCTGATTGCCTTCGCGGTCGAAAATGATGCAGCGGTTGCTTGTGGTGCCCGCGTCCAGGGCCATGACGTATTTAGACATTGAGTAAAGCCTCCATCACCGGATTTGTCTTGTCCAGGCCCGCGGAAGTCAGGCGGACGCGTCCGTCCGTTTCTTCCAGCAGCCCTTCCTGCAGTAACTTCTGATAAGCAGGCGCGAAATCCTCCTCGAATCCGCTCCCGAACATATTTTGATATGTTTCTTTACGGAACCCTTCGATCAGCCGAAGCTGCGTGAACACGAAGTCTGTCTTCAATCCGTGTTCATCCGTCTCTTCCCATTCCGGCGCCGCGGGACCCGCCAGATATGCCTTCAGGTCCGACGTCGTAAAGCATCTGCGTCCTTCCAGAAAACTGTGGGCAGCCATACCCAGGCCGAGGTAGTCCTGCATGGTCCAGTATTTCAGGTTGTGCCTGCATTCGCGTCCGGGGATCGCCGCGTTCGAGATCTCGTAATGCGCATATCCCGCGCCCTGCAGGATCTCCAGCGCCCTGTGGTACATCGCCCGGTTCTCGTTCCATTCCGGAAGCTCGAGTTTACCGTTCCTGTAATCGCGGTAGAACGGCGTTCCCATCTCCAGCTGCAGGCTGTAGAACGAGATGTGAGACGGACCTTCTTCGATCGTCCGCTTCAGCGTATCTTCCCAGAGCGCGAGCGTCTGACCCGGAATGCCCAACATCAGGTCCACGTTGAAGTTCATGCGCAGCGCTTTCGCCGCGCGCATGGCTTTCAGAGCCGCTTCGCTGTCGTGGATGCGTCCCAGGCGCTTCAGAACGCCGTCGTCCAGGCTTTGCACGCCCATGCTCAGGCGGTTGACCCCGAGATCGATATAGCGCCGCAGTTTTTCTTCGTCGAACGTGCCCGGATTGGATTCCAGGGTCACTTCCAGACCGTCGCAGCGTTCCAGTCCAGCGCCGCACTCTTTCGCGAATTCGCAGCCGCAGAGGAACGCGCTGTCCACAGCCTTCAGGACTTTGCCCAGCTGCTCCGGAGTCAATAGGCTCGGCGTGCCGCCGCCGATAAACACGGTGTCGACGTGGTAACGGTCTCCGTATGTTTTTCCTGCCGACGCGATATCTTCGCAGAGCCTTTCGAAGTAAGCTTCGACCGTCTGTCCGCTCTGGCCGGGAAACGACACGAAATCGCAGTAATTGCACTTGCGCACGCAGAACGGGACGTGCAGATACAGTCCCAGAGGTTTCAGAACGGATCGCGCGTTCTCAGCGAGATAATCCTCTCTGTGTTTCGTCAGAAGGATCCTGCCGTCCTTATTTATTGTCGTCATACTTCAGCACCGCCGTAAACGCTTCCTGCGGCACTTCCACCGTGCCGAACTGGCGCATGCGCTTTTTGCCTTCCTTCTGCTTTTCCAGCAGTTTCTTTTTCCGGGAGATGTCGCCGCCGTAGCACTTGGCCAGAACGTCCTTGCGGTATGCCTTAACGGTCTCTCTGGCGATGACCTTCTGGCCGATCGCGGCCTGGATGGGTACTTCGAACTGGTGCATCGGGATGACTTCCTTCAGTTTCTCGCAGACGAAGCGCGCCCTGCCGTAGGCTTTGCTCTCGTGGACGATCATGGAGAACGCGTCCACGGGTTCCTTGTTCAGCAGGATGTCCAACTTGACGAGCTGCGAACGTTCGTAGCGGTCGAATTCGTAGTCCAGCGAGCCGTAGCCCCTGGTCTTGGACTTCAGCGCGTCGAAGAAGTCGTAGATGACCTCGTTCAGCGGCATATCGTAATGGAGGGCGACTCTGTCCTCCGTGATGTATTCCATGTGGGTCATGTTGCCCCGGCGGTCCTGGCACAGCGCCATGATGGATCCGACGTATTCCTTGGGCAGCATGATGGTCGCCTTCACCATAGGTTCCTCGATGTGGTCGTACTCCGTGGGATTGGGCAGGTTCGAAGGATTTTCGATCATCACTTCCGACCCGTCGTGCATCACGACCTTATAGATGACGGACGGCGACGTCGTGATGATCTCCAGGTCGAATTCGCGTTCCAGCCGCTCCACGATGATCTCCATGTGCAGCAGCCCCAGGAAGCCGCAGCGGAAGCCGTAGCCCAGCGCCTGGGACGTCTCCGGCTCGAACACGAAGGCCGCATCGTTCACCTGCAGCTTTTCCAGACAGTCCTTGACGTTCTCGTACTTTTCGTCCGGCGTCGGATAGATGCCGCAGTACACCATGGGCTGTACCTTCTTATAGCCGGGCAGATGCTCCTTGGCCGGCCGGTCCGCCAGCGTGATCGTATCGCCGACGCGGGCGTCCCGCACCTGTTTGATGGAGGCGCAGACGTAGCCTACGGATCCGGCGGACAGTTCCGCCACCGGGGTCTGGTACGGCGCGTTCACGCCGACCTCCGTCACGTCGTAGACGGCGCCGGTGTTCATCATCTTGATCTTGTCGCCGGCCTTCAGCGACCCGTCGAATACGCGGGTATAGATGACGACGCCCTTGTAATTATCGTAATAAGAGTCGAAGATCAGGGCTTTCAGAGGTGCGTCCGGGTCACCGGAGGGCGCGGGCACCTTTTCGACAATGGCTTCGAGCACGCCGTCGATATTGATGCCTTCCTTGGCGGAGATGAGCGGCGCGTCGGACGCGTCCAGGCCGATGACGTCTTCGATCTCCTGTTTCGCCTCGTCCGGACGGGCGGACGCCAGGTCGATCTTGTTGATGACCGGCACGATCTCCAGATCCTCGTCCAGCGCCAGATACACGTTCGCCAGCGTCTGGGCTTCCACGCCCTGGGTGGCGTCCACGATCAGCACGGCGCCTTCGCAGGCGGCGAGGCTGCGGGAGACTTCGTAGTTGAAGTCCACGTGTCCCGGCGTGTCGATCAGGTTGAAGATATACTCGTTGCCGTCCTTCGCGTTATAGACGAGGCGGCTGGTCTGCAGCTTGATGGTGATGCCCCTCTCCCGCTCCAGATCCATGTTGTCCAGGAACTGCTCCTTCATGTCGCGCTTCGCGACGCTGCCGGTGTTCTCCAGCAGGCGATCCGCCAGCGTGCTCTTGCCGTGGTCGATGTGGGCGATGATGCAGAAATTGCGGATATATTGCTGATAATCTTTCATAAGTGCTTCCTTTATACACATAGTTATACATAATAATTATAGCATAAAACGCTATTCTGTCGTATCCTTATCGCATAATGTTTGCGCATTCCGGCCTGCAGACAGGAGGAGTGACACCGGAACCGCGGAAACCGACACCGACCAAAGGCCGACACCTTCCTTTGGGTAAAATGACACCAAAGGAGCAAGCCCCATGCAACGAATCGCAGAACGACTGAAACAACTGAGAGAAAACGCTTATCTGAAGCAGAAAGACGTTGCGGAAGCCATCGGTGTCGGATTGGACGCATACAAAAGCTATGAGACAGGCAGAAGAAGCATCCCTGCGGACGTGCTCCGGGAAGCCGCGAAATTCTACGGCTTTTCCATGGATTATATGTCCTGCCTGACGGATATCCCCTACGCGCTGCGGGACGAATTCGCGGAATTGGCGGAGCAGTATTTCAGTCTGACGAAATACGATCAGGAACGGATCCAGGAACGCATGCTGACGATGCGCGAGATGTATAAACCGCATCAGACGCTGAAAGACCGCCGGAAATGACGCGGATCTGCGAAAATCGAACACAAAAATCATAACCACGCGTTGAACGCGTGGTTTGGACAGCCCCTGCAAGGGGCTATCTCTTGTGGTTGCACTAGT
>JAFPXN010000097.1 GCA_017412505.1 Bacillota bacterium | reverse complement strand
GCTATTTTTCCAGCACTTTCACGGCATAGGAACAGATTGGAATCACGTTCTGTTTCCGCTTTTCCGCAGCTTCCGTGACCGCATAGACCAGCCGTTTGGCGATGCCCTTTCCGCCGTAGGCGGGGTCCACGCGCGTAGAGACGATGCTCCAGCTATCTTCTCCTTCGCGGTACAGGCACACACCGATCTGCTTGTCACCGTCGTAACCTGCCGCGCGATGCGAATCTTCTTCGAAACGCACGTCGATGCCGTGGGTATATGCACACGTGAGCGCGCCGGACGGACAGCAGCTGACCGCCTGCCAGATCTCGGGCATGTCGCCCTGAGACAGATCGATCCACGGGCGGCGCAGCGGGTCGAAGATCTTCGTGCTGCTGCCGACGCAGCGGCGGGAATGATAGCATTTCTCCGAATCCCAGAAAACGACGAGATCGTCTTTTAAATACATTCTATGCATGGATCGTCCTCCTTGCCGTCACTTTTTCAGTTCTTTCCTTTTTCCGCTGATGCTCTCCACCTTCAGCTTATATACCGCTGTGCGGGGAATCGCTGAATGATTAAAGCTTGCATTCCGGTCCGGATGATAGTGATCCATCAGTACCTGCAGAGCAGCTGCTTTTTCTTCCTCAGCAACAAACTCGATGTGGCCTCTGCCTGTCACGCTCTCGTAAGAATACGTACAGTACCCTTTTTCTTCAAAATACTGCAACTGGTGGCTGCAATCCATCTCGAAGGACGCTCTGTTGTCCGCGCGGACCAGATCCAGTTTGTGACCCTCCAACGCGCTGTGGAAAACCAGTTCGATTTCGTCGCCCTTCGTGACCACGCCGAAATTCAACGGCACGATATACGGATACCCGTCGTCATTCAAGGCGAGCCGGCAGACGTCACAGCGCCGTATGACGTCTAAAAGATCCTGCCTTTCCTTGATTTCTCTGTCGCTTCGTCTCATGTCGGTCTGCTTTCTTACAGGATGTCCCCGTCTATGGAGATCGTTACGGTCTTCAGGGGAATAGTCTTGCCGCTGCTGCGGATCGCAATATCTGCAGCTCTTTGCAGGCCGCCGCAGCAGGGAACTTCCATCCGGACTAAGGTTACACTTTTGATATCGTTATCCCGAATGATCGCCGTCAGTTTCTCACTGTAGTCTACCGCGTCGAGCTTTGGACATCCGATGACGGTGACCTTGCCCTTCATGAAATCTTTGTGCATGCCGGCATAGGCATAAGCTGTGCAGTCTGCAGCGATCAGCAGATCCGCGCCGTCGAAGAATGCAGTCTGCGCGGGTACCAGTTTAATCTGGCAAGGCCATTGCGCAAGGCAGCTGCCCTGCTTTTCTGCTTTCGCTTTCGAGACAGCCTTTTCGTCATAAGCAGGGGCTTCGCGTTCCTCGAAACTGATCGCTCCGGCGGGACATGCCGGCAGGCAATCTCCGAAACCGTCGCAGAAATTCTCACGAACCAGCTTCGCTTTCCCGTCGATCATATCGATAGCCCCCTCATGGCAGGCGCTGGCGCACAGACCGCAGCCAATGCATTTCTCTTCGTCAATGCGGATGATCTTCCGAATCATAATCATAGTCTCCTTTATTGTGTTTCCCGTTTCTTGACCAGTAACGAAACCGATTCTATCCCAAGTGTGAACGGGAACATGTCCACAGGCGTGCATTCTGCGAGTTCGTAACCTTTTTCGCACAGGATCTTCAGGTCGCGCGCCAGCGTCGCCGGGTTGCAGGACACGTAGACGATGCGCTCCGGTGCGATCGCTACGACAGTGTCGAGCAGCTGCGGCTTGCAGCCCGCCCGGGGCGGGTCGAGCACGACGACGTCCGCCTTGACGCCCTGCAGCTTCGTATCCACGACTTCCTCCGCCTTGCCGCAGACAAATTCCGCGTTTACGATCCCGTTGATGACGGCGTTGCGGTTGGCGGCGATCACGGCAGGCTTGACCGATTCCACGCCGATGACCCTTCTGCAGTGTTCGGCCATGGATAATCCGATGCTGCCGGCGCCGCAGTAGAGATCCAGAACGCTTTCAGATCCCGTCAGCTCCGCATATTGCTGCGCCAGACTGTACAGGACCGTGGTCTGGGACGGATTGACCTGGTAAAAACTCTGGGGTCCGACCTCGACCTTGATGGTTGACAGATCAGTGATTATCGTATCCTCTATCACCGGAGCACCCGCAAGCACCTGCATCTTCGGTCCGTCGACCCAGCAGACGCTGCTGAGATCTTCCACCGCTTCGTCCAGCGCGTAGATCAGATCTTCCAGATGCGTCAGTTTCTGCTTGTCGCTGTGGATCACGGCCATCGTCTGGCCGCTGCTGCCTCTGCGGAACACCATCTGCTTGACGCCCTTTACCGGGTTTTCCGCAAAGGCGTCCGCCATGGCGATCGCTTCCGGAAACGCGATGAGGCAGTTATGATAATCGCATAACGCATGGCTGCCCGCGCCGTAGAAGCCGATGCGGCCTCCCTTTTCCACGGCAAACTCCACCTTGTTGCGGTAATCGTACGGATGTTCCATGCCGCGGATGGGCTGCACAGGAGGCGTCTCGAATCCGCCGATGCGCCGCAGCGCGCCCCGCACGTAACTTTCCTTCCAGCGAAGCCCTGCCGCGTAGGACAGTTCCCGCAGCGCGCAGCCGCCGCATTTTCCCGCATTCGGACAATCCGCAGGCACCCGGTCGGGCGAAGCCTGCAGGATCTCGAGCACCTTTGCTTTCGCGAAACGCCCCTTATCCTCTGTGATCTCCGCCAGCACCGTGTCGCCGGGCAAAGCGCCGGACGCGAAAACGGCGAGGCCGCCGGCTTTGCCGATGCCCTCGCCTTGTGTGCTGACGTCCGTGATATAGAGTTCTATCTGTTCTCCGGCGCGATCCATCTTCCGGATCTCCTTCTCTCCAGTTCGTTCAGGATCTTCTTGCGCAGGCGGATGTCCGTCGGGGTCACTTCGACGAGTTCGTCGTCGCCGATCCATTCCAGCGCTTCCTCCAGCGTAAACTGGCGGTACGGGGACAGTCTGACCGCTTCGTCAGAGCCGGCAGCCCGCATGTTGGAAGCCTTCTTCGCCTTGCAGGGATTGACGATCATGTCATCGGAGCGGCTGTTCTGGCCCACGATCATGCCTTCGTAGACGTGCGTCTGCGGTCCGATGAACATCTGCGCCCTCTCCTGGATATTGTTGAGCGCGTAGGGCGTGGAGATGCCCTCTTCCTGGGCGATGATGGCCCCGGCTGTTCTGCCCGGGATCTCGCCTTTATAATCTTCGTAGCCGATAAAGCGCTGCACCATGGTGCCCTCGCCGTGCGTCTGATTGATGAACTGGCTGCGGTAGCCCAGAATGCCCCGGGTCGGCACGGTGTAGACCAGGCGCGACCGCCCGTTGCGGCCGTCCATGGACACCATCATGCCCTTGCGCAGGTTCAGATCCGAAATGACCCCGCCGGAATACTGGTCGGGCACTTCGATGACGACCTCTTCCACCGGTTCCTGTTTCTGGCCCATTGGACCGCGCTTTAAAATGACTTCCGGCTTGGAGACGGCCAGTTCGTAGCCCTCTCTTCTCATGTTTTCGATCAGGATGGACAGATGCAGTTCGCCTCTGCCGGACACTTTGAAGGAATCCGTGCTGTCGGTGGGTTCCACAAGCAGGCCCACGTTGACCTCCAGTTCCTTTTCCAGTCTTTCCTTGATGTGGCGCGTCGTGACGTATTTGCCCTCTTTGCCGGCGAACGGCGAAGAGTTGACCATGAAATTCATGGACAGCGTCGGTTCTTCGATGCTGATGGAGGGCAGCGGATCGATGTGTTCCTCCACGCAAAGCGTGTCGCCGATCGTGATGTCGGAGATGCCGGATACGACGCAGATATCGCCGCTGCCGACCTCGTCCACAGCTGTTCTCTTCAGGCCTCTGTACACGAACGTCTGGTTGATCTTGCCCATTTTATAGCTGCCGTCGGGCTTGCATACCGCGACCTGCTGGCCCGGTCTGATCGTGCCCTTCGTGATGCGGCCGATGCCCAGTCGTCCGATGTAGTCGTCGTAGGCCAGCGTGGAGATCTGGAACTGCAGCGGTTCCGCGTCCTCGTCCTCGTAGCCGCCCACCTGTTCGATAATGGTCTCGAACAGCGGCGCGATGTTCAGGCCGTCCTGGCCCGCCGCGCGCTTCCTGACCTTCGTACCGCTTTCGCTCTCCACGGTGACCCCCGCAGCGTCCGCGGGGTCCCTGACGACGATGCCCTGGCGGGCGATGCCGTACAGGATGGGGAAATCCAGCTGGCGGTCGTTTGCTTCCAGATCCATGAACAGCTCGTAGACCTCGTCCACGACTTCGTCGATGCGGGCGTCCTTCTTGTCGATCTTATTGATCAGCAGAATAGGGTTCAGGTTCTGCTCCAGGGATTTCTGCAGCACGAAACGGGTCTGCGGCATGGGTCCTTCGGAGGAATCCACCAGAAGGATGACCGTATCCACCGTCTTGATGATGCGCTCGACCTCGGACGAGAAGTCCGCGTGGCCCGGCGTATCCACGATATTGATCTTGTATCCGTCGTGCATGACGGAACAGTTCTTGGAATAGATGGTGATGCCTCTTTCGCGCTCCAGGTCGTTGGAGTCCATGGTCTGCGCCACCATCTCCTCGTTTTCCCGGAATACGCCGCTCTGCGCCAGGAATGCGTCCACCAGGGTGGACTTACCGGCGTCGACGTGGGCGATCACAGCGATATTGATGATCTTTTTCTTGCTCATAATCAGCTTCCTTTTCTTGTCACTTTAACTTTTATATATTATCACAAGTTGGCTTAGATTTATGCTAAAATGTGCTTTGAGGTAAATATTTTATGATCAGAAGCATTTTATTCCTATTGGCGGCCGCGTTTGTCGCCCTCATCAATATACCTAGCTGCCTCATCTGGCACTTCCGTTCCAAAACCGACAAGGCCGGCGCCTACGATAAAGCGACGCGCATCTGCCATACCTGGATCCGTCCGATCGCAAAGCTCGGCGGCGTCGATCTGAAGAAACGCGGCGATGAGAACATCGTCACAGACCGTCCCGTGCTCTACGTGGGCAACCACCAGGGAGACATGGACATCCTGCTGATCATGAGCGAACTGGGAGACCTGTATTCCATCGTCGCGAAGAAGGAAACGAAGAAGGTGCCCATCGTCGCCCAGTGGATGGCCAACGCAGACTGCATCTTCATGGACAGAGGCAACCCCCGCCAGACGCTGGAAAGCATCAAGCGGGCGCAGGAGCTGCTGGAAGGCGGACGCAGCGTCGTGATCTTCCCGGAAGGCACACGCAGCAAGGGACCGGAGATGAACGAGTTCAAACCCGGCGCTCTGCGCTGCGCGGTCAAAGCCAAGGTGCCCATCATCCCCTTCGCGATCGACGGCACGTACAAAGTGTTCGAACGGCAGCGCTATCTGAAGAAAGCGCACGTCGACATGTCCATCCTGCCCGAGATCGGACCGGAGGAGTTCGCGGGACTGAAGACGCCGGAACTCAGCGCCATGCTGCAGCAGAAAATCCAGGACGAGCTGTACCGCCTCCGCGAAGAGAGAGGCGAAGCGGCCCCTGAGGAAGAGAGAAAAGTATGGAACGTTCCTCAGAACTCCTAAGCAGGCTGACTGCCGAAGAAAGCCTCATCCTGGCTGTTTTCGGCAATCCGAGAAAGAAGAGCCAGCCCGTGCGCAAAGTATCGCTGCGGCCTGTGCTGCTCAAAGGAACCCTTCACTATCAGGCGGAATACGCCTACGAGAAGAAAGTGACCCACGAGAATCTGCTTCCCGAAGAGGTCGAAGCGTTTGCTGCCCGCATGCTGCAGAGCAGCTTCAGGCAGGCGGACGTCTTTTCGGCGGAAGCGGACTACACCATTCTGGCCAACAAGCCCGACCATGAAAAGATCCTGAAAAAAGCGCCCACGAAGACCATGGGCGCGCTTGCGCATAACAGGGAGAAAAACTATGCCATTCCCGACGGCACGCCGGTGGATTTCCTCGTGCGGCTGGGCGTGCAGACGAAGGACGGACAGGTCATCCCCCGCTACCGCAACAAGTTCCGTCAGATCAACCGCTTTCTGGAGATCGCGGAAGACTGCCTGGAATACCTGCCAGAGGAACCCGTCATCATCGACTTCGGCTGCGGCAAGTCCTACCTGACGTTTGCCCTGTACTGGTATCTGAACGTGAAAAACGATTACCGCGCAAAACTGGTCGGACTGGATCTGAAGGAAGACGTCATCGCGTTCTGCAATGCCGTCGCGCAGGATCTGGGCTACGAGGACCTGCAATTCCTCGTCGGCGATATCGCGGATTACGACGAAAGCGCGAAGGCGGATATGGTGGTGACGCTGCACGCCTGCGACACGGCCACGGACTTTGCCCTGCAGAAGGCGCGCCGCTGGAACGCGAAAGTCATCCTTTCGGTGCCCTGCTGCCAACACGAGCTCAACCACCAGATCCGCCGTCCCGACATGGACGCGATCCTGGGCCACGGCATCCTAAGGGAGCGTTTCTCCGCCATCCTGACCGACGCCCTGCGGGCGGACAAGCTCACGGAATGGGGCTACAAGGTGGATATGATCGAGTTCACCAGTCTGGAGCACACCGCCAAGAACATCATGCTGCGCTGCATCGCGGGAAAGGCTTCCCCGGCGGACCGCCGCAAGGCGCAGGCGGATTTCGCGAAGCAGTGCGCGTACTGGCACGTCTCCCCCACCATAGGAAAAGAGTGACCCACAAGACAAAAGAAAGGGTGTCCCTGCCAGGACACCCTTTTTTCCGTTCTATTCTGTTTTCTAGCGCATGGACGCCATATCGATCTGTCCGTCGATCTGGGATCCCTTGACCAGGATGATATCCTTCGTGGCGATGTTGCCGCGGAACGCGCCGGTATTGGACAGCTGCATCAGTTCGGTGCAGACGACGGTACCTTCACCCTTGCCCTGCAGCTGCAGTTCACGGCACTTCATGTCGCCGCTGAAAAAGCCCGTCTCGGTGATGATGATCAGATTGTCGGAATTGATCTCGCCCTCATAGTGACCGTCGATACGGATCGGTTTGTTGGTGTTGATGGATCCTTTAAAAACGGTATCGACGCCGATCGCAGTCTCCACGATCACGGAATCTACCGAGGTGCTTGCGTTTTCAAAATCATTATATGCCATGGGAAAAGTCATCCTCCTTTTTCGAATGCCCGATAATCGTAACACAAAAGCGTTGCGATTTCAACCCCTTGCTACTCCTTCATGCCGTAAAGCTGCGGCTTTCTAGCGCTCAGGATCGGGAGCTGTTCGCGGACTCTTCCGACTTCGTCCAGATCGACCTCCACGACGGTGACCCCTTCGTTCTCCCCTGCGTCCGCCAAGACTTTGCCCCAGGGGTCGCAGACCAGCGAATGTCCGTAGGAATGATACACGCCGTACTTATCGCAGGCCGGCGCCACGCCGATCGTAAACAGCTGGTTGTCCACGGCGCGCATGCGGAACGACAGTTCCCAGTGCATGGGACCGGTCGTCATATTGAAAGCCGCAGGCACAAAGACCGCCTCCGCGCCTCTCAGCGCCATGCAGCGGAACATCTCCGGAAAGCGGATGTCGAAGCAGACCGCCAGACCGAACGTATGGCCGGCCGTACGGAACACCGTGACCGCGTCCCCGGGGCTGAACACCTCGGACTCGTGGAAATGCTGACCGCCCTCCACGTCGATATCGAACAGATGCGCCTTGCGGTGGCTGGCGCGCAGCTGGCCGTCCCGGGAGAACACGAACGAAGCGTTATACAGTTTTCCGTCTTCCTCTTCGGGGAACGAGCCGCCGACCAGGGTCAGATTCGCGTCTTTCGCCATCCGCGACAGTTCTGTAAAAATGTGCCCGCCCACCGGTTCCGCGAATGCCGGGAAATACTCGTTGGCATAGGGGCAGCAGAACATCTCGGGCAGTACCGCGATGCGCGCTCCTTCCCTTCCGGCGTGCAGCACGAGCTGCCGTGCTTTCTCCAGGTTCTTTTCCTTATCCGTGCCTACTTTCATCTGGATGAGAGCGATTTTCATGAGGTCATTCTCCTTTATGCTTTTTTCTGATTGCCTTTCTTTTTCAGGAACTTGCCGATCAGCATAACGACAGCGAACACGATCAGATACCAGAAATTCTCCATCTTATGGCCGACCAGCGACGCGTAGACCATGAACAGGGAGCCTGCGATGGCCAGCACAGGGATGACGTAGCGGCGAAGCGCCGATTCGTCCTTCGCCTTTCTCATCCAGTTGATGAAGATGGGAATGTACATCGCGTAGATCGTGATGATCGGCAGTTC